>JADLAB010000483.1 GCA_020848455.1 Polyangiaceae bacterium
CCGAGGACCTCGAGCGCCGGCCGGCTCTTCGACGCGGCCTCGGCCCTGCTCGGGCTCGGGGCGACGGCGAGCTTCGAGGGCCAGGCGGCGATGCGCCTCGAGTTCGCGGTCGCGCCCGGCGTCGAGGCGGCGTATCCCATGGAGCTCGGGCTCGAGCCCGACGGCCGCGTCGTGCTCGACTGGAGACCCCTCGTGCGCACCCTGCTCGAAGAACGACGTGCCGGCGTGCCCATCGGCGCGCTCGCGGCCCGCTTCCACGGCGGGCTCGCCGAGGGCATCGCCCGGGCGGCCGAGCGCGTGGGCGAGCCACGCGTGCTCCTCACGGGCGGCTGCTTCCAGAACGTCGTCCTGCTCGAGCGGACGCTCGCGGCCTTGCGCGCGCACGGCCTCCGCCCCTACCACCACGCGCGCATCCCGCCGAACGACGGCGGCATCGCGCTCGGGCAGCTCGCCGCCGTGGCGGCGGCGCTCCGGGCCCAACCGAGCTGGAGGTGACCGTGTGTCTGGCCGTTCCGGGGAAGATCCTCGAAGTCACCGGTGACGATCCCATGCTCCGCATGGCGCGCGTCAGCTTCTCGGGCGTCGTCCGGCAGGTGAGCCTCGCGTGCCTGCCCGAGGCCAAGCTCGGCGACTGGGTGCTCGTGCACGCGGGTCTCGCGATCGCCGCGCTCGACGAGGCCGAGGCCGAGCAGCAGCTCGCCGATCTGCGCCGCATCCTCGAGCTCGCCCCGGAGCTCGAGCCGGAGCCCGAGCCGGAGCCGGAGCCCGAGCCGGAGCCGACGCCGTGAAGTTCGTCGACGAGTACCGCGATCCCGAGGCCGCGCGCCGCACGGCCGAGGCCATCCGGCGCGACACGACCCGCGCCTGGACCCTCATGGAGGTGTGCGGCGGCCAGACGCACGCCATCGTGCGCTTCGGCATCGACGAGCTCCTGCCGCCCGGCCTCGAGCTCGTGCACGGGCCGGGCTGCCCCGTGTGCGTGACGCCGGTCGAGCTCCTCGACAAGGCGCAGCTCATCGCCGCGCGCCCCGAGGTCATCTTCTGCTCCTTCGGCGACATGCTGCGCGTGCCGGGCAGTCACGGCGACCTCTTTGCCGTCCGGGCGCGCGGCGGCGACGTGCGCGTCGTGTACTCGCCGCTCGATGCGCTCGAGCTCGCGCGCCAGCACCCCGACCGGCAGATCGTGTTCTTCGCGGTCGGCTTCGAGACGACGGCGCCCGCCAACGCGCTCGCAGCCTTGACGGCGCGCCGGCGTGGCCTCGGCAACTTCTCGCTCCTCGTGTCGCAGGTGTGCGTGCCGCCGGCCATAGAGGCCGTGCTGTCGTCGCCCGCGAACCGCGTGCAGGGCTTTCTCGCGGCCGGCCACGTGTGCGCCGTCATGGGCTACGAGGAGTACCTGCCCCTCGCCGAGCGCTTTCGGGTGCCCATCGTCGTCACGGGCTTCGAGCCGCTCGACATCCTCCAGGGCATCCACGCGACCGTGCGTCAGCTCGAGGCCGGGCGCCACGAGGTCGACAACGCCTACGGCCGCGCGGTGCGGCGCGAGGGCACGCCGGCCGCGCGCGCCCTCATCGCCGAGGCCTTCGTCGTGAGCGACCGCGCCTGGCGCGGCATCGGGGTCATCCCGCGGAGCGGCTACCGCCTCCGCCCCGAGCTCGCCGACCTCGACGCCGAGCTGCGCTTCGACGTCGGCGCGCTCGTCGTCGCCGAGCCGGCCGAGTGCCTGAGCGGGCTCGTCCTGCAGGGCGTGAAGAAGCCGCGGGAATGCCCCGCCTTCGGCACGCGCTGCACGCCCGACACGCCGCTCGGCGCGACCATGGTCTCGGCCGAGGGGGCGTGCGCCGCCTACTACCGCTATCGGCGCCGCACCTCGGAGGGCGCAGCGTGAGCGAGCCCATGGACAAGGACTTCACGGCAGCGTGCCCGGCGCCGTTCGCCACGCACGATCGCGTGGTCCTGGCGCACGGCGGCGGCGGGCGCGCGATGCACCGGCTCATCGAGGGCATGCTCGGCGCCTTCGACAACGAGGCGCTCGCCGCCCGCCACGACGGCGCCGTCGTCGGCATCGGCACGACGCGCCTCGCCGTCTCGACCGACAGCTACGTCGTCCGCCCGATGTTCTTCCCCGGCGGCGACATCGGCAAGCTCGCGGTCTACGGCACGGTCAACGACGTGGCGATGTGCGGCGCGCGACCGCGCTGGCTCTCGGTCGGGCTCGTGCTCGAGGAGGGCACGCCGCTCGAGACCCTCGGGCGCGTCGTCGAGTCGATGCGGCGCGCGGCGCTCGCGACGGGCGTCGCCATCGTTACTGGCGACACGAAGGTCGTCGAGCGCGGCAAGGGCGACCACATCTTCGTCCACACGACCGGCATCGGCGTCGTCGAGCACGCGCTCCGCATCGAGCCCGCGAGCGTGCGCGCCGGCGACGCCGTGCTCCTGTCGGGCGACATCGGGCGTCACGGCATGGCCATCATGGCGGCGCGCGAGGGGCTCGCCTTCGAGAGCGACATCACGAGCGACTGCGCGCCGCTCGCCGCCATGGTGCAGGGCTTGCTCGGGCGCGGGCTCGAGGTCCATTGCCTGCGCGACTGCACCCGCGGCGGGGTCACGAGCGCGCTCGTCGAGATCGCCGAGGCGGCGCACCTCGAGCTCGAGCTCGACGAGGCGGCCGTGCCGGTGCACGAGGACGTGCGCGCCGCGTGCGAGCTCTTCGGCCTCGATCCGCTCTACGTGGCCAACGAGGGCCGGCTCGTGTGCTTCGTGCCCGAGCGCGAGGCCGAGGCCGCGCTCGCCGCCCTCCGCGCGGATCCATCGGGCACCGAGGCTGCGATCGTGGGGCGCGTGACCGGCGCCGGCCGCGGCACGGTCACGGTGCGCTCGCGCTACGGCACGGCGCGCGCCCTCGACATGCTGAACGGCGAGCAGTTGCCGCGGATCTGCTGATCCGGGGCCACGCGCGGCCGCGGAGCGAGCGGGAGCAGAACCACGGAGACACCAAGGCACGGAGGGCTGCACGGAGTCGGCAAGGGGTCGAGGCTGCTCCGTGTCACGCTCCGTGGCTCGGTGCCTCCGTGGTTGCCTCCCGTCGTGCAAGTCCGGGCGTCTGGACCGGCGGACCGGCGCCTCAGCGCTGCGCCGGCGCTCGCGCCACGATCGCGCAGGCGCGCGCGTCCCCGAGCCCGCAGGCGCGCTCGACCATGCGACGCGCGCCTTCCACGTCGTTGCGGGCCACGTACAGGCGCGCCGCGCTCTGGCACGCCTCGGGCGAGGAGATGACGCAGGCGCGCTCGTAGAAGGGCAGGGCCTCCTCGGGCCGCTTGCTCTCTTCGCGCCGCAGCCCGAGCAGGCTGCACGCGATGGGCTCGCCGCCGTCGCAGGCGCGCCGGAAGAGGGTCTCGGCGCGGGCGTCGTCGCGCGGCCCGAGCTCGCCCTTCTCGAACCAGCTCGCGAGCAGCGTGCAGCTGTGCATCGCTCCGCCCTCGCAGCCGCGCTCCGCGAGCCGCCGCGCCTCGTCCGGCCGCGGCGCCACGCCCTCGCCCTTCGCGAACATGAGCGCGGCGTCGCGGCAGGCCATCCCGGGCTCGCGCGCGCACGCGCCGAGGAGCAGCTCGGCCGCGCGCGCCGCGTCCGCCTGCGTGCCCCGGTCGCGGAGCACGTTCCCGAGCTCGATGCAGCCGTTCGCGTTCTTGGCGTCGCACGCGCGCGTGTAGAGGGCGAGCGCCGCGGCGTCGTCCTTCTCCACGCCGCGGCCCTGCGAGTAGAGGATGCCGAGGTTCACGCACCAGTCGAGATCCCCGCGGTCGCAGCTCACGCGGTACGCCGCCGCGGCCGCCTCGTACATGCGCGCCGCCGCCGCCCGATCCGGTGGGCCGCCCGCGCCGGTCTCGAACATGATGCCGCGGTTGAAGCAGCCGACGCCGGCGCCCGCGCGGCAGCCGCGCAGGTAGAGCTCGGCGGCCCGCGCCGGATCCGCGGGCACACCGAGCCCGTCCTGCACCAGGAGGCCGAGCGCGGAGCAGCCGTGACCGTCGCCACCGTCGCAGGCGCGGCCGAGCGCGGCCGCCGCTCCGGCGAGGTCGCCGCGCCGCCGCAGCTGGTCGCCTTGCACGGTGCACGCCGCGGCGGACCCGCCCTCGCAGCGCGCGCGGCAGTCCGCCTCGTCCCCGCACGCCTGGCGCCAGTCGGGACCCCGGCCTGCCGTCGGCGCCGGCGCGGGGCTCGTCGCGCTCGTCGCGTGGGTCGCGCTCGCGCTCGCGCTCGTGCTCGCGGCGGCCGGCGCGTCCGCGCTCGCAGTCCCCCGCGCCGCACCGTCGCTCCCGCTCGAGCAGGCGCCGAGCGCGCACACCGACCAGGCCCACCGGCGCCACCGCCACATGCCGCTCGCATAGCAGAGTCGCGCGCACGCGGGGGCATCGCGGCGCGAGCGGGAGCCGCACCGAACGCCCTTGCCCCCGACGCCCGCGCCGGGTAGCTCGACCGCGTGGCACCTCCAGCCCGCATCGCCCAAGGCGCGCCCCAGCGGACCTCCCCTCGAGCGCGCGCCGCCGCGTTGCCCGCGACGGCACGGCGCGCGCGTGCGCGTGCGGGTGCGCGTGCGGGTGCGCGTGCGCGGCGGGCCTGTGCGCCGCGTACCGGCGCCTGGCTCCTCGTGGCGGGGCTCGCATGGCTCGGCTGCAAGCCCGCCGGGCCGCCGACGCCGTCGCCGGTCCCGGTCGGCGGCACCGCGACGGAAGCGACCCTCGGGAGCGCGACCCCGGGTGCGCCGTCGGCGGAGCCCCCGCCGGGCGCACACGGCGGGGCCGAGCTCGCCTGCGGCACCGAGCGCTGCCGCGTCGGCCGGGAGGTGTGCTGCACCTGGAGCGACGTCCACGCCTGTCGCCCGCTGCCGGTCGGTGCGAGCGACCGCGACCTCGAGGCGTGGGCGCGCGCGCTCGCCACGCGTTGCAGCGACAAGCCGCCGACGGATCTCTCGCTCACCCACGTCGCGACCTGCGACGACTCGGCCGATTGCGGTGCGAAGCGCGCCTGCTGCGAGCAGGGCCTCGGCGGCGACATGGCGGCGGGGGTGTGCACGCCCGCGGGCGACGATCGCAGCGCCTGTGACTACGGCGAGCGCTGCACACCGCAGAGCCCCTGTCGCACGCCGGGCACGCGCTGCATCGAGGGTCACTGCAGCCTCGGCCCGGCGCGGCGCTGCGGTTCGAAGGCGTGCACCGACGCCGCGCCGCTCTGCTGCGGGGAGCTCGGCTCCGAGGCGGCGCCGAGGTGCGGCACCACGGCGAGCTGCGAGCAGGAGGGCCTCGCGTCGCGCTACGAGTGCGGCGGCCCGTCGGACTGCCCGAAGGGCGAGCACTGCATGGCGACCCTCGGCGGCACGAGCTGCCTCGGCGTCGCGGACGTCTTCAACGCGAAGCTCCTCTGTGCCAAGGACGCCGACTGCCCACCGGACATGTGCCAGGTGCTCGCGCCCGGCGCCCGGCCGAGCTGCAAGCCCGACGCGGACGCCTCGCGCCCGTGGCTCCCCGTGCGCGCCTGCAACTGCCCGGGGCAGTGAGGACGCATTGCGCGCAACGCCGCCGCCCCCCGGGCGCGCCGCCGTCGCCTCGCCAGCGAGGGGCCTGGGTTTGGCTACCGGTTGAACCGACAGCGCGGGTACCTTCGCGCAAGCTCGGCCTCGCTTTCTCCGGCGTCGGGAGCCCAGCGAGCGACCATCCGAAACGGATTCCGCTCCGGCCAGCGAAGGTAGCCTACGACGCGACGAGTCGGCACCTGCGGCACGTCATGATAGACCGCGTCCAACCTGAACAGCACGACCGCGACGACCTCGGGCGAGATGCGCTGGCCGGCGAGGTGCGTCGAGCTGTGCATTCCGCCCGTCGAGTAGAAGAACACCCACGTCCCCGCCGCCTCATGCGGGCCGAACAGGGGAGGTGCTCCCTTGCCGAATGACGGAGTATGGGGCGCTATCATGCCCGTCACCTGAAGCTCCTGGGGAGGGCTGGTCGACAGGGCGAGCGTCGCGGTTGCATCGAAGAAGTCGGGCATCTGCGGCGCGCATCCGTCGTCGAGGATGCCGATGACCCGCACGCGACGGATGACGAGCTCGAGGGTGACGTGATCTCCGAGCGGAGACGGCAGGACGTCCTCGGTGCGGAAGCTCCAGCCCGACGACTCGTCGAGAATCGCCGAGCTCGACGCGTACACCGGCGGGACCGCGGAAGAGCCCGCGGGCGGAGAACCGGCCGCGCTCGCGGACGGAAGTACCGGCCTGTCGGACGCCGTCGAATGGGGCGTCGTCGCCGGCCCGGTGGTACCGGGTGTGCCCGCCGCGCTCGCGACGGTCGCCGGCGCCGGCGCCGG
>JADLAB010000484.1 GCA_020848455.1 Polyangiaceae bacterium
CGGTGGCTCTTCACGGTCGACCGTGCGCGCGAGAAGCTCGGCCGAGCGTATCCGCAGCTTGCCGACCGCCCGGCTCGCCGGGCTGCGGCGTAAGATCAATCACGTCCTCTGTGGCGAGGTACTAGGCGACGGCGGGCGCCTCAGTGCTCCGGGGCCGCCGCCTTCTTGAGCGGCGTGGTCCACAGGTAGATCTTGTGGGTGCGCTCTTTGTAGTTCTTAGCAGACGCTGGGCGGCCGCGCCCGGACGCCGTCTCGAGCCCGGGCGCGGCCGGTCCCTGCGTCAAGGGCTCCCACGCGCACAGCCGGGCGCGGGCCTCGGTCTCGGTCTCGGTCTTCACCCATAGTGCCCGCGCAGCCTCCGCCGCGCCGTCGCTGGCGGTGGTTCGGTTCCGGCTTCGGGCACTTCAAATCGCCGGCCACTGGCCCTCGCGGTCGGGGCGCGCGGAGGGCGCGAGCGAAGCCGGGTAATAGGTGCGGATGGGCTCGTCCTTCCCCTTCACCTCGGCTGGCGGGACCGCGACGTAGCCTGCGGGGTCGCCCAGGCGATCGATCGTGGCCTGGGTCAGCAACAGCGGGACCCCGACCTGCTTGCATCGTGGCGAGCTCGATGTTGGTCCTGCCCAGCTGCTCCCGAAAACCGCTCGGCGCCCATTGCACCCACGGCAACATCGGCATGTCGAGGAGCGGCACCGCGAGGGTGAAGCGGCGGCGCAGCGCCGGGCGCCACCGGCCCAACACGAACAGCAAGGTCGCCGATGCCGCCCACAGCGCCAGCGAGGGGTGGGTCGAGGCCTTCCAGCTCAACGCCTGGGCCGTCAGAAACCACAGGCCGACGCTCAGGAATCGCGCCAGATCCGTGCCGCGCATCGCGCGCTCGCGGACGGCGTTCGTCATCGAGATGATCGGGTTCGGTGCTGCCATCGGGTTTCCGAGCGGCGGCCCTGGAGGGCCGCGGCCGGCGCCCTCCCGAGGGCGCTTGCGGCGTGCGGCCGGTTCGGCAACAAGATCGGCATGGGCGGGCTTCTCTGGGCGAGCGTGGACGCCATGATCGACGCGCTTTCGAGCGGCTCCGAAACCGCGAGCGTCGGCCTGGGCGACGAGGCGCGGCTCTCCATCGACGGTCTCGACGATCTCGATGCGCGCGTGCTCGGTCTGCGCGGAACCGAAGCGGCGAACGAGCTCTACGGGTTCGACATCGTCTTCTCCGCCAGCTTCGAGCAGCGCGACCTGCGGCCCGCCGCCCTCGGGCGCAAGGTGACGCTCGATCTCGCGCTGCCGGACGGCTCCCGCCGCTACGTGCGCGGCGTCGCCGTCGCGGTCGAGCTCCTCGCCTACGCCGATGGGCGGGCCCTCGTGTGCCTCGCGCTCGCCCCGCGGCTCTGGTTCCTCACGCAGCGCAAGGACAGCCGCGTGTTCCAGGACATGAACGTGCGCGAAGTGGTGACCGAGGTCCTCCTCGGCCACGGCGTCGCCCATGCCTGGAGCCTCGCGCGCCCCTACGAACGCCGCGCATACTGCGTGCAGTACGCCGAGACCGACTTCGAGTTCGCGACGCGGCTCCTCGCGGAGGAGGGGATCTTCTACTTCTTCGAGCACCCGGCCGACGCCGCCGAGGCGCGTGAGCACCTGCTCACGACGCTCGCCGGGACGGCGGTCGACGAGCTCGCCGGCGTGGCGCGGAGCGGCGCCAGCCTCGAAGCGCTCGGCGCCTCCGGTCGCCGCCTCGCCCCGTCGGGCAACATGATGCAGATGCTCGAGGTCTCCGGCCCGACCGAGATCCTCGTGTTCGGAGACACGCCGGCGGCGTACGCGTCGCTCGCCGGCGCCGAGGCGCTCGACTACCGGCCGGACGTCGGCGCCGGGGCGCTCGACGTGCGCGAGACGCACGTCGGGAGCCTGCGCGTCGGCGGCCGCATCGTGCCGACGCGCGCGACCGTGCGCGGTTACGATCCGTGGCGCGCGGCGAAGCCGCCTGCGGGGACCGTCATCGGCACGACCTCCGGCGTGCTCGGTAGCCTCGCCGATGCGGGCTCCGCGGGCGTCGAAGCGCTGGGCGGCGCCAGCGGCGAGCTCCATCGCGCGGCCGGTCCCGCCATGGGATCGATGGCGGGCGCGATCGGCGGCGCGGCCGGCGGCGCGCTCGGCGATCCGGCGGAGGCGCTCGGGCAGACGACGAACGAGTCCTTTGCCTACGGCATCCGCACGGCCACGCACGCGGTCATGCCGCCCGATCGCGCGCTCGGCCGCGCGGGCATCGGCCTGGCGACGGCCGGCCTGCAGGCCGCGGTCGACGACGCCGGCTGGGACCAGGTGTTCGGCGCCGCTGGCGGCATCGGCCAAGCGCTGCTCGCGGACAGCGAGGACGCGCTCGAGCACTACGATCACCATGGCGACCACGAGGAGCTCGGCGCCACCTTCGCGGCCGCCAAATCCAGGCTCGAGCAACACCGCGTGCGCCACCTCGAGTGCGCTGGGACGAGCCGCTGCCGTCGGCTGCTGCCCGGCAAGAGCTTCACCCTAAGAGGTCACGAGCTCGCCGCCGTGAACGTGGCCTACGTGCTCGTGGCCGTGCGCCACGAGCTCGGCGCCGCGGACGCGAGCACGCCCCTCTACCGCAACGCTTTTCGCGCCGTGCCCGCGACGGTGCCGATGCGTCCGCCCCGCCCCGCGAAACGCATGCACCAGACGGTCGAGAGCGCGACGGTGGTGGGCCCGGCGTCGGCCGAGATCGAGACCGAGCGCCGCGGCCGCGTGAAGGTCCAGTTCCACTGGGACCGCAAGGGCAAGCACGACGAGAACAGCTCGTGCTTCTTGCGCGTCATGCAGGCGTGGTCGGGTACGGGATACGGCTTCCAGTTCATTCCCCGGATCGGCACGGAGGTGCTCGTCTCCTTCGTCGGCGGCGACATCGATCGGCCCGTCGTCGTGGGCTCGCTGCCGAACCTCGCGACGCCGCTGCCTTACCCGTTGCCCGAGCGGAAGACGCAGAGCGGCATCCGCACGCAGACGAGCCCCGAAGGTGGCGGCTACAACGAGCTCATGTTCGAGGACGAGCGCGGTGCCGAGGAGGTGCACCTGCGCGCCGAACGCGATCTGACGGAGGAGATCCGGCGGAACCACGAGACGCGCGTCGGCGAGGACCATCGCTTGCAGGTGCAGGGCGGCCAGCGCATCGACGTGGAGCGCGATCGCGCCCTCACCGTGGGCGGCGCGTACACCGAATCGGTCCGCGGCATGCGGCGCGAAGACGTGGACGGCGACAGCTCGCGCCGCGCCGCCGGGCACGCCCTCGAGGCGAGCCGCGGCAGCCGCTCGGCCGACATCGGCGGCGACGACCTCGTCGCCGTGGGGGGCGACGCGACGCTACGCGTCGGCGGCGCGCGCTACGAGCTCGTCGACGGCGAGGCGCTGCGCCACGTGGGCGGCAACGCGGTCACGAGCGTAGCGGGCGGCGCCGTGCTCTCCGGCGCGCGCCTGGCGCTACGCGCCGAGCGCGAGATCGTGCTGTCGTGCGGTGACTCGACCCTCGTCATCAAGCCCGACGAAGTGATCATCGCTGCGCGCACCGTGCGGGTCGTCGGCGAGGAGCGCGTCGTCATGGCGCAGAACGGGGGCGCGGCGCTCACGCTCACGGCCGACGCCGAGCTCCACGGCGCGAACGTGACCGTCCTGTCGAGCGGCGCTGCGCTCCGGCTCGGCGGCGACGCGCGCCTCGGCGGCGGCCAGGTGCACCTCGGCTCCGGGGACGCGGCCGCCTCGAGCCGGCGCCCGAGCGACGAGCGCCGCACGCAGCCGTTCTCGGTGCGCCTCTCGGGGCCCGGCGGGCGCGCCTACGCGAACTGCCGCTACGTGCTGCGCGCCGGCGGCGAGGAGCTGGCCGGGACGACGGACGGCGACGGACGGGTGCGCCAGGACGTCGCCGCCGACGCAGCGAGCGGTGAGGTGACGGTCTGGCCGGGCGACTACCCGAACGGCCCACGCGAGAGCTGGTCCCTGACGTTCGGCGCCCTCGAGGACACGTCGAGCCCGGCCGGAGCGAGCGCGCGCCTGCGCAACCTGGGCTACGCGTCGGCCCCTGCTCCCGCCGCCGCGGACGAGGCGCCCGAGGAAACGGCGCCGAGCCGCGAGTCGCTGCGGCGTTTCCAGCGCGACCGCGGCCTCGAGGAGACCGGCGAGCTCGACATGAACACCGTCTCGGCGCTGCGCAGCGCCCACGACTGAGGAGAAGAGTGTGACCGTCCAACGCGGAGGGCGAGGACCGGCCGACGGCGACGTGCGCCTCGGGCGCGAGCTCGCGGAAATACCAATCCTCATCGTCCCGGGGATCATGGGGACGCGCCTCGTCCAGCATCACCGGGCGCGCGGCGACCGCGGGGCGCATTCGACCCTCGTGTTCAACCCGTGCGGCGACAGCTTCGGTCACCCCGTGGACCCCCCTGACGCGCACGCACGCTGCGCGGACGCGGGCGTGTTGTCGCAGCCCACGCGCCGCCTCGCGCCCGATCGCGGCCACTGGGCGCACGACGACGAAGACACGCGCCGGCGCTGGCTTCGCGCCGCCGGCATCTACGATGACGGCTTCGATCCCGAGACCTCGGAGGTGGACCAATTCGACCCGAACCAGGCCTTCGGGACGGCGTACGCGCTCATCGCCTACTACCTGCGGCTGGCCGAGCAGCTCTCGGGCCTCGATCTCTCCGACCTCGGGCACAAGCCGCGCGTCGTCTGCGCCGGCTACGACTGGCGGCAGTCGAACGCCGTGTCGGCGCAGACTCTCTCCGAGGCCGTCGAGCGCGCGAAGCGCGCATGCCACGCCGAGCAGGTCGTGCTCGTCGCCCACAGCATGGGTGGGCTCGTGTCGCGCTACTACTGCCGCTACCTCGGCGGCCGGAACGTGCGGCTGCTCGTCCTCATCGGCAGCCCCACCCTCGGGGCCCCCGACGCCTATTCGTGCCTGAAGCACTCGCTCGACGGCACGATGCGGCACTTGTTCGGCAGCTTCTGGTCGCCAGCTCGCGCCCGCCAGATCGTTCGCGCGTGCCCGTCGACCTACGAGCTCTTGCCGAATCGGCTGTACTCCGCGGCTCGGCCGAACTGGTGCGAGTTCGACGACTCGCTCACCGGCTACCCGCCGCGCCACCCCGGCCCTCCGCACATGATTCAGCGACCCGACGCCTTCAGCGACTGCACCGCCGAGCGGCTGTACCTCGACCCCTACACCGGCATCGCCGACGGGGCGCAGGTCGACGGCGACGCGGACTGGGGCGCTGCCGCGGTGAGCCGCGACCAATGCGCCGTCTACGCGACGACGGCGCGGAACTTCCACGAGCAGCTCATCGAGAACGACAAGGCGTGGCTCCCGCCGAATACTTCGGTCGTGTACAGCGAAGGGCACGACACGATCCTCGGCGGAGAGCTCGGCGCGGTCGAGCCGGTCTCGAACCCGCACGGCACCTGGCTCCTCGACGACGACATGGATCCGCCCGGGTTCGAAAAAACGATGGGCTCCGAGGGCGACGAGACCGTGCCGACGGCGAGCGCCAACCCGTCGTCGCTCTGGAGCCGAAGCCCGCGCTCGACTTGCCGCGGTAACCTGGTGCACAAGGAGCTGCCGCAGGACGACGTCGTGATCAACCACGTGAAGCGCGCCATCCGGAACGTCATCGGAGGATCCTCGTGATCGAGCGCCGCCTCGCGGCGGTGTGGGCGAGTGACGCGGCCGAGCCCGATGTGCGCGGCCTGGCGGCGCAGCTCGCGCGCCTGCTCGGCGCGCTCGCGGTGGAGCACGCGAGCCTCGGGCCCTTCGAGCTCCGCGGCGCGGATCGGCGCCGCGTCCCGGCCACGGCGACGGCGCTCGAGGCCGCGCTCGCGGCGCGGCGGCGCACGGAACGCGACGAGCGCCTCGGCGAGCTCTCGGGGCACGAGGTCGCCTGCCACGTCTACGGGCGCTTCGCACCGAGCGCCGACTTCCGCGCCACCGTCGGCGTGCGCCACGAGGGCACGCGCGAGACGTGGGCGCCCAACCGCGTCGTCCTGACGGTGCGTGAGACAGCGCTCGCGCTCGGCGAGCTCGGTCGCGCGCTCCGCGCCCTCGTCGAGGTGACGAGCCCGCTCTGGGCGTTCGCCGACGGCGGCGCCGGCATGTTCGGCGGTCGGAGCCCGAACGGCGAGCCGCAGGTCGGATGGATCACGTATCTGCACCGCGGCTACGGGCGGCCACGCGACCTAGAAGACGGCACGAGCGTGCGGCGTTTCGGCGACGGGCGCATCGTCGCCTTCGAGCGCTTGCCCGACGATCCGGACGAGCGTGGCGCGCGCGTCGCGGCGCTCGAGAAGGCGCTCTTGCGCGCCGGCGTGCTCCGGCCCTACGCAGCGTTCTGCCGCGAGCCACACGCATTCGATGCGGACGAGGTGCCCGAGCCGCGGGCCGCGCCAGAGCCCGAGAAACCGGCGCGGGCGAGCCTCGAGCCCGACGCCGCGCTCGGCAGCACGGCGGTCGCGCCGGCGCGCGCCGCCGTCGCGGCGACGCCGTTCAAACGCGGCGACTTCCGCCCCCCGCGCGCGCTCGAGCCTTCCGCGCGGCTCGGCGGCACAGCGCCGGCGGCGGCCCCGAGCGGCCGCGACAAGGCGACGCCCTTCGACAAGCCGGCGTTTCCCGTCGACCGCTACGCGGCGCTCTGCGCCGAGCTCGACGCATGGCCCGGCGACCGGCCGGCGACGCTCGCGCGCCATGGCCTCGCCGACGAGGCGGCGCTCGCCGCCCTCCACCTCGAATACCGGGCGGCCTTCGAGAGGTACCCGGGCCTCCACGGGCGCTGGGGCGGGCTCTACGTGCGCCACAAGGATGCCCTCGTGCGTGGGCGCTGAAGGTCGAGGCGCCTTCGAATGGCCCGCCGCAGCGACGGGAGGCGTCTGGACGACGACCTCGCTCAGCATCTGGCATTCGCTCCTAGGTGCTGGGAAAGCCTACGGAAAGAGCGCCCGTGGCGTGGCTCGCGGGCCTCACCAGGCGAGCAACGTGACGAACGCCGCGCCCTGTGGTGCCGCTCGGCTGCAGTCGTCCGGGCGCCATCGGTACGAACCCTCTGGGGCTCCTACTTGGAGCGGCTCCCAGTGCTGGTGGTCTCGGCCCGGTCGGCCGCGGCCGCGGCCTTCTGGAGCGGCGTGGTCCACAGGTAGATCTTGTGCGCGCGCATCGCGTAGTGGTCACCGTCTTCGGGCACGCCGTCGCCCAGGTAGCCGCTGAAGCCCTTGTCGTTCACGAGCTCCGGCGCCTCGACGGTGACGACGGCGTCCGGGGTGACGCCCTCCATGTCGAAGTCGTGGGAGACGATGCGCGAGCCGGGACGGAGCTTGTCGAGCTGCGGGATGAGCCGCACGTTGAGCTTCGGGAGGAGGTAGAGCGTCACGACGGTCGCCGGCGTGAGGTCCACCGAGAAGACGTTCGCCCACTTGACCTTCGCGTGCGAGTCGACGCCGCCGGCCGTGAGGTGCGCGCGCGCCTCGGCCACCCGGCGCGGATCGA
>JADLAB010000485.1 GCA_020848455.1 Polyangiaceae bacterium
GCGCACGCCCGGTCGCGCCGTCGAGGACGCCGAAGCGGCGCTCGGCATCGACGTAGCCGAGGCCGCCGTCGAGCGCGCCCGCGGCGAGCGTCCGCTGCGGCAACCCCGCGAACCGCTCGGTGCGCAGCGTCGCCGCGACTCGGGCGCCGGTGAGTCGGCCGGTGTCGGCGGCGCGCACGAACACGGCTGCGCCGGAGGCGGCCGCGACGACGTAGGCCTCGTCGCCGAAGAGCTGCGCCTCGCCGCAGCGGACGCCGGGCCCGGGCACGCAGGCCACGCAGGCCGTGAGATCGAGCTGGCACGCCGGCGTGCACCGCATCGGCCCGCCGGCGTAGCCCTGCGACTCGCACGACAAGCTCGCCTCCGCGCCGTCGCAGTGCTCGCGCTCGGCGCTGCACTCGACGTGGCACGCGATCGGTCGGCCGCACCCGCCTGCGCAGATCTCGAAGCACGGGCCCGGCAGGGTCTCGAGGACCCCGTTGCCGCACGTGGCGCCGGTACCCGGAGGCGGCGGCGCAGGCTCGCGGCTGCTCACCGGGTCGCAGGGCGGACGCCGCTCGGGCGCGTCGCCGGCGCCCGACGCCAAGGTCGACGTCGCGACCGGTCGCGGCCCGCAGGCGAACGCGAGCAGGGTCGAGGCGAGGAACGCGGCGAGTCTCGTGCGGGGGCCCACGGCTTCGAGCACGGTTCTACACGCTTCCCAGCCCGGCGGTCCCGCCGTACGTAACGGCTGCCATGCGACAAATCTGGATCACCCGCGCCGGCCGCCCCGAGGTCCTCGAGGTCCGAGAAGCCCCCGACCCGACCCCGGGCGCGGGAGAAGTGCGCATCCGCGTGCGCGCGGCCGGCATCAACTTCGCCGATCTCATGGCCCGCATCGGCATGTACCCCGATGCGCCCAAGCTCCCGTGCGTGGTCGGCTACGAGGTCGCGGGCGTCGTCGACGCCGTGGGCGACGGGGTCACGGGCGTCCGCGTCGGGGACCGCGTCTTCGGCATGCCGAGGTTCGGCGGCTACACCGACACGCTCGTGCTCGCCGAGCAGCAGGTCATCGCGATGCCCGCGACGATGACCTTCGAGCAGGGCGCGGCGCTGCCGGTCGCCTACCTGACCGCGCACCACATGCTCTTCGTGGTCGGCAACCTGCGCGAGAAGAGCAAGCTCCTCGTCCACTCCGCCGCCGGCGGCGTCGGCATCGCGGCCGTCCAGCTCGCCAAGACGAGGCACGCCGAGATCTTCGGGACGGCCTCGCCGTCGAAGCACGACTTCCTGCGCTCGATCGGCGTCGCCCACCCCATCGACTCGGCAGGGGACATCCACGCCGCGGTGCGCGCCATCGTCGGCGCGCGCGGCGTCGACCTCGTGCTCGATCCGGTCGGCGGGCCCTCGTGGACCGACGGCTACGACTTGCTCGCGCCGGCCGGCCACCTCATCGCCTTCGGCCTCTCGTCGGCCTCGTCGGGCAAGACGCGCTCGCTCCTCACGGCGCTCGGTCGCGTGCTCCGCACGCCGCGCTTCAGCCCGATGAAGCTCATGGACGCCAACAAGACCGTCTCGGGCGTGAACATGGGGCATCTGTTCGGCGAGCTCGAGCTCCTGCGGTCCCAGTTCCACGCGCTCGTCGCCCTGTTCGAGCAGGGTGCCATCGCCCCCCACGTCGATCGCACCTTCCCCTTCGACGAGGCGGCGGCCGCGCACCACTGGCTTCACGACAGGAAGGCCAAGGGGAAGGTCTTGCTCGTGCCGTGAGCCGCGCCCACCGGTCGGCGTGCGCGAGGAAGGTCGGCGTGCGCGCGGGCGTACGACGCACCGTGCGCGCGAGATGGGCTGCAGCGTGGGGGAGGGCGTGGCTCGGGCTCGCTTCGGGCGCCGCCGTGGTCGGCTGCGGGCCGGCGACGCCCGCGGCACGACTGGGCGTCGCCGCGGCGGGCGCGACGAGCCCCGGGAGCGCGCGTTCCCTCGCGCCCCTCGCGCCCCCCGCGAGCGCACCCGCTCCGAGCCCGGCACCCGCTACGCTGCCGACGCTCCCGGCGCCCTTCGCGGGCGCCGGCCCGTGTGCCTTCCGCGACGCCGCCTGCCGGCCCGTCGAGCGCCCGACCGCCCTTGCCTTCTCGCCCGACGGTGCGCGCTTCTTCACGACCCACGCCGACGGCGCGCTCCGTGAGTGGCAGCGCGACAGCGGCGAGCTCGTGCGCTCCACCACGGTCGGCTCGGCCTTCACGCGCGTCGTCGGGCTCGCGGTCACGCGGGAGCTCGTCGTCATCGGCATGGGCGACGGCCGCATTCTCTTGCGCGCCCTCGCGGAGCCCGACCGGGAGGTCCGCACCCTCCAGGCGTTCGAGCGGGAGCGGACCGAGGGGCCGGACTTCAGCGGCTACGAGCTCGGCGGCGGCACGCAGGTGCTGGTGCGCATCGCGGTCGGGCCGGACGGGCGCGAGGTCGCCGGGGTCGGCGCGGACGACCGGCCGGTGCGCTTCTTCGCGCTGCCCGGCGGCGAGCCCGGCAGGGTCCTGCCTCCGGTGCACGTCGACTCGCCGATGCCGTTCGAGTCCGGCCGGGACCACGGCTACCAAGCGGTCGCCTTCTCGCGGGACGGCCGCTACTTCGCGAGCTGCGGCACGCGCCTGCAGCTCGTCGAGCGCGGGAGCGGCGCCGTCGTGCAGTCGGCCGGCGGCACGCGCGGCGTCTGGTCGCGCTGCGAGGACGTCGCCTTCGGCGCGATGCGCTTCGCGGCCTTCGTGGACGACGCGCTCCGCGTGTGGGAGGCGGCCGACGGGCGCGAGGCCGGACGCTCGTTCGGTCGCGGCAACCGGCTCGCGCTCTCGGACGACGGTAGCGTGCTCGCGAGCTGGGAGACCCGAGAAGGCGCGTCCGTGGCCGGCATCGGCGCGGACGGTGAGGTGCACGTCCTGCGCGCGCCGCCGGGGGCCGTCGAGCGCGCCCACGCCCTCGAGCTCTGCCGCGTCGCCGACGGGAGCTGCGTCGCGGTCGGGGGCGAGCACGGCGGCGTGGTGGACGCCGTCTTCGCCCCGGGCACGACGACCGTCGTAACGGCGCACCGCGACGGCGCGCTCGAGCGCTGGGACGCCGCCGCCCCCGCGCCCCCCGCCCCGGAGTCGCCCCGGCCATGAGGGCGCGCCGTGCCGGTGCGCTCACGTTCGTCGCGGCCCTCGTCGGCTGCGGAGCGCGCGGCGTGGCGACCCCGGCGGAGCCCGGCGCGCAGGCGACGCCGCCCACGGCCGAGGCCGCGGACCTCGCCCACGAGGAGCTGCCCGCCGGCGCGCGCGTACGCTTCGGGTCCATCCGCCTGCACCACGCGGCCGCGCTCAGCGACCTCGCCTACTCCGACGACGGGACGACCCTCGTCTCGGCGAGCCGCGACGGGACGGTGCGGCTCTGGGCGGCCGAGAGCGGCAAGCTCCTGCGGCGCTTCCAGCTCGCCGACCGCGAAGACTACGGCGGGGCGGCCGCGCTGTCGCGCGACGGTCGCTCGGTCGCAGCCGCGGGCTTCGCGCTCCGCGGTGAGCTCGTGCTCCTCGACGTCGCGTCCGGCAAGGGGCGCACGCTGCCGGGTCACTTCGGGCTCGCCTCGATCGTGCGCTTCGCCCCCGACGGCCGACGCCTCGCCGTGGCGAGCAGCGGGGCCATCGACGTCTTCGACACGACGAGCGGCGCGGCGCTCCACCACTTCGACTACGGCGGCCTCACCCCGAACGTGCTCGGCTTCGCGCCGGACGGCACGCTGCTCGCCGCGCGCCTCGACGGCAGCCTCGGCGATCCGGGCCTCGACGACCGGGGCGTCACCCTCGAGAGCCCGCCCGAGCGGCTGAGCGCCCACCCCGTGCTCGCGGCGGACGCGAGCCGGATGGTGCTGCCCGACATGGGGCTGCGCCTGCACGTCTACGACCTCGCGACCGGCCGCCGCCACCACGTGCTCGAGCCGGCCGTGGCGCCCGGCGCAGGCGAGTCCTACCCGAGCTACGCGGGGCTCGCGCTCGCGCGCGACGCCGAGCGCCTCGCGAGCGCGGACAACGTCGGCGGCGTGTTCGTGCGCGACCTCGCGGGCGGCGCGCCGCGCCGCATCGACCCCGACCGCTACGTGCAGCTGCTCGCGCTGTCGCCCGACGGCGACGCGCTGGCGGGGGCCGATCTCTACGGGAACATCGAGCTCTGGCGCGTGGCCGACGGCGCGCGCCTCGACGACTTCCCGGGCCATCGCCGCGAGCTCCGCACGATGGCGCTCTCGGGCGACGGCCGGCTGCTCGCGACCGCGGGCGCGGACGACCGCGTCCTCGTCTGGGACGCCGAGAGCGGCGCCCTGCGTCGCGCGCTCTCGCTCCCCGAGCAGATCTACGCGCCCGCGCTCGCGCTCTCGCGCGACGGCGGCGAGCTCTGGCTCGGGCGCAGGGGCGCGCTCGATGTCGTCGACCCGCGCACCGGCGCGACCTTGCGGAGCGCGCCCTTCGACGCGGAGGACCATGTGAGCTCCGTCTACCTCGCCGACGACGGCGCGAGCGCGCTCGTCACGGCCGCGCGTGCGTTCTCCGCGAGCACCCGCTGGCTCGACGCCCGGACGCTCGCGCCGACGGACCACGCGGGGAGCCTTGGCCGCGCCGCGACCGACCACGGGGTCGCCCCGGACGGCCGTCGCGCGGCAGGTGGCCAGGGCCCGCGGGTCGCGATCGAGGCGCTCGGAGGCCACGACGCGGACGCGTGGGACGGCCACGGGGCCGACGTCTCGGCGGTGGCCTTCTCCCCCGACGGCGCGCTCGTCGTCTCGGGGGACCGGGACGGCGAGCTCCGGCTGTGGCGCAGCGACGGGGGGCGGCTCGTGGCGCGGCTCGCCGCCGGCGACCGCGAGCGGAGCGTGCGCTCCTGGCCGGCGGCCGGGATCGAGTCGCTCGGCTTCGCACCGGACGGGCGACGCTTCGCCACCGGGCGGCGCGACGGCACGATCCAGCTCTGGGACGTCGCGACGGGGACCGCGCTCGGCGCGCTACGCGGCCACGATGCCGACGTCGTGGCGCTCGCGTTCGCGCCGAACGGCTCGGCGCTCTACTCCGCGAGCGCCGACGGCACGGCCCTCCGCTGGGAGGTTTCGGCCGCCGCGGAGCCTTGAGGGGCGCGGCATGACCGTCGGCGCGGCCACCCCGAACGATGCGGCGGAACACGAGCGTAGTAAGCTCGACCCATGGCTCCCTCGAAGCTCCTCCTCCTCGCACTCGCTGTCGCCCCGCTCCTCGCCGCCGGAGCGTGCGGCAACGACGTCGACACCTCGGGCACCGGCGGCGCGGGCGCCGGAACGACGACCTCGACGGGCGGCGCCGCCCCGACGACGCCGGACAGCTACTGCGAGGGACGAGTCGCGCGCGACGCGGCGTGCAACGGGACGCCGACCGAGACCGTGGCCGAGTGCCTCGCGAGCCCGAACACCAACTGCCTCTTCGACCTGGCGCGGGACGAGATCGTGGCGGCGCTCGTCGCCTGCCTGAACGGCCGGCCGTGCAGCGAGGGCGACGATCTGTGCTTCTACCAGGTCGGCGCCGACGCGCCGGTGACCGGCCAAGCCGAGTACCAGACGGCCTGCACCACGAAGCACGACGCCTGCGTCACGGGCTTCAGCACCGACTACTGCGGGTTCACCATCGGCTCGAGCGCGACCTTCGCGACGCTCACCGCGTGCTTCGATCTCGCGTGTGCGGACGTGAAGGCTTGCCTCGACGGCGCCCTGCCGGCCTCCTGCCAGTGACCCGCCCGCGTCGGACGCTGCGGACGACGGACGACGGACAACGGACAACTGACGACTGACAGCTCTCCGTGGTCGACCTCCAGCCTGGCACGCTCGTAGGGGGCAAGCTCCGCCTCGTGCGGCTCCTCGGGCAGGGCGGCATGGGCAGCGTGTGGCTCGCCCATCACCTCGGGCTCGACACCGAGGTCGCGGTGAAGTTCATCCGTCCGGAGCGCGCCGCGGCCGACCCGAGCATGCTCGTGCGCTTCGCGCGCGAGGCGAAGGCGGCGGCGCGGATCGCGAGCCCGCACGTCGTGCAGATCCGCGACTACGGGACGGTCGACGACACGACCCCGTACATCGTGATGGAGCTCTTGCGCGGGGAGGCGCTCACGGAGGTGCTCGCGCGCGAGGGGCGGCTCGGGCTCGCGCAGGTCGCGGCGCTCGTCGGCGACGTGGGTGAGGCGCTCGCGAGCGCGCACGCCGAGGGCATCGTCCACCGCGACGTGAAGCCCCACAACATCTTCCTCACGGACGGCGCGCCGGGCGTGTCCGGGGCGGCGCGCGGCCGCACGCCGGGGCTCGTCAAGGTGCTCGACTTCGGCGTCGCGAAGATCGTGAGCGACGCAGCGGTGCCGGGCGGCAGCGGCCTCACCGAGACCGGTACCGTCATCGGCTCGCCCCCGTACATGAGCCCCGAGCAGCTCGAGGGCCGCAAGGACGTCGACCACCGCGCCGACCTCTGGTCGCTCGCCGTCGTCGCCTACCAGGCCCTGACGGGCGCGCTGCCCTTCGAGGGCGGTTCGTTCGTGTCCATCGGCGCGGCCGTGCTGCGCGGGACCTACGCGCCCGCGACCGCGCTCCGCCCCGAGCTACCGGCGGCGCTCGACGACTGGTTCGGCAAGGCGCTGTCGCTCGACGCCGACCGCCGCTACCAGTCGGCGCGCGAGCTCGCCGATGCGTTCGTGGCGCTCGCCCGCGAGGCGAGCGAGTCGAGCGGCACGCGCGACTCGAGCGGCACGCGCGACACGAAGGACGTGCCGGCGCCGGCCGTGCCCGGCGGGCCCCGGCCCGAGCTCGCCCACGCCTCGACCGTGCAGCAGGAGGCGCCCGTGGAGACGCCGGCGCGCGCGCTCCCCGCGCCGCCCCCCGACACGGCGCCGCGTGCGGGGCCGCTGCCCGCACCGGTCGCGACGCGCGCGCGCGAGTCCGTGGCGGACGAGGCGCCCCGCGCGCGCGAGCCCTCCCGCTCGCGGCGGCGCACGCTCGTGATCGCCCTCGGCGCCGGGGTCGCGCTCGCCGCGGCGGTCGCCGCCGGCGTGGCGCTCGTGGGGGGCGGCGCGCGGTCCGCGCCCCCGCCCGAGCCGAGCGCGCCGACGACC
>JADLAB010000486.1 GCA_020848455.1 Polyangiaceae bacterium
CCGTGGCGCAGGGTCGCGACGTAGGCCGAGCCGTCGGCACCGAGCGCCACGTCGACGGCCCAGCTCGTCGGGAGCTCGGTCGTCGCGTCGAAGGCGCGGAACCCGCGGCCGTCGAAGCGAATGGCGCCGCGGTCCTCGGACGCGAGCCAGATGTGCGAGCCGCGCGCGGCGACGGCCTGGAGCGAGTGGCTCCCCGCGGGCCATTGCCACGAGGTGAGGCGCGGCGTCGCGCCCGCGCGCAGGCGCAGGCAGTGGAGGAAATCGATCGAGGTCGCGTAGAGCGTGCCATCGGTGTAGGCGAGGCGGTTGACGGGCTCGGCCCCGAGCTCGCGCACGCGCACGAAGCGCGGCGCCGCCTCGCGCCACACGAAGAGCCCGTCCGAGGTCGCGGCGTAGAGCCCGTCGGGCGTCGCTGCGAGGTCGTTGACGAGGAGCGGCCCGTCCGCGACGCGCACGAAGGGCCCGCCGTCGTCCGAGCGGCACACGCCGCCGTGGAAGGTGCCGACCCAGAGCGCGCCCGCGTGCTCGGCGACGGCGCTCACGTGCGCGCCGCAGGGCAGGTCGCTCGCCGTGAGCCGTCGCGGTGCCCCGGCGCCACCGGTCCCGGGCGAGACGTCCCACACACCCGCGCCCGCCGTCGCGGCGAAGGCGTGCGCTCCGTCCGCCGCGCGCGCCGTCACGCGCTCTCCCGCGAGCTCCTCCGCCGGGCGGGCGGGTCGGGTCGACGGGCCCGGGCGCCGCGGCGTGCAGCGGAACCGGTCGGACGGCTCGAGCGTACAGCGGCCGGTCTCGGTGAGCGCCTCGACCGTGCCGGCGCGCAGGCGCACGGCGACGGCGCTCACCGTGTCGAGGCCGTCCGCGGTCGTGTAATGCCGCCGCGCTACGAAGTCGGGCGCGTCGAAGCGCTCGAGGCCGCCGCGACTCGCGACCCAGAGCGCGTCCGGCCCGAGCGCGAGCTCCTCGACGTCGAGCGTGTCGACCCAGGTGCGCTCGGGGCGCCACGCCTCGTCGGAGACGGAGGCCCGGGCGGCGCGCGCCGCGGCGGACGCTCGGGGCGCCGTCGCCTCGTCGGGCGCCGCGCGCGGAGCGCGGATCTCGTGCGGCGCTCGGTCCGCCGCGGGCTCCGGCTCGGCGACCGAGCCGCACGCGCTCGCGAGGCCGGCGAGCGCGACACCCGCGAGCGCGAGCCGCGCGCCGAGCGCCAGGCGCCCGAGCGCGCTGCGGCACGGCCGGGCGCTCACGGCGCGACCTCGATGTCGAGCTCGCGCACGGCCTCGTTCTGGGCGAGATCGGCCACGACCACGCGCAGGCGGTGCCGGCCGGGCCCGAGCTCGAGCGCGCCCTGGAAGAGCTTGCCGTCGTCGGCGCGCTCGAGGACGCGCGCCGCGCGCTCGTCGCCGAGGCGCACGATCCGCACCTCCGCCGCGGCCTCGGCCGTGCGGACGACGACACGCGCGCCGCGCGGCGCGACGGGCGTCACCTCCACGTCGAAGTCCTCGACCGCGCTGTCGATGACGTAGGTGATCGCGCGGGTCGTCACCTGACCGGCCCGGTCCACGATCTCGATGCGCACGGCGTAGCTCCCGTCGGGCACCTCCTTCGGCACCACGAAGCGCGTGCGCCAGGCTCGCTCGGTGGGCGCGTACGCGAGATCGAGGGCGAGCCCGAAGGGAAAGTAGGCCGTGACGCGGCGCGCATCCGGCGGCGCCGCCACGCCGAGCACGGGATCGCCCGGGGGCATGCGCTGGCGCGACAGCGACACGGCCTCGGGGTGCTCGTCGAGCAGGCGCTGCTTCTGCTCGCGCGCGCTGCCGACGACCTGGCGCGACCAGGCGTTGAGCTCGCTCTCGGGGATGGCGAGAAACGACGTGTAGGGCGTCACGAGGTCGTAGGACAGGGCGAGCTCGGTGACCTCGTCGCGCGCCCAGTCGTGCCAGCCGTCCGGCGGCGAGGCCAGGAGCAGCTCGTCGATGCGCGCCTTCGCCCAGAGCCGGGCGAGCCAGGGGCGGTCCGCCGCGCCGTCGAGATCGACCTCTGCGGTGGCGCGGCGCTCGCTCGCGCCCTCCGTGCCGCGGAGGTTCAGGGTCACCGCGCCCGCGGCGTCGAGCTTCGCCACGATGCGGAGCTCCGTCGACGGTCCGAGCAGCGGCAGCCGCTCGGGCACCATGCCGGCGAGCGTCCCGCCGTCGGCCTCGAGGCGCAGGCCGCGGACGGGCGCGGTCCGCACGGTGTCGAGCAGCGCCTGCACGGCCGGGTCGGAGGCCGTGCCGTCCCCGAGGGCGAGGAGCGCGCCGTTCTTGGCCGCGGCGAGGTGCGCGAGCGCGTCGCGCCGCAGGCGCGCGCCCGCCCCGACGGCGTAGAGCCGCGCGTCGCTCGTGTCCCCGGCCGCGATCGCCGTGGCAGAGGTCGTCGACGCGTCCTCGCCATCCGAGAAGAAGAGCAGCGCGTCCGGGCGCGCGTCGGCGTGCTGGGAGCCGAGGGCGAGCGAGACCGCGAAGGGCATGTTGCTCGCGCCGACGGGCGCGAGCGCGCGGACCCAGGCCTGCGCCTCGCGACGGACCTCGGGCGTCACCGGCTGCGGCCTCGGGAAGAGCGCGTCCACGCCCGACGCGAAGGCGAGGACGTTCACGCGGTCGCTCGGTCCGAGCCGCTCGAGCAGCGTGGCGGCCGCGCGCTTGACGGCGTCGAGGGGCGGGCCGCCCATGCTCCCCGAGCTGTCGATGACGAGCGTGAGATCGGTGGGCTCGCTCGTCGCGCCGCCCGACGCGGGTGGCGTCTCGAGGGTCAGGAGCACGAAGCCCGGCCCGGCGCTCGGGCGGTGCACGGTCGCCGCGAGCGTGAACGGCGCCGCGTCGAGGCGGTAGCGCAGGACGAGCCGGGAGCCGCCCGAGCCCTTGCCGCGCGTCGTGACGTGCACGGCGCCGTCGGGCGCCCGCTCGACCGCGAGCTCGTGCGTGGGCGAGCTCACCGCGCCGATGGGCAGCGGGTCGCGGAGCGTCACCTCGATCGTCGTCGCGTCGAGCTCCACCGGGACCGAGAGCTGCACCTCGCCGTCCGTGCGGGAGAGCCAGCTCTCCGCGTCGACCGTGAGGCGCTTCTCTTCGCGCGGCAGGATCGGGAACACGTTGAGGCCGAACGAGCCGTCGTCCTTGAGGCGCAGGAGGCCGGGGTCGCGGCGCTCGCGCCGCGCGACCGTGTCGAACACCGAGCGGGCGAGGGCGGACTCGAACACCTCGCCCACGATCTTCTGGTCGCCGTTCCAGTACGAAAAGCCCGTCACCGCGACGTCCGCGCCGAGCTCGAGGTCGTACACGCCCTCCACCTGCATCTCGAAGGGGTTGAGAAAGCGCTGCTCGAGGTGCAGGCGCGCGAGCCGATGCTCCACCTCGACCGTGAGCTTCTCCGCGACGAGCGGCAGCTCGCCGCCCGTGCGGGCGCGCATGTGAGCGTCGGCCGAGGCCGTGCGGAGCGAGACGAAGAACCCGAGGAGCCCTGCCAGGGCGCAGGAAACCCGGCCGAGGGACCGCTTCTGGTACTGCATGATGCACCTCCCCGAAGGCGGTGTGGCGCGCTTCGGACGAGCAAAGGACCGTGGCAGGAGCAGCGCTCTCTGTCGGGCGTGAGGTCGTCGAAAGGAAGGGGAGAAGAACGCCGCGTCGGGCGGCGGGCATTCCCGGCGCGA
>JADLAB010000487.1 GCA_020848455.1 Polyangiaceae bacterium
ACGCCGGGCCGCGAGACGCCGGGCCGCTCGACGCCGGGCCGCTCGACGCCGGGCCGCGCGATCCCGGCCCGAGCTTCGAGGTCGCGTGGACGAGAGCGGCCGAGGAGGAGCTCGCCTTCGTCGAGGCGGCGGGCGTCCGGCTGCGCGAGCCCGTCACCGCGCGGCTCGCGCTCGGCCCGCAGCCCCACGCCTACCGGCGCATCACCCTCTCGGGCGACACCGGCCGGCTCGCCTACAAGGACTGGCGCATCTCGTTCCGCGTGTCGGAGCGCCGCATCGAGGTGACGGGCCTCGCGACGGGCTACCGGCCGCGCGAGCTCGCGACCTCGCCCGAGCCGGCGCTCGAGCTCCACCGGCGCTTCGCGGCGCGCTTCGGGCGCTGAGCGCCTGCGCGCCCGAGCACTCGCGCGCCGAGCGCTCGCGCACCCGAGCACCTGCGACTCGCTACAGCCCGAGCAGCCCGCGCACGTGGCGCGGCGGCGGCGAGCCGAAGGACAGGAGCGCGTCGTGGTAGGCGCGCTCGGACAGGCCGCCCTCGGCGTTCTTCCACTTGCCGCTCTTCTCGGCGAGCGTGCGGAGCTCGGCCAGCTTGCGGTACCCGTAGAAGTAGGTCGTGAGCTGCGCGCTCGTCAGCCGGGCGCGCTTCCACTTGCCGACGGCCTCGCCCTCCTCCTGGAAGGCCTCCTCCTTCATGCGCCGGAGGGCCTCGGCCTCGTCGAGCTTGCCGGCGTGGATACCGTGGTCGATGACGGCGTTCATGGCCATACGGAGAGCCATCTTCTGGCGCTGCAGCCGCACCTTCGCGCCGCCGAAGCCCTTCTTGGACATGAGCTCCTCGGTGTAGACGGCCCAGCCCTCGACGAAGGGACCGCTCGAGAACACGGCGCGGAGCTTCGAGGGGAAGCGGTTGTTGTGCATGAGCTGCAGGTAGTGGCCCGGCATCGCCTCGTGCACCGCCAGATCGACCAGCATCGAGCGGTTGTACTCGCGGTAGAAGGACTCGGCGCGCTTCGCATCCCAGTCCTTGGGCGTCGGCGAGATGGCGAAGAAGGTCTCGGCCTTCGGCTCGAGCGGCCCGGCGGAGTCGCAGTAGGCGATGGCGACGCCGCGTCGGTACTCGGGCATCTCGATGACCTTCATCGGCTCGTCCGGCACGCGCACGAGATCCTCCTTCTTCACGAAGGCGGTGAGCTCGTCGGTGACCTTCTGCGCGTCGGAGACGATGGTGGCGTTGGTCGAGCGATCCTTGGCGAGCTCGTCGAGCACCGCCCGCACGAGCAGGCGCTGCTCCGCGTCGCTCGTGTGGGCGGGAGCGGGCTTGTCCTTGAAGAGCGTGGGCCAGAGCTCGAGCGCCGTCGCGGCCATGTCGGCGCGCGTCGAGACGAGCAGGGCCTCGGCCTCCTTGGCCATCTCGTCGGGCTCGATCGACGGGTCGTCGAGCACGAGGCGGAGCTTCTGGGCAAAGCGCTCGGCGCCGAGACGGAAGTCGGCGGTGCTCTTCGGCAAGAAGTCCTTCTCGAGGAAGGTCTTGAACGCCTTCAGCGCCGCCGAGGCCTTCTGGCGCGCGGCCGGGAGCGCCGACTTGCCGTCCTCGGGCAGCTCCTTCGCGAACGCGTCGAGGTCCGTGTCGACGAGCGAGACGAGGCCGCCGAGCTGCTGGATGGCCGTCTCGGTCTGGATCTTGGTCGCCTTCTCGAGGCGCTTCTGCGCGCTCTCGAGCACCGCCGGCAGCGCCTCGAGCCGCGCGGCGAGGCTCTTCGCGCGCTCCGCGACCGGGGCAAAGGAGCGGGTCACGAGCGGATCGAGCCCGTCGCCGACGAGATAGACCCAGGCGAGAGGGTTCTGCACGGTCTCGCGCACGACCTCGAAGAGGAAGCGCTGGCGCGCGATCTCGCCGCGCAGGATCTGCAGATCGATGGCATCGGCGGGCGGGAGCTTCGCGGCGTCGAGCGCCGCGAGCTCGGTGTCGTAGGCGACGAGCTTCGTGAGCCACTTCTTCTCACCCTCGGCCGACGTGTCGGGCCAGAGGCCGTCATAGCGATGGTCGCCCGCCTCGGTCGCGCGCACGGGGTTGTCGTGGAGGTAGTCCTCGAGGAAGCGCGCGGCGATCGGGGCGAAGGGCGAAGGGGCGGGGGTCGTCATGGCGGAGCCGGACGCGGAGGCGGTCGCGCTCGATCGCGCGGTGGCGGACGCCGAAGCAGCGGGACGCGCGCTCGGGGCGCTCGTGCTCGTGGGGGCCGCGCCGGCGCCGCTCGGGGGCGGGATATCGACCTCGCAAGCAGCGACGAGGCCGGCGGCGAAGAGGACGGCGAGATGCAGACGCATGGCGACCCGGGTAGTACCAACCGGGTTGGGAAGGCAAGGAACTACTGCGGGGGCGGGCTCCAGGACGCTTCGGACCGGTGCGCGAGCGTGGGGAAGGACGGCAGGGTCGTGGCGTCAACGCCCGCGAGCGAGAGCGCGGAGGTCCAGAGCTTGTCGAACACGGCGTGGGGCACGCGCTCGAAGCCGTGAGCGAGGATCGACCGGTTGCGCGCGACGAGGGGCGATCTCGTACCGCTCAGCCCAGTGCTTTGAAACTCCGCGCCGCTTGAATCATTCAGACCGGCGAGCAGCGCGTATGCGTCTTGAAGGCCGAGCGCGAGGACGCCCTCGTTCGCCCGCGTCGTCCACGTGGTACGCAGTGGCTCTGGGACCCGCTCCAGCGGGACCTTCTCGGTGCTCTCGACGCCGTGGCCGTCCTTGAGCGCCACCTGCGCGATGGCTTCGATGGCCCGGTAGAGCCTCGCGACAGCGTCGTCGAAGCGTCCCTCGTCCTTGCGTCGCTGCGCGTTCGCCAGCAGGTCGAGCACGTGATGACGACTCGGCGGTGTCGCCTGTCCGAGCTGGCCGAGGTGCTCAGCAAGCTTGCCAGCACCAGCGAGTACGCGGTCGCCCCTTGCCGAGCCGAGCACGGCGCGCAGATCGTTGGCCGACTTGGTGACGCTCTCGAGCAGGTTCCTGCTAGTCGAATGATCGAACCGGTCCCAGGCATCGAGCGCCTTCGCGAGCTGCTCGAGGGACGACAGTTCGCGCTTACGGTCGGGACGGCTCACGCGCTTCATCGTCACAGCCGCCACGTTCGCCGCCGCGAGAAACGCGTGCTGGTCGAACAGCACCACGTAGTCCTCGACCGCTTGGTGGCCGAGTGCGTCCCACGGGTTGGTCTGATGGACAATCTTCTCGGCGCCGGAGACGACGACGCCCACGCCATCCTTCGTGCGCTCGTTGCCGCCGACGTAGGAGAACACGCAGGACCAGCGGCTCGCCTGGATGCCGATCGCCGCCGACATGCACTTGGTGCCGCCCGTGAAGTCGACGACGACCCGGAAGGATGCGCCTCGCGCGGCCCACTCCGAAACTACGGGCGTCAACTGTCGCAGGTTGTCGAGGCAGCTCGCGAGATCCTGACCGTCGGGAAGCTCGAACAGGTCGTACCTGCCCGCGTCGAGGTCCACTCCCTCTTCGCGCGCCTTCGGGATGACCTTCTCATCGACGTCACATTTCGTCTGCGGCGTGTGAACGAAGCGGACGCGCACCGGTTGCCACTGCTTGAGCGCCGCGACGATCGGTTCGGGGCTACCGCCCACGGTGCAGATCAGCAGGGTCGAGGTGAGGGTTGCCGAACTCACGTGCGGGCCTCCGGGAACAGCTTGTCCCACGCCTCGATGAGTGAGCGTGCGCGAGCCTTCTTCTGCTCGTCAGCCTTTTTGTTCTTCAAGCGGTTCGACCAAGCCTCGCGCAGCTCGAACTTCATGCCGAGCGACCGCACGATGTCCAAGCATTCGTTGGTCGTGGCTTCGGGAGCGGCGGAGAGCACCTCACGCATGGGACCCGCGACCGCTTCGCCTCTCAGCCACTTCTCGATGTCGCCGCTCAGGGCGTCCTTCCCGTGCTTCTCCAGATCGGCCACGACCTGCTCGGCCTTAGAACGTCGCGGCTCGGGTTTCTTCCACTCGCCCACCGTGGCGATCCCGTAGCCCGCAGCGGTCTTGGCACCGATGCCCCAGGTTCTGAGCGCATCTCCGAGGAGCTGCCCCGCAAGCTCCGTCCACTCGATCGGACCGCTCAAGGCGAGCAAGAGGCGGCACTTGGGCCGCACCGTCAGGAACGCGACCGGGTTCGGGCCCTCGTAGTCGTTGGGCGCGCTCTGGCCCGAGGAGTCGTAGTAGCCCTTCTGGTGCACCGTGAGCACGTCGGCCGCGAAGGGCTTGTTGTCAGCGAGGCTGCCGGGCACATAGAGCGCGTCGTGAAACGCGACGACGCCTGCCGCCGCGCCTGCCGCGAGCCCGTGCTCGCGCATCGCGTCGTCTTCACGAGCGTCGGACGCGCCGAAGAGCGCGCGGTAGACGGCGCCGGGACCTCGCTCGATGCGCCGGCGGTTCCAGGTCACACCCTGGTACTCGGCTCGCGCGCGCTCGTCGCCCGGCTGGTCCCACGGCTTCTTGCCCGGATCGGTGGGGCCGTAGGTCGCGTCCACGTAGTGCGCGACGAGCCCCTTCAGCGCCGAGCCAGGGATGACCGGGACGCCCCACGTGTGATGCACGGTCAGACCGACATCGCTCGCGCTCGAGTTGCCGTGTCCGATGAGCAGGCGGCCTGCGAGCGTGAGCTCGGCGAGACGATGGCCAGGAGCCGAGAAGCTCGCCTTCCACCGTTCGAAGCTGCGCGCGTAGTCAGGAGCCACGCTGATGCTCGCGAGGCCGGAGAGCCACCGCGCACGCCGATCGTCCGGAAGCTTTCCGTCGTCTCCGATCGGGCCCCAGGCATCATAAGCGAGCGCCACATGGTCTGGAGTGCCGACGTCGTGAAGAGCATGGCGCATAGTCAGGTCTCCTCGAAGGTCGCCTGCACGGCGCGTTTGAGCCAGGTCGCGACATGCAGTAGCTCGCGCGTGGCCATCATGTAGCTGTCGGCGTCGAGTGCACGCACACGCTGGGCGAAGTCCTGTACCGTCGCGCCTTCGAGCCCAGGTACGCCCGCCGACGCGAGATGACCAAGCAAGACGTCCGCTCGATTGCCGAGGCGTTGCACTGAGGCGATGGCCGCGCAGAGGCCGCTTCGCAGGATCTTGGCGCCGAGATCGTTGACCGCGATCTTGTAGGTGTCCCGAGCCTGTTTGTCGGAAGGGACGCGGCCAACCGCGTCGTAGGCGTGCAGCGCGCGCTGCTGGTCGCGCAGCAGGGGCTTCTTCGGAGCTTCAGCCTTTGCCATGATCAGCCCCGTTCTTGCCGAAGGGCACGATGCGGCAGCGTCCGCGCCCGGTGGTGGCCTTGCCGCCAAGCTGGTGGACCTCTTCGCCGGCAAGCGCGAAGCCCAAGACGTCATTGGGGGTCATGGTCACGTTGCGCCGACGGCTTCGGTCCGCCGCGAGGATCCCGATGAGCAGGGTCTCGGGCGGCAGGCTCTCCTCGAGCCACAGCGCCCCCGGGACGACGGTGCGCGTCCTCTCATCGAGGCGAACGCGCGCGTCCACCTGCGTCGCGGTTTCCCAGAGGAACGCCATCGTGTCGTCGTCGACGATGGCGAAGCGCTTGGTGAAGATGTCGTCGCCGGGGGAAGCCAGCGGCGCGAGGCGCTGCGCCCAGACGAGCGCCTCTGCGGCCTCGGTCGCGGTCAGGTCGAGGTCTTCGAGATACAGCTTGCCGTTGTGAATGCAGGCGTTGCCGTGGGCGTGGCGTGCGCCGGGGCCATCGATGGTCGGGATGGCCAGGCTCGCCTCTTCGAGATCACGCTTGGCGAGGGTCAGCAGCAGCGGCGACGTGACCCAGGCGAACGTGCCTCGGAAGCTTCGCACCGGTAGCGCGAGCAGGCGCGCATCGCCGACGATCAGCGCACCGGCGTGCGCGGCGGCATCGTCCGACGGTCCGAACACGGCCTCCGTCTTCTCGCGATCGGTTGAGCGACGCGCGTCGCGCAGAACGCCCTTGATCGATGAACCCGGAAGGAACGGAATGCCCGTGGCCTTCATGCGCGCGGTCGGCAGGTCGATGATGTCGGGTGTGTGACCCGTGCCCGCGTGAAGGGGCGACAGCGCGTGCAGGAGGAAGGGTCTCGTGTTCATGGGTTGTTCCTTGTGGGGCTCCAGACGCCCGGGACGACGCGGCCGAAGCCCTCGTCGGTGCGTGTGCCGAGCGCGCCGAGCCAGAGCGCCTTGGCGTCCGCCTCGCTGATCGGTGCCCCGTCAGCACGCTCGAAGAAGTAGACAGCGCCGGGCGGCACCATGCGCGACGTCGGCTTGGGCTCCGCCTTCGCCATGTCCCAGCCAGACACGTGAATCGGCCGACGCAGCAGCGTCGCGCGCAGGATGACCTCGTGGTCGAGCCCTGCGAGCTGGCCGCGATACTCGCCGTTGGTCTTCACGAGGCCATCGGGCAACCAGCCCCTGTCGAAGCAGAGCGGCGCAACTCCGACGAGTCGAAACCCAGGGCTCGATGATCGGAACGCCTCGAGCACGCGCGCAGGAGGCTCGAAGAGCCTCGTCGGCAGCGACTCGACTCGGGCCAGCCGTGAGTCCGAGCCGAGCGTCGCCACGTTGGGAAGGCCACCCGCAAGCAGTGCGACCTCGACGCCGAGTGCCCACTCACCCCCTGGGTCGATGGTCTCGACGACGTCGTGCGAGTAGAGGACGCCGTCGTCCGAGGTCAGCTCCTCGGGGCGAATGCCGACGTGTACCTGGACCCGTCGCGTCGTCGCGAGCGCTTCACCGCGAACGCTCACGGATTTCCCCGTGAGCCAGGAGGTGAACTCCTCGCTGCTCCACCAGCGCGGAGCTGCGAGCGGCTTGCTCGCGTCGTCGAGGATCGGGCGCCAGAGCGACTCGCGTGCATCGTCGTCGTCGCGGCCCAGCGTCGGCGCGGTGGGCTTCGCGGGATCGAGGCGATGCACTTCGTTTCGACCTTCGAGCCAGAGCGCATCGAGAGGGACCGGCCAGGTCGCGTGTTCGGCTCGCCACGTCGCACCGTGTCTTCGGCGAAGCACCAGCGTTCGCCCGAGTCGAATCGCCTGCGTGCGGCTGCGCCAGTCGTCTGGAGTGAAGGTGGTGTTGCCCCGCGTCTCCTCGCCGCGACCCCAGAGCGAACGCAGCGCGCCGAGTACCGTCGAAGGCCACGGCCAGTCGAGCCCATGCCCCCGCTCCGATGCGCTGGTGTGCCAGCCTCGGCCGTCCTTGGCGAAGAAGCCATCGCGTGGAACGAGGGCTAGGTGCGTCGTGGTCGTCGTCATGCTGCGGCCTCCTCGCTGCGGCGTTCGCGGATCGCGGCGCGATCGAAGGTGCGCGCGATGAGAAGCAGCGCCACCCAAGCCTCGACGCGGGCATGCACGGTCGCGTACCCGGTCTTCGGGTCGAGCGCGAGGCCGATGTCTTCGGGACGCAGACTAGCCCCCTCCACGCGCGACAGCGCGCGCCTCACTTCGAGCGCGAGCACACGCGCCCAGCCGTCAGCGGTCGCATCGTCAGGCTTCGGCATGCGCGCGAGTATGCTGGCGATCTCGTAGATCTTGCGTGAGGGAATGCGGTCTCTCAACAGCGCGGCAGCCTCGTTCAGCCGTCGCACGGGCTCCGCGTTCCACTGGGTTCGCCACGACCGGGTTCCGCCGGAGCGCTTGTCGACGAGCACCGCGAGCGCGTTGCGGTCGCGCTTCGCCTCGCGCTCGGCCTGGCGCCCGAGCGTGAGCAAGTCGCCCATGCTCTCCATGACGTGACCGATCCCGAGGCCCACGGACAAGGTAGGGCGCTTGTTTGCGGCGAGCGAGCCGCAGGCCGTGGCCATCGCGTTCTCGAAGGCCGTGCGCAGGGCCTCGGCACACGCGAGCGCCTCAGGCAACGAGACGAACGCGAGCACGTCGTCGCCTCCCGCGTACACGAGGGCGCCGCGATGGTGGTGCTCCACGACTTTGCGCGCCGCATCGGCGAAGCCCGCGAGCGCCTTCGAGAATGCGCGGTGCGCGTCTACGGAGCCGAGGCCGTCGATCGCGCGGCCCATCCGATCGCCGTCGGCGACGAGGCAGGCGACGTAGGGGTACGGCTCGGCGAGCTTTCGGAACAGCGGCCTGACGTGTTGGCGTCCCCATGCATCCGCGTCGCCTTGAAGTCCTTGTTCGTCAAAGACGGAGGGCCAGCGGCTCGGCAAGAGCACACTGCCATCGAAGGCGAAGGGCTGGACGCACGGGAGGTCAGCGCGAGCCACGCGTGAAACGCCGGCATGGCCACACGCCTTCCTGAGGGCATCGAGGTCCTTCGCTGCGACTTGGCTCGCGCACTCCAACCACGACGACAGCGCGACGTTGATCACCGGCACGAACTGGTCGGGCTCGCCACCTGCGCGCTTCACCAGACCAACGGCGTCGAGCTGCTCATCCCGGTTGATTCGATAGCGGTGCACGAGGTCTGGAGCGCGATCTTCCTTGCGACGAAGTACCGTCTCCCGCGCGCCGTCGAGGCTCGACTTCGGCACGTTGCCGCGACGCTGTGTCCATGGGTCGAAGTCGCGCAGCAGCTTGCGACCAGCGATGGCCTGCTCGAGCTGACGGCGCGTCGCTGCGTAGTCACCAAGCGGAAGCCAGCTCGCAGCGAACTCGAGGAACGTGTCGATCTGCTCGGTCCACACCGCGTCGATGTTGGTCGCGAGAAGTCCAGCACACTTCGCCTTCACGGGCGCCGCTATTTGGTCGCACCAGTAGTCCGCCACGGCCTTGCGCGCGGCACGGGCGAGCTGCTGCGAGTCGACGCCTGCGGGCACCTCGGCGAGGAGCTTGTTCGCGACGTTCTGCGGAGGTGTTCCGTCAGCACGCAGTGGCGCGAGGCATGCGTTGAGCTGCGCATCACCAGATTGCAGCGACGGGAAGATAAGCTTCGCGCCGCCGTCGACGAGCGCGCGCGCCGCCGCTCGACCCAGCTCGGAGAGCAGGTGGCTGCCGTACCAGAGATCGCGCGTGCGGCGCGCCTGCGCAATGAAATCCTGCACGGGACCGAGCGTGACGAGGAGCAGATGCGCGGTCATGGGGCCACCACCGTCGTCTTGTACTCGCTGTGAAGCCAATCGAGGAACGCTTGGCGAAGGCTGGTCTTGTTTGCGAGCGCCGAGAAGCGCGCGGTGTCACCGCTCGCGACGAGGCGATCAAAGGGCGCCTGCGAGTTGTTGGCGTTGCGCAGCACCACCTGGCCGTTCGCGGGATGTGCGCGGCTCAACCAGAGGGCGCACGGGGCGAAGGTATCGTCCGCGAGGGGCAGCGCCTTGACGATGAGCGGGCTCGCAAGGCGATCGTGCTCGATGTTGCCCGCCCGCCAGCTCAGTTCGAAAGCCCCAGGTTCGTCATAGCGCTCGTCGTTTCGCCCCTTTGTCTGGAACTGACCGATAATCGGCAGCCCGAACCCAGCGCGCGGCCAAGCGGCGGTGGCGTTGTGCCTGGGCGCGTGGGCGTTCGTCTTGTTCTTGATGCGCCTGATCTTGTCCGCCTCGGGCCAGTTCGAGATCGAAGGCCGCTGCGGCTGTGCTTTGCCGGCTCCGGGCTCGCGGGCGCGCTCACCTTGCTGGCCAGTCGTGCCCTGGCGGAACTCCTTCAGCCAGTCAAGCGCAGTCGTCCACGCCTTCTGCGCGCTGCGGTCCGCGCTGCCCACGTGGATTGCCGCCCCTCCGAACCAGGGCACATCGCAAGGCGCCTTCGTGGGGGCCGCAAAGATGTCGAGGCCGAACAGGCTCGTGAGCGCCGCGCGCGTCCCGGCAGACGGCAACCACCCGCTGGCATCATCCAGCACCTTGAGGCTCCCGAGGCCTCGTCGCGTGCGGCCACCGTAGCCGCCGAAGAGAATCCACGCGCGCAGCGCGTTCCTGGTCTCCGCCTCGGCGGTTGCGGCCACCTTCAGCGTGAGCTGGAACTTCGTTCCTGGCTTGCGACGCGGAGCCGGAGGCTTCACGACTTGGCCCTGCTTCTTCTCGGCACGTGCTGGCCACAGGGCGTAGGCGCCCGGCGTTTGCTGAAGGTTGATGTCGCTGTCGTCGATCGCGCCACCGCTACCCTCGACGTTGACGCGGACCTCCACCCACGAGCGCCCGCCATGGTCTGTCGCCGCACGCCCCCACAGCGCGCTCTCACGCTTATGAAGCTCCTCGGCGCTCGAGCACTGCGACGCGTAGAGAGCCCGCCACCAAAAGCGCAGGTGCCCGCGCAGCGACGGTGCCCGAATCACATCGACGTCATCGATCGCGCGGGTCTTGTGGCTGCCGCCGAGAATCGGCGTAACGACCTCCAACCGCACGCGAAGTTCGGCCAGCTCGGGGCCGCTACGTACAGCACGTGGCCTCGCGATGGGTAGCTCCTGATACGTAGGCGCTTTCGGCTGCGAGCCTAGAGACTGCTTCGTCATCTTCATTTCCCACTCGCGGAACGAGCGTGAGGTCTTGCGATGGCCGCAGTTCCCTGGGCCACGACTGCACACGCGACAGCTCGACGTTGACGCGCTGGACCGTGATGACCTTGCTCATGGTCGTTCGCTCTACGGATCGTCATCGTCGAAGCTCCAGTCGACCGGGCGGGCGCTGCCTCCCTGGCTCGAGGGTTGGCGCGCCGGGCTCGCGTCGCCCCCGAGCGTCCTCGGCGCCGCGGACGCGACCGCGGCATTCGGCTGCGGCGGGGCCGGCACACTAGCTGCACGCGTGCGCCGCTGGGGGGGAGGCCGGCTCCCAGCGGTGACGACGAGGGGGCGCCGCGCGGGCCGCGCCGGGGCGGTGCTCCCGTCGTCGCGCTCGCCGCACTCTGACGGCACGGGCTCGAACCTCCCCATTCCGAAGTGGCTGGCGTACCCAAGGCAGATGGGACCCTCGACGGGCTGCGCAAACCTCAGCAAGAGCGCCAGCGCAACGCGCCGGGGCGGTGCCGGGGGCTTCTGCCGCGCGAGCACGTAGTGGCGAAAGCGGCTGGCTTGCGGCGCGCCGGCCTCGAAGGCCTCGATCGTTGTGGCGGGCGGGAGATCTCTCGAGGCGAGCTCCGCCTGAACCTGGCCTGCGAGCGTGTTCCGCCCGCGCGGTTTGAGGTGGCGGGGGGCCAAGAAGGGAGTGACCGACACCCAAGTGCGGGCACCTCCGCAGGGGCCGGCCACTTTGCGCACGCGGGCACCGGCGTCCCGAGGCAAGCCTCTCAGCTCGTCAAGGTGGCCGACACCCGCGAGCGCGACCCGGAGCTCCCCGACGCCCTTCGCGAAGGTGCGCCGGAGCGCGCGCACGGCTGCCTGTGCACGCGCGTCGAGGCCCATCGGAGCCCATACGAGCACGTGCTCCAGGTGCCCGTCGCCGTCGAGATCGAGCGGGAGGACATGGGCGTGAGTGTGGCCAACCAGGGGCCGTGCGTCAGCATCCTTGCCCGTGAGGCTCTCGGCGACCTCGCCGGTGTCCGCAGCCTTGCGTACGATTGCCCGGTGGAGGCGCTCGGCCTGGGGGAGCGTCCGGGTGACGCTCGGCAGGGCGTGACGGTTTCCCGAGAGCGTGGCGAGCGCGAGCAGCATGGCCTCCACCGGTGCGGCCTCGAGCACCCGGGCTCGCGAGGGCCCGCCGACCTCGAGCGCGTCGACGGGGCGCCAGTAGAGGACCCGTCGCGAGCCCGGCGGCTGGGTCCACCCGTCGCTCTGGAGCTCCGCGGTCGAGAGCTCGAGGCACGCGAGCAAGTCCGCGGGATAGGTGTCGCGCGCGGCTCCGGTCTTCTTCCCGCGCGCCTTCGAGCGCCCCAGCCGGGCGCGCTGCACGGCGAGCCAGGCGCTGTAGTCGTGAGGCCCGAGCGGCGCGAGGGTCGTTAGCTGCGCGAAGCGGTCGGACGGTGCCGGGCCGGAATCACAAGGCCGCACGTCGAAGGTCTCCGCAGGATCGTCTTCGTCGGGACGGAGCTCTGCCTCAACCCAGCTCTCGGCGCGGCCGAGGTAGTGCAGTCGCCGCACCAGGGACCCGAGCAAGGCTCGCTCCCCGGGCGCGAGGTCGACATCCCACCGCACGCGGAGCTCGCCGCCCGCTTCGACGCGCGCGAAGGCGTCGAGCACGAGCGTCGTCCTCTCGAGGCCACTCGGCTGGAGTCCGCCTATCGGCATGTAGTGCCTGCTATGAGCGGCCGTCGCGCGGGGAAGCGCGTAGCGCGGCAGGACGTTCGCCAGCCGCTCGAGGAGCGATCGCGCCTCCTCGGGAACCGTGGACCAGCGGTGCGTCGTGTAGCCGACCGCGCAGAGCGCGCGGAGCAGCCGCCAGGGGCTCGGAGGCCACTCCACGAGACCCTCGTTCACGTGGTGACCCCAGGGCGTCGCGTGGTAGTGGCCCGCTGGAAAGCGAAGGGACACGGTCGGCATGGTCACGCCTCGTCGTTGGGGTCGTCGTCGTCCGCCTTCGGGTCCTTCTCCTTCTTCGACTCGAGCTTGTCTGCGTACACGTGCTCTCGGACCTTCATCCGCGACGCAGAGGCCGGGATCGCCCGCCCCAAAGCCTCCTCGAGCGCCGCGAGCTTGGGCAATGTGAACCCCGTCGGGCGTGTGGCGGCGATGGGCCCGTCGTCCTTCAAGGTGAGATCGCACGCGGTGCGCAGGCGGAGCTGCTTCGCCGTGAGAGCCCGAATCTTGTACAGCGCGAGGAGGACGAGCAGGGTCTCGTCCGCCTCGTCGAGGCCATAGCCGCGGATCTGCGCCAAGTCGACGTTGACGTAGAGCGTGATGCGCTCCGCGGTCAGGTCGTCGCGCGCGAACGGCACGTTGCCGAAGCCCTTGCCCGTGTCCCCCGAGGGGTTGACGTGGTCGTTCTTCACGCCGCCGGACGCCGCGATTTCCACGCCGTCGGCCTCGATGAACGCCGAGAGCGCGCGGGCGATGCGCAGCCTGCCGCCGGCGAGCTCGCTCTTGGCGAGGAATACACCGTGAAGCAGCGAGCCCACGTCGTAGTCGAGCAGGGTCGCTGCGAGCTTCTTCCGATCGATCGGCCCGGTCTCCAGGCCCCCGAGGGCAGCCTTCAGGCCCTCGAAGAAGCCCTTGGCAGTTCCCTCGAGCAGGTAGGGGCTGTTCAACCGATGGGCCTCCAGGATCGTGTCGGTCAGGAAGCTCCCGTCCTTGCGCTTCACGCGCACGTGGCTGAGGCCCGCGAGGGGTGCGACGAGGTCGTTCGTCGTCCCGTCCCATGCGGTAAGCTCGAGGCGGTTTGCCATGCTCTGGGCGCTTTCCACGAGGACGCTCCGACCCGTGGGCGTCTGGTAGGTCGCCATACCCAGCCCGGGGAACCCCGTAGGTTGGAAGCGCGCACCCTGGAGCGGGGCGAGGGCGATGGCGAAGAGCAGGCGCTCTTCCTTCGCGAGTGGAGAGAGGTCGACGCTCATGGTGCGGTTCCTTTCATAGCGGGATCGAGGCGCCGGCGGAGGGCGCGGGCGTCACGGAGGGAGATCGGGAACGCGAGCGCCGCGGCCCAGAGCCGGCCGCGCCCGCCGGAAACGGCGCACACGTCGAAGGCGGGGCGGATCCCCGCTGCCCGAAGTCGGCGCAGCGCGAGCTCCACGGCGCCGGGGGCGTCGCCAGCCGCGAGCCGTCGCACGATGGCCGGATCCGTCCCCGGATCGACGTTGGGCTCGACGCGCCACGGGAGGGTCGCGAGCCGGATGGCGCACCAGCCGTCATCCGGTGCGCCCGAAGCACGGGGGAGCGCGCCCTTCTGGCGCAGCCACGCGCGCCGATCGAGGGCCATGAGCGCCCGCGCGAGCGCGAGCGTCCGGTCCAGATCGATCTCGCCGGCGAGGAGCGCTGCGAGGTCCGCGAGCGAGGCCGAAGCACCGGGCGTGGGACCGAGCGGTAGGTGCCGCTCCCCGCGCTGTGCGCCGATGATCATGCGGCGCTCGACGAGGGCGACGGCGTCGTCGAGACCGCTGCGGCCCCTGAGCACGACGTCGCTGCTGCGGGCCAGCCGCTTACTGGCGCCCTCACCCCTCACGGCAAAGGAGGTTTGCCTCTTCGTCGCGTCGAGGGGCAGCCAGTGCGGGCGGATGCCCTCCCAGCGATCCCGAGCGCCCGTCGCGCCCGCAAGGGCGAGGGAGACGGCGAGGCGCAGCTCGGGTGAGCCGTCGTCCGCGGCGTCCACCCAGCCCGGGGAAAGGGGTGGAGCCGGACCGGCGGCGAATCCGGAGCCCGACGCGAAGATCCCCTCGAGATCTGCGAGGGAGAGGAGCACGGCCTGCCACCGGGCAGCCTCGTCGGGATGCTGGACGACAGAGAAGAGGGCGTCGGATAGGCGCCGCTCGGCCATCTGGAGGCGGGCGGGTGCATGGTCGTCCCGCGATTGGCGCCGGACTCGGTGCAGCCAGGTCTCGAGAGCGTCTAGCAGCCCGAGGCGCCGCGGTGGCCGACCGGGCACGTAGAAGATCCCGAGTGGCACCGCGAGTTTGCTCTGGCCGTTGCGTTCGATGTAACCGTAGCGCTGGAATCCGCTCACACCGCGCGCGGTGCCGAGGCGCGCGACAGCGCGGGCGATCTCGAGCGGTTCCCGCGCTGCTCGGGCGCTGATCCGCGCTCGACCCTCGGACAAGAGCTGCTCCACCTCATCGAGCCGGCTCGGCTGAGGCCAGAGTGGCATCCATTGCTCACCTCGAGGGCCCTCGTCGGATCGCGCCGCGCTCCCGTAGCCGGCCGCGCCGCTACGCACTGTGAACGGGGCCGCCGCCGAGAGCCGGCCCTCGGCGTCGAGCCGCCGGGTCACATGTGCCGTGAACAGGAGCGCCCCCTCGAGGGTCAGGACCAAGTCTACGGCGTTGACCAGGCTTCCTCCGGAGGGACCGTTGCCGCTGTTTGCGCCTCCTGCGGTCCCCGGCATGTATTGCCCCGTGGCGCCCCAATCGAGCGCGCGCTCCGGCGTACCCCAGAGAGCGGCCGCTATGCGCTCGCTGGCGCCGGGGAGCGGGCCGCCCGTCGTGGGGTCGAAGAGCTCAGCGAGGCGCTGATACAGGTTGTTCGTGAAATCGAGGCGCCCATCGTTCCCGCCGGTACCGAGTAGGGCGGGGTAGACCGGGTTGTCACCGCCCAAGACGATGGCCGCGTCCATCCACCGCCTCTGCGCCCCACTCCAGGCACGTCTGCAGGCGGGAAGCAGGCGCTGTTTGCGGTCCACAAACGCGCGCTGCGCCTCCGCCAGCCGACGCTTGTAGACCGTGTCGTCCCGGAGCTCCTTCTTGGCCGCAGGCGAGAGCCCCTTCGCCTCCTGCTTGATGGCGCGGACGGCGGCGTCCGCCGCGCCTATCGACGCCAAGAGGTCGCGCGCGTCCGCGATGCCGCGCCGCAACGGTGCGAACCGAGGAGCTGCGGACCTCTCGAGCGGCGCAAGCCCCTTGTCGTCTGCAGAGAAGAAGCCCGAGCCCTTGTTCCAGGGCGACGTGATCGGGCTCGGCGCATAGTCGTTCGCCAAGAACCCCACGAGGCCATCCCGATCGAGCGCCGTCACCAGGTGAAAGTGCTCGTCCTTCCAGAACCCGCGTGCGGCCGGATCCCGCTGCTCGGCAACGATGCGGAGGAGCCCGAGCGCCTTCAGGTAATGGGCGAGCGGCGTCGGGGTGCAGCCCCCGAGCGCGTGGACGTGGATCACGACGCCTCCTCGACGAGCAAGGGATCGGGCGTCGCGATGCGGGAGGCCCGCACGTCCGCAGCGCGCAGCAGGGCCTCGAGCCAGGCGAGCCGAAATGGTCCGTGGGCCGCCAGGAGCGCGAGCACGCGATCCGTCCAGGCGGCGCCGGTGCGCGCAGAGATCCCCATCGAAGACAGCGAGAGGTCGAGCGGGGTCGCCGGCAGCTCGTCGTGCCCCGCGGGCGGCGCTGCGACGGCGGGTAGGACATCGCCCTGCTCCACACCGCGGATCGTGAGCCTCCCCGTCGCCGCGGCTGCGTCCTGATCGGAGGGCGCCGCTTGAAAGGACATCCGCACCTTGCCGTGGTGGCTCGCAACGAGGTAGGCGCAGAGGTCGAAACCCGGGCCATCGAGGGCGAGAACGGCGGCTTCAATAGGCGAGGGTAGAACGCCGTGCGCAGCCAGCTGCAGCTCGGGCCGCTCCCCGAGCGCCGCTAGCAGTTCCCGCCAGGGCCCGAGGAGCGCGGCGTGCTCGGGACGGTGACGCGCCAGGATCCCGAAGATGGCAAGGGCACTCGCGAGCTCGTGGCGGAACCCCGGTCGACGGTGCCCGTGAACCGGCAGGTAGAGGAACGTACGCTTCCAGGCGCGCTCGGGCGCCTTGGCCAGGTCCTGGCGGTCGGGCCGGTCGTCTGCGCGCATGGAGCCTTGGAAGGCGGGATGTGCCTTGCCCACGTCGTGGAGCCACCCCGCGAGCTCGAAGAGAGGGGCGAGGGCAGGCTCGACGCCGTTTGCGAGCCGTGCGGCGAGCGCTCCCGTCTCGGCGCCATGGGTCGCGATCGTTCGGTACGGGCTTTCACTAAGGGACTCGTCGTCCTGCGCCGCGTCGGCCCGGTCGTCGGGAAGAGCGGAAGGAGGTGCGACGAGCGAGACCGGCTTGTCCTCGCGCGGGTTCCACCCAAGCCCGAACCCGAGCGCCTCGTCCCAATCGTACCCGCCGTGACTGGCGTCGACGAGCACCGTTTGACCCGGGTAGAGATCGCGGGCCTCAGCCTCGCGCCATGCCCCGTTGAGCCAGTCCCATACGAAAGCCGTGCGACGCTCGAGCAGCCTCGAACCCTTGCCGCACAACCAGGCACGCGCGCGGAGAAACGGCACGGAGCACAGGGCGTCGCGGCTCGGCCGCGAGCTCGCGTCGGGTAGGCCCGTATCCGGCAGGTTGGCCCAGAAGACCTGCAAGTCCCGCTCCTCCCCGGACCGAATGAAGCGTGACACGTCGACGTCTGCGCCGCTGAGGTCGGCCGAGGTGTCGAAGAGCTCGTCCACCTCGTGGCGCAGCACCAGGTGCTCGGCCTCGAAGGGGTAGAGGCGAGCGAGCTCTGCCTCCTGCAACCCTTCCTCGAAGGCCTCGAGCGAGCGCGGCGCTACGTCGCTGAGCTGCACGAGCGCCCCGCGTGCGGCGTCGAGCTCCGCCTTCGAATACGGCAGCGCCGCCTTGTCGTCCTTCGGTGCCGTGTCGATGACGACCACGCGGGCCTCGCCACCCCAGCGCGCGGCGCGACCGAAGCGCTGGACGAGGCTGGGCCACGGGGCGAGGTCGGTGAAGAGCAGGCTCGCCGAGATGTCGACACCCGCCTCGACCACCTGGGTCGCCACGATGATGCGATCGGTTCCCGGCGCGCAGGCCTCCCGGTTCAGGAAGGCTGCGCGCCACCCGCGCCGCTCGAAGCCCCGGAAGCGACTGTGGACCAGCCGGACGTCCGTTCCCATCCCGAGCTGCTTGTCCTTCCGGAGCAGGCAGGCGACCTCGACGGCGCGATCGACCGTGTTGACCACGACGAGGGTCGGGCCCACTGCTCGACCGCGGGCCTTCGCGTGCTCCATGGCTACCTCTGCGGCGAGCAGGCTCGGGGGCGCGAGCGCCGACTCGACGGCGCACGCCTTTGCGACGTCGTCCCAGAGTCTTCCCTTCCGATCCACGGGTGGGACCGAGCTCCGGGGCGCGCGGGCGAGCAACGCTTCGGTGTCCCGCGACTCGAGCCATGCCGGCTGAAGCGTCGCGCTCATCCACCATGTGTGGGCACGCCCTCGACCGCCCCCTGCCGCGTCCCGGAACGCCTGGAGCTGCGCGGAGGTCGCGAGGCCGACATCCATGAGCTGCACCTCGTCCATGACCCAAAGGCAATCCTGGCTCAAGAGGCCAAAGTCGATGGGCCAGCGTGCTCGCGCCGCCCCGTACCCGCGGTTCAGGGCCCGCGAGAGCATCATGTCCTGCGTTCCTACGAGGATCGCGGGCTCCTCGGGGTAGAGGTGCCAGTCGCCTGCGTCCACCCCGCCCATGGCTAGATGAAGACCGACCTTGCCCTCTCTTGGCCCGGCCCCGTCCCAGAGAAGACCGAGCCTTTGCAGGACGCGCTCCGCCTCGGCGTGCGTCTGCTCGACCAGCACCCGCATCGGCAGGCACCACGCGAGGCGCCGGGGCCACGAGCCGTCGCGCCGGTGAACCCGGTGATAGATCCAGGGCAGCAGGACCCCGAGCGTCTTGCCCAGCCCCGTCGGGATCCGAATGAGCCGGTTCGTCGGCTGGGACTCCGCCCCGAGGGCCGCTTGCCAGGGGTGGGGGACCTCGCCGGTAGAATCCTGGAACCATCGCGCGTAGGCCATCATGAACGCGCCTCCGCGTTCATCGCATGGGGCATGGCGCCGCGGCCCGACCTCCGCACGGCGGTGCGCTGCCGTGTGGTCCAGCTGGCGAAGCGCGGCTCCAATCGCATCATTCCTTACCCCGGCTCAACCTTGGAGGAGGTACTTTCGCAACCGCACGCTTGCCTTGAGCTGCCGCTCGCCGCCGCTCTTGCGGTAGAGCTTCACCTCGATGTCGTAGCGCTCGAGGCCAAAGACCTCGACGATGCGATCACGCAGCTTGCCGACCGTCGCGTGCGGGAGGATCGGCTTGACGAGGACGCCGTGGACTCGCCTGGGGACCTCCGCATCGTCGTCCGCCGGCTCCTCGACTTCCTCGCCCACCTCATCGTGGGAGGACTCGGCGATCCAGGGCTCCGTCGCGTCGCCTTGCGCCGCGTGCTCGTACTCATCTTCCTCGTCGTCCGGCCCCCAGTCGACCCGTGAGGCTGGGCGCGCGGGCTCGGGCTCCGGCGTCGTGGCAACGTGCGCGGGCGAGGCTCCGCGCGTGATCGCCACGGTCCCGATGGGCGGGAGCGTGGGATCCGCCGTCGGGGATGGCGCTGGAGGAGAGGCCACCTCCGCAGTCGACGGAGTCTCTACGACCGGGGTGGAGTCGCTCGGGGCATCGCTGCGCCGCACGTTGGCGAGCGCCTCCCGGTAGCCGAGCTCGTACGCCCGGTGCATGGCGGCCAACATGGCCGCCTCGGCGTCGTCCATCAGGATGTCGAGCCTCGCCGCGAGCGTCATGTCCCCCCTCCGGAAGTGGCCGGGCCCTCGAAGGCGCCAAGGCTCGCGCCGAGCTCCCTGCTCAGGAGGCGGGTCGACTCCTTGCCGCCCCCTGCGGCCTTCGCTCGCCAGGCGCCCGCCGTCTCGAAGCGGTCGCTGCCGATGCGCGACGTCCAGGGGGCGAGCAGGACACGGAGCGAGGTCCGCGGATCGCCGCCCGCGCTCATCACCCGGGGGGCGATCAGAACGGAGGCCTGCAGGAAGGCGCGCAGGGCGATGAGCGACTGCACCGAGTGCTTCTTGCTCCCCCAGGCCGCCTCGAAGACGCGCGCGATCTCCTTGAAGTACGCCAGGTAGAAGCGGCTCGCGTGGGCGCGGAAGTCGGCGTGCCAGGGTGCGTCCCCGTGGCTCGTCGCGATGGACTCGAGGGCGCGCTCGAGCTCCTGGGCGAGCCCCGCCTGGGACACCTTGCCCGCCCCGACGCCCAGCATCTTCACGAGGCCGCGCAGCGGCGAGGACTCGGACTCGTTGAGCTTGCGAATGGTGTCGTGGATGAGGACGTCGAGGTCGCGGACGTAGATCTGCTTGCCCTTGAGGCTGAACAAGAGCGACGGGTTCAGTCGTGTATGCTTCGAGTTGATCGTCACGAACATCTCGACCACGGCGGGGGCAGGGAGGCCCGCGAACAGAATGGCGGGTACTTGGAGCATCTTCGCCGCGGCCCGGTCCGCCTCCCCGAGCTGTGGGGAGGCGAGGAGCGCCGCCAGCGCGAGCAGCCGATGCTGCCCATCGAGCACGCGGAGCGTCCCTTCCTCTTGCGAGAGCTGCACGAGGCCGACGAACGGGTTGCCAGCCTGGGGCGCGAACTCCACCGGCTCGTCGGTCGTGAGCAATACCGCGCCGGGGATTGCCGGCATGGCCCCGTCCTCTCGGCACTGCAGGTAGTAGTTGGCCAGCTCGTCGATTTTCCGTCGCAAGATCGGGCGCTGGTAGGCCTTCTCGCTGGTCTCGACGCGGTGCTCGATCGCTCCCCAGTTGACCGCCGAGGCCTTGCCCTTCTGCTTGGCGGGGCCTGCGCCGCGGACGCTGGCCTGACCGAGCACCTCGAAGCGCACGAGCCGCTCGACGTCGGCGGCGGCCAGGTTAAGCAGATAGAACGACTGCGCGTACTGCTGCACCTTGAGCGCCGGAAGCGTCAACATCGCGGGTACCCACCGTGGTTGCGGGCCGTCCGGGTGCTGGTTGCCATTGCCACCATCTTGGCTCTCCTCGTTGTCACATCGTCGCCAAGTTTCGTCGCGCACGTCCTACCGGTGTCACGCGCTCGCGAGGCGCGGCTCGGGGCGCCAGACTGCGTCCGGCGCCGCCCGACCCACCCCTCAGCCCACGTGTCGCGTAGCGGCTCGCCGCCGCGGAGTGCTCCGCCTCGACGCGAGCGCGGAGCTCGGGCGGAGCGAGGACGAGTGCGTCTCGACCGAAGCCGAGGACGAAGCGGACTAGCTCGTCGACGCCCGCCACCTCGAAGCTGAGCTCGACGCCTCCGCCGGGCAGCTCGAGGAGCCTTTGCGTTCGGTGAAACCGGCGCTCGCGCACCCAGCGCGCGCCGGGCCCGTCGAAGCGCAGGCGCACCTCGCGGGCCGCGCCCTCGCGGCTGCGCCACACCCGGAACGCATCGCGCAGCGCCGCTTTCGAGCGCGCCTCTGCCCTCGGAACGAAGGACGACTCCGTCGCGACGGCCGAGACGAAGCGATGGACCGCGAATACGCGCACGTCCTGCCGGAGCCGGCAGAAGGCGATGCAGTAGAGCGATTCGAGCCCCGCATCCCAGTAGAGCTCGCCGGGCTCGAGGTCGCGCTCAGTCTCCGCACCGGTCGAGAGTGCGAGGTAGCGGGTCTGGACGACCCGGCGCTCCCGGATCGCGCGCTCCAAGGCGGCGATGGTCGAGCGGTGGACCGAGTAGTCGACCGAGAGCGGCCCGCGCTGACCGAACCAGGGCGCGCAGCCTCGACCGAGCCCGCGCCCCGTCTGCCCCCCGCCGCTCGCGCTGAGCTTGTTCCACAGCCGCTCGAGGGCCCGCCCGAGCGACGTCTCGCGCCAACCCGCGGCCGCCTCTCTCGCGGCCATCATGGCCAGGCGCTCCTCGGTCTCGATCCCCTCCGGGCCCAGCGCACAGGAGCCCGTGAGGATTCGGTATCGGCCGCCCTCGTTCGTCACTTCGAACCCGGCGTCCTCGAGGGTCCTCAGGTCGCGGTACAGGGCCCTCAGTGGCCAGCCGTTTCGCTCTGCGAGGACCTTCAGAGGGAGCCCGTTACGTGCTCGGGTGAGCTCGCGCCCGACGGCGAGGACCCGCGCGATGTGATCCCGTCGCGCCATGGGTTCAGCGCACCGCGTCACGGGTAGGTCGCGGGCGCCAACCAGCGGAGGCCCATGGTCCCCGAACTTCTGGTCCTCCCGCGAAAGTGAGCATCGCCCCGCCGTAGAGAAGGGCGCACGCGCTCGATGGCATCCGCCGTGCGCTCCCGAGGACTCTTGTCGCGCGGCGGCGTCCCGGCGACAAGCCCCATGTTGGCTCCTGAGCAAAGTGCCGCATCGTCATATCGGCCACGATGGCTCGTCAGCGCGTGAACCGAGGCAACTCGGCGCTGCTGCCGCGACGGCAGCCGCCCCACATCGCCGCGGGACACCGCACCCTTGCCAAACGCACGAGCCGGGCGTGTGATGAAGAGCCGTGGGTGCCGAGGACCGCGCCAAGGAGTCGGATCCGCCCCGCGCGAAGGCGCTCCCGCTCGGACCGGTCGCGCCCATGGCGCGCGGCCTGCCGCCCGAGCTCGTGCCCGCGCGGATGGTCAACGAGGTGCTCTACTGCGAGCGGCTCATGTACCTCGAGTGGTCGCAGAGCGAGTTCGCGGACAACCACTTCACGGCCGAGGGTAGGTTCAGCCACAGGCGTGCCGATGCGCCCGGAGGTGCGCTTCCGCCCGAGCCGCAACCAGCTCCAGCTCGTGCACGGGACGCTGGGCCACCTGCCGCGGCGCCCAAGCCCGAGCCCGAGCGCGAGCCCGAGCCCGAGCCCGGCACCGAGCCGAAGCGCGCGAAGCGTCTGAAGCGCCCGATCGAGGCCGACGGCGCCAAGGACGGCGCCAAGGACGACGACACGAGCGACGAACCCGAGGCCGAGCCCGAGGAGCCCATCCCCTACAAGGCGCGCTCCGTGTGGCTCTCGTCGGAGGCGCTCGGCCTCACGGCCAAGATCGACATCGTCGAGGGGGACTCGACCGGCCGCGTGACGCCGATCGAGTACAAGCGTGGGCATCCGCCCGATCTGCCCGAGCGCGCCTACTTGCCGGAGCGCGCCCAGCTCTGCGCCCAGGTCCTCCTGCTGCGAGCCCACGGCTACTCCTGCACGGACGCCGAGATCTACTTCGCCGGTGCTCGGCAGCGCGTCCCCATCGCGATCGACGCCGCGCTCGAGGCGACGACGCTCGCCGCAGTGACCCGTGCCCGCGAGCTCGCCACGGCGGCGGCCCTGCCCGCTCCGCTCGTCGACAGCCCGAAGTGCAACGGCTGCTCGCTCGTCGGGATCTGCCTCCCCGACGAGGTGAACTTGCTCCGCCTGCTCGAGGGCAAGCCGCTAGAGGCATTGGAGGCACCCGGCCCCGACGAGCCGCAGACGCCCTCGAACGTGGATGCACGTGGCGTCGACCTCGCGCCGCTGCTCGAGCTCACGCCCGACGCCGATCCCTGGGGCCTCTACGGCAAGGAGGGCGCAGAGGATCTCGAGATCCGCCGTCTGCATCCAGCGCGCGACGACGAGCTGCCGCTCTACGTCCAGGATCAGGGGGCGCGCATCGCGCTTTCCGGCGACCGGCTCCTCGTCACTGGTCGCAAGACCGGGCGCCTCGAGGCGCGGCTTCCGAACACCTCGCAGGTCTGTCTCCTCGGCAACGTGCAGATCACGACGCAGGCCCTCCGCGCGCTCCTCGAGCGCGGCATTCCCGTCTCCTTCTTCAGCTCGGGCGGCTGGTACTACGGCCGAGCGACGGGCCTCGACTCGAAGAACATCGAGCTGCGCTCGGCGCAGCATCGCGCCGCCGCCGACCCAGGCGTGTGCCTCGACCTCGCTCGCGGCTTCGTCGTCTCGAAGATCAAGAACTGCCGCACCCTGCTGCGGCGCAACGCCGACGCCCCCGACCCGGTGGTCCTGTTCGAGCTCGATCAGCTCGCGCGCAAGGCGGCCGCCGCCGAGTCCCTCGCCGCCCTGCTCGGCATCGAGGGCAGCGCCGCGCGCGTCTACTTCGGCGCCTTCACCGGCATGCTCAAGGGCGGTGCCGTCCAGGCCGGCGCGTTCGACTGGAATGGCCGAAACCGGAGACCGCCCAAGGACCCGCTCAACGCGCTCCTCTCCTTCGCCTACAGCCTCCTCGTCAAGGACTTCGCCGTCACGCTCGGTGCCGTCGGCCTCGATGCGATGCTCGGCTTCTTCCACCAGCCGCGGTTCGGCCGCCCCGCCCTGGCGCTCGATCTCATGGAGGAGTTCCGCCCCCTGGTCGCGGATTCCACCGTGCTCGGTGCGCTCAACACCGGCGTCGTCTGCGAGGGCGACTTCCTCATCTCCCCGGCCGGTGTGGCCATTCACGCGCCGGCCCGCCGCCGCCTCATCCACGCCCACGAGCGGCGCATGGACCAGCTGGTCTCCCACCCCGTCTTCGGCTACCGCATCAGCTACCGCCGCGTGCTCGAAGTCCAGGCCCGCCTCCTCGGCCGGGTCCTGCTCGGCGAGCTCGCCGCCTATCCGCCCTTCCGGACGCGCTGACCCGCCGCCCTGGGCCTACGAACATCGCCGAGCATCGCCATGCGCCAGACCTACATCGTGAGCTACGACGTCTGCGACCCCAAGCGCCTGCGGCGCGTGTTCAAGACCATGCGCGGCTACGGCGACCACCTGCAGCTCTCGGTCTTTCGCTGCGAGCTCAACAAGCGCGAGCTCGTTGAGCTCCGCGCCAAAATCGCCAGCCTCATCCACCAGGGCGAGGACCAGGTCATGTTCGTGGACGTGGGCCCCGTCGAAGGGCGGGGCAGCACCAGCATCGCCACCCTGGGCAAGCCCTACATGTACCCGGAGCGGTGTGCCATGGTGCTCTGACGTGGCCTGACGTGCTCCGACGTGCCCTGACCTCCCCGGCCGAACCAGAAACGAGCTCGGCCGCCATCACCACGCGCCGCACTGCGAGCGGCTCCGTGGCGCTCGAACCCCCGTCGCCGCTCGCAGGCGGCCCAGCTCCTTGAAATCATATCCGTTCGCCCAAGCCACACCGGCACCGCAAGGCGCCGCGCCACCCCTCGCTCGCCCACTCGGCCACCACCGCTCGCAAACCCCTGTTCAAGGCCCCGGAATCCGTGAGATTCTCAGGGGGCTGTTTCCGTCCCCTTCGGGGGGCGGCTCCATTGAAGCACCGCTCTCGACCACGAGTACGGCACATCGTGGGACGTTTCCGTCCCCTTCGGGGGGCGGCTCCATTGAAGCACCCGCACCCACTGGCCCTCGGTGCTCACGCCCACGACGTTTCCGTCCCCTTCGGGGGGCGGCTCCATTGAAGCAGACCCCTTCGGGGCACCCGACCCCGTGGTATCCGCGTTTCCGTCCCCTTCGGGGGGCGGCTCCATTGAAGCTGAATGGCGCACGGGATCGAAAGCCGCGCCGTCGACAGGTTTCCGTCCCCTTCGGGGGGCGGCTCCATTGAAGCACCGAGCCGATCTCGCTCGCGAGCTCCCACGCGATGGGTTTCCGTCCCCTTCGGGGGGCGGCTCCATTGAAGCGGCCAAGCGCGCGAGCACCTCGGCGCGCTTGCCAGAGTTTCCGTCCCCTTCGGGGGGCGGCTCCATTGAAGCAGGGCGCCGGCCGACGCGAACCCGAGGGTCGCGTAGGTTTCCGTCCCCTTCGGGGGGCGGCTCCATTGAAGCACCCCGCGCCTGGGCTTGTACTTGAGCCGCAGCTTGGTTTCCGTCCCCTTCGGGGGGCGGCTCCATTGAAGCCTGCTCGAGAACGTGCCGAGGATCGCGAGCCGGGGCGGTTTCCGTCCCCTTCGGGGGGCGGCTCCATTGAAGCAACCCCCACGGCAACGGCGCGCGCCTCCAGAACGGGTTTCCGTCCCCTTCGGGGGGCGGCTCCATTGAAGCTCACTGCTGCCGCTGTCTACCTTGATGCGCACGGCCTGTTTCCGTCCCCTTCGGGGGGCGGCTCCATTGAAGCGTCACATGAACGGCAGCAGCGAGTCGCTCACCAGCGTTTCCGTCCCCTTCGGGGGGCGGCTCCATTGAAGCGGCTCCGGCGCGAGGCACACGCGGCACCAGCGCGCCGTGGTTTCCGTCCCCTTCGGGGGGCGGCTCCATTGAAGCATGGCGTCTTCTCCTCGCGCCACCGGCGCATGAATTGTTTCCGTCCCCTTCGGGGGGCGGCTCCATTGAAGCCGCGCGTCTCGGAGCGGACCGGGTGCTGCTTCCTCGTTTCCGTCCCCTTCGGGGGGCGGCTCCATTGAAGCGAATCGCAGGCGTGAGCCACGCGGGCGGCGCCACCACGTTTCCGTCCCCTTCGGGGGGCGGCTCCATTGAAGCCGCTTGCGCGGCTACTGGATCGTACCCCTGCGGCAAGTTTCCGTCCCCTTCGGGGGGCGGCTCCATTGAAGCGGATTCGGTCATCATGCCCTCCCGAGCTTCACCGGCACGTTTCCGTCCCCTTCGGGGGGCGGCTCCATTGAAGCGGGGTCATCGCGCCGCGGCTCGCTGCGGCCTAGATCGTGTTTCCGTCCCCTTCGGGGGGCGGCTCCATTGAAGCGGAGAGCACCTGGGGATGCCCGCGCGCCGGCACGCGCCCGGTTTCCGTCCCCTTCGGGGGGCGGCTCCATTGAAGCACCTGGCACGACCTCGACGACGGGGGCGTGCTCGAGGTTTCCGTCCCCTTCGGGGGGCGGCTCCATTGAAGCGTCTCAATGCGTGCCGCCCACTGGCACACATTCAAGGGTTTCCGTCCCCTTCGGGGGGCGGCTCCATTGAAGCGCGACGTGGCGGTTGTAGGAAATGCCGAGGTGCGTGAGTTTCCGTCCCCTTCGGGGGGCGGCTCCATTGAAGCTGGTGGAGCCAGGGCGAAGACGCCGCCGTGAGGAGGGTTTCCGTCCCCTTCGGGGGGCGGCTCCATTGAAGCACGGCCGACATGCCGTCCGGGTAGAGCGCGACGGACGCGTTTCCGTCCCCTTCGGGGGGCGGCTCCATTGAAGCGGTCATACGCCAAGCTCCTGGAGCACGGACTCCACGTTTCCGTCCCCTTCGGGGGGCGGCTCCATTGAAGCTTCGTCGACACCGAGTCGCGGCGCGCGCTGCACTACGTTTCCGTCCCCTTCGGGGGGCGGCTCCATTGAAGCGCGGTACCGCGGTACCAATCCAGTACCAATCCAGTACGTTTCCGTCCCCTTCGGGGGGCGGCTCCATTGAAGCCTGGAGTCCCGTCGCCTTCTTGGCCACGTCGGTGCGTTTCCGTCCCCTTCGGGGGGCGGCTCCATTGAAGCCGACCGCAGCCCACTGCCCCGTGTCTTCCAGCGAGAGGTTTCCGTCCCCTTCGGGGGGCGGCTCCATTGAAGCACGAGCGTGCGCGTGGTGTGCGCCAACACGCTGGCGAGTTTCCGTCCCCTTCGGGGGGCGGCTCCATTGAAGCGCGGCGCCGGCCGTGCCGCCGGCGCCCACCACGTAGGTTTCCGTCCCCTTCGGGGGGCGGCTCCATTGAAGCTACCCGTTCCAGCGCGAGTGGCTGTTCGACCCGTCGGTTTCCGTCCCCTTCGGGGGGCGGCTCCATTGAAGCGCGGCGAGCGACACGGGCGCGTCGGCCGCGAGCGACGTTTCCGTCCCCTTCGGGGGGCGGCTCCATTGAAGCCAGTCGAGCCGCCCTTCGCGAGCGAGAAGCCGATCTGTTTCCGTCCCCTTCGGGGGGCGGCTCCATTGAAGCCCCGAGATGGCAGCGGCGGCGAATCGCTACGGCATGTTTCCGTCCCCTTCGGGGGGCGGCTCCATTGAAGCATGGCCAGCACGGCCTCGCGCACGCGCTCCCAGTTCTCCGTTTCCGTCCCCTTCGGGGGGCGGCTCCATTGAAGCCCGCAGGTCGCGGCCGGGCAGAGCAAGCGCTACGTCGGTTTCCGTCCCCTTCGGGGGGCGGCTCCATTGAAGCCGCCCCACCGCCACGTCCTTGCCGCCGAAGCGGTCGAGGTTTCCGTCCCCTTCGGGGGGCGGCTCCATTGAAGCGGGCGTACACGAACGCGTCGCCGCCCGCTGTCGCGACGTTTCCGTCCCCTTCGGGGGGCGGCTCCATTGAAGCGCGCACCTCCTCGGCCCACGCGTCGTGCCTCGGCTGCGTTTCCGTCCCCTTCGGGGGGCGGCTCCATTGAAGCGACTGGAATTGCGACGGAGCCGAGTCGCCCGTCGAGCGGTTTCCGTCCCCTTCGGGGGGCGGCTCCATTGAAGCGATCGATACGCCGAGGCCGCGTCGGCGCAGGGCGGCATGTTTCCGTCCCCTTCGGGGGGCGGCTCCATTGAAGCTCCGTGCGGTTAGGGTTGGCGCCCCGATTCGAGTCGGTGTCCGTCCCCTTCGGGGGGCGGCTCCATTGAAGCGCGTTCGCTGGTGCGACGGCGGACGAAGGATCCGGTGCGTTTCCGTCCCCTTCGGGGGGCGGCTCCATTGAAGCGGGGCGGTCACGCGTCGCCTCCGGCGGCCGTCACGGTGTTTCCGTCCCCTTCGGGGGGCGGCTCCATTGAAGCCACGGGGCACCTCGAGAGGCGGCGTCGGCGGCGTCGGGTTTCCGTCCCCTTCGGGGGGCGGCTCCATTGAAGCACCTCCGGCGTCGTACCGCGAGCGTTGCAGACACCGGTTTCCGTCCCCTTCGGGGGGCGGCTCCATTGAAGCAGCAGCTTGGCTGCGTCGGCGAGGTCCCGCCGAGCGGGTTTCCGTCCCCTTCGGGGGGCGGCTCCATTGAAGCCCGGGGCGCAGCCGATTGGCGACGCAGTTGGCGATCGGTTTCCGTCCCCTTCGGGGGGCGGCTCCATTGAAGCCGCTTCACTCGAGCACCCACCGGCCGTCGGCGCCCGAGGTTTCCGTCCCC
>JADLAB010000488.1 GCA_020848455.1 Polyangiaceae bacterium
CGGCGAGGCGGGGGCCGGGCAGGGCGGGGGAGCGGCGGGCGCCGGCGGCGAGGCCGCGACCTGCCTGCCGGGCACCGTGTGCGTCCTCGCCCTTCCGTTCCACGCCGACGGCGACACGACGGGCTCCGAGAGCCTGCTCTACGACGCCTACGCCTGCGCCCCGAGCGTCGACGAGTCCGGCCCGGAGATCCTCTACGACGTGCTCGTGCCCGCGGCCGGCACGCTGAGCGCCACGGTGACGGACGGGCCGACGGTGGACGTCGACCCCCACATCCTCGCCTCGCTGAAGGACGGCCTCTGCCTGGCACGCGACGACGTCACCGCGAGCGCCGCCGTCGAGCCGGGCCACGTCTACGTCGTCGTCGACACCTACGTGACGAGCGGCGTCGCACAGGTCGGCCCCTACACGCTCGACCTCACGCTCGCGCCCTGAGGCGCGCCGCCCTCAGCCCGGCGCGTGCTCCTTCACCCAGCGGTCCATGAACGCGCCGCTCTTGTCCCAGCCGGCGCGGGTCTCCTTCTCGGTCGTGCTCTCGAGCAGCCCGCCGACGCCGAACACCTTGGCCGCGATGGTCACGTCGACGATGCGCTTGACCCGGCGCTCTCCGACGGCCTCGACGCGCACCGTGCCGTCCTCGTGGAGCTTCTCGGAGAGGGAGTTGAACTTCATGGTGAAGCTCCACACGCGCCTGTCGGGGTCGAAGGTGCCCGTCTCGACGTAGCCGAAGCGGTCGCCGATCGCCTTCGCGAGCACGGCCGGGACGGCCGGCTTGGGCGTGCCCTTGAGTCGCCAGCTGGTGGGCGTCTGCTCCTGCAGCTCGAACTCCACGAAGCCGAGCACCCCGGGGTAGAGCGCGTAGTTGTACTCGCGGTCGAAGAAGACCTTCCAGAAGGTCGTCTCGTCGCAGGCGATCTCGTGGGTCAGCGTGATTTTGCGCATGGCGTTCGGGCTCCCGGCCCCGGAGTCGGCTAGCGCGATGGGCGGGGAGCGTAAAGCCGCAACCTGCGGCGCACGTCGGCAAATGGCAGTGGCGCCCCGGGCGCCGTCGTCCGATACCGTGCGGCGAGCGATGCACCCGATCGTCCTCCGCGGCGCCCGCACGCACCACCTGAAGTCGGTCGACCTCGAGCTCCGGCCGGGCGAGCTCGTGGCGCTCACCGGCGTGTCCGGCGCGGGCAAGAGCTCGCTCGCCTTCGACACCCTGTACTCGGAGGGGCAGCGGCGCTTCGTCGAGAGCTTCAGCCCCTACGCGCGGCAGTACCTCGAGCGCCTCGAGCGTCCGCCCATGGACTCGCTCGAGCCGGTGGCGGCCGCCGTGGCGGTGGACCGGCGCGCGCCCATCAAGAGCTCGCGCTCGACGCTCGCGACCATGGCCGACCTCGAGGCCTACCTCGGCGCCGTGTTCGCTCGGGCGGCGGTGCCGGTGTGCCAGAGCTGCGGGGTCGAGGCGGTGCGCCTCGATCCGGTCGCGGCGGCCGAGCGCACCGCGCGCGCCCACCCGGGGGCGCGAGCCGTCGTGAGCTACGCGGTCCGTGCCGCGAGCGCCGAGGAGCTGCTCGATGTGCGCGAGCTCTTGCTGCGCGACGGCTACCGCCGCTTGCTCGTCGCCGGCGAGACCCGCGACCTCGACGCCGTGCGTCCGAGCGACGTCACGGGCGGCGCGCTCGACGTCGTGGTCGACCGGCTCACCCTCGACGTGCGCGGCGCGCGCCGGCTCGGCGCGGCGCTCGAGGAGGCGTGGGGGCGCGGGGCGGGCCAGGCCACCGTGCACGTCTACCCGCCCGCGGGCGACGGCGCGCCCGAGCGCGTGCCGGCGGTGCGCGGCCTCGCGTGCCCGAGCTGTGGCGCGGCGTTCGCGCCGCCGCGCCCCGGCATGTTCTCGTACGAGTCGCCGGTGGGGGCCTGCCCGGGGTGCCGCGGCTTCGGCCGCGTGCTCGGCATCGACTGGGCGAAGGTCGTGCCCGACGAGTCGAAGACGCTCGCGGGCGGCGCCATCCGGCCGTGGAGCGGGCCGAAGGCGTCGTGGGAGCGCCGCACGCTCGCCAGGTACTGCGAGCGCGTGGGCATCGCGCTCGACGTGCCCTGGGCGGCGCTCGATGCCTCGGCGCGCGCGCGGGTGCTCGAGGGCGAGGGCAGCTGGCGCGCGGGCAAGTACCCGGGCGTGTCGGCCTGGTTCCGCTGGCTCGAGACCAAGAGCTACAAGATGCACGTGCGCGTCCTCTTGTCGCGCTACCGGGCCTACGATCCCTGCCCGGCGTGCGGCGGCAAGCGGCTCGGCGCCGAGGCCCTGCGCTACCGCGTGTCCGGGCTCGATCTCGGCGACTGGCATGCGCTCGAGATCGCCGCGGCACGCGCGCGCCTCGCGGCGCTCGAGCTCGACGGTCAGGCCGCGCTCGCGCAGCGCGAGCTCGTCACCCGGCTCGCCTATCTCGAGCGCGTCGGTCTCGGATACCTCACGCTCGACCGGCAGGCCCGCACCCTGTCGGGGGGCGAGGCGCAGCGCGTCGCGCTGACGGCGGCGCTCGGCACCTCCCTCACCGGCGTCCTGTTCGCCCTCGACGAGCCGACGGTGGGCCTGCACCCGTGCGACGTCGGGCCGCTCGTCGCGTGCGCGCGCGAGCTCGCCGCGCGCGGCAACGTCGTCCTCGTCGTGGAGCACGACGAGCGCGTCATCGAGGCGGCCCACCGGGTGGTCGAGCTCGGACCGCTGGCCGGGCCCGACGGCGGCTCGATCGTGTACGACGGGCCACCCTCGGGGCGGCCCCGCCCGGGGGCACGGACCGCGAGCGGCGCCGAGCCGGCCGTCGCGCCGCGCGGGGTGCGCGAGCGGCGCGGCGCCATCCAGATCGTGGGCGCGCACGCCCACAACCTTCGCGACGTGACCGTGGCCGTGCCGCTCGGCTGCGTGGTCGCGGTGTGCGGGCCCAGCGGCTCGGGCAAGAGCAGCCTCGTCGACGACGTGCTCTACCGCGCGCTCGCGCGGGCGCGCGGCTTCCAGGACATCGAGCCCGCGGGCGCGCACCGCCGCATCGAGGGTGCGAGCTCGGTGCGCACGCTCACCCTCGTCGATCAGTCGCCGCTCGGCCGCACCTCGCGCGGCAACGCCGCGACCTACACCGGCGCCTGGACGCGGCTCCGCGCCCTCCTGGCGGCCCAGCCCGACGCCCTCGTGCGCGGCTTCGGCCCGGCCCACTTCTCGTTCAACGTCGCGGCCGGCCGTTGCGAGGTGTGCGCCGGGGAGGGGGCCGAGACGATCGAGATGCAGTTCCTCGCCGACGTGCGCCTCACCTGCCCGAGCTGCCGCGGGCAGCGCTTCAAGGACGAGGTGCTGGAGGTGCGGCTCGACGGCCGCAACGTCGCCGACCTCCTCGCGCTCGGTGCGTCCGAGGTGGCGGAGCTCTTCGCGCTCGACCGCGCCGTGCAGAAGGCGCTGGCGCCGCTCGTGCGCCTGGGACTCGGCTACCTGCCGCTCGGCCAGCCGCTGTCCACCCTCTCGGGTGGCGAGGCGCAGCGGCTCAAGCTCGCGCGCGCGCTCGGCGAGAGCGCCGCCGGCAACCTCTTTCTGCTCGACGAGCCTTGCGCGGGGCTGCACCCCACCGAGGTGGCGCTCCTGCAGGGCGCGCTCGACGAGCTCGTCGCCGGCGGGGGCAGCGTCGTCTGCGTGGATCCCGACCTCGATCTGATCGCCGCGGCGGACTGGGTCATCGAGCTCGGGCCCGGGGCCGGGGCCCACGGGGGCCGGGTGGTGTTCGAGGGCCGACCGGCCGCGCTGCTCGGCGCCGACACGCGCACGGCCGAGGCCCTGCGGGCGCGTGCGGCGCTCGAGCGCTCCCGGCCCCGCCCCGGGGGGCTGCGCGCGCGTCGCGGGCCCGTCGCGCCGGCCCCGCCGGGCGCGCCCGCGCCCGCGGCGATCGAGGTGGTCGGGGCGCGCGAGCACAACCTCGCGAACGTGTCGGTCGCCATCCCGCACGGCAAGCTCGTCGTCGTGACCGGGCCGAGCGGCTCGGGCAAGAGCACGCTCGCCTTCGACGTCGTCTTCGCGGAGGGGCAGCGCCGCTTCCTCGAGACGCTGAGCCCGTACGCGCGCCAGTTCCTGCCCGCGATGCCGCGCCCCGACGTCGACCGCGTGTCGGGCGTGCCCCCGTCCATCGCGCTCGAGCAGCGCACCGCCCGACCCGGCGCGAGCTCGACCGTCGCGACCGTGACCGAGATCGCCCATTACCTGCGCCTGCTCTACGCCAAGCTCGGCGTCGCGCACTGTCCCGACTGCGACCGGCCGGTGCGTGCCACGACGCGCGACGAGCTCCACGCGCGCCTCGCCGCGCGCGGCCGGGGCGTCGTGCTCGCGCCCGTCGTGCGCGCCAGGAAGGGCAGCTACCTCGAGGTGTTCGACGCCGCCGCGCGCACCGGCATTCGCGAGGCCATCGTGGACGGCAAGCGCGTGTCGACCGACGCGCCCCCGCGCCTCGCGAAGCGTCTCGAGCACTCGATCGACCTCGTGATCTTCGAGGGCGAGCTCCGGCGCCTGGAGCGCGCCGCGCTCGAGCGCGCGCTCGCGCTCGCCAAGGGGCAGGTCGCGCTCGTGCCCGCGGGCGTCGACCCGATCGAGGCCACGGCGCGCGGCGCGGTCGAGCTCTACTCCACCAGCCGCGTGTGCGACGGCTGCGGGCGCGCCATCCCGGAGCTCGATCCGCGCTGGTTCTCGTTCAACACGAAGCAGGGCCGCTGCGACGCCTGCGAGGGCAGCGGGGTCGAGGGCGGCCCGGCCACGCTCGACCTCGAGCGCGACGAGGACGAGGTGCCGCCGGTGTGCACGCGCTGCGGCGGGTCGCGCCTCGCACCCGTGCCGCGCGCCGTGCGGCTGTGCGGCGCGCGCTACCACGAGCACCTCGCCCTCGGCGTCGACGCCATGGTGCGCGCCGCCGACGCCCTGCGTTTCGCCGGCGACGAGGCGCGCATCGCCGCGGCGCCGCTCGCCGAGCTGCGCCGGCGGCTCGCCTTCGTGCGGCAGGTGGGGCTCGGCTACCTCGGGCTCGACCGCCGCGCCGAGACGCTGAGCGGCGGCGAGATGCAGCGGCTGCGCCTCGCGGCCCAGCTCGGCAGCGGGCTCACGGGCGCGCTCTACGTGCTCGACGAGCCGACGGTGGGGCTCCATCCGCGCGACACGCGGCGCCTGCTCGACAACCTGCGCGCCCTCGTCGCCATGGGCAGCACGGCGCTCGTCGTGGAGCACGACGCCGACACGATCCGCGCCGCCGACGAGCTCATCGACCTCGGACCGGCGGGCGGCCGCGGCGGCGGGCGGATCATGGCCTCGGGACCGCCCGCGCGCGTGCTCGCCGATCCCGCCTCGCCGACCGGCCGCGCGCTCGCGGCCGAGCGCGACATGGTCGCCGCCCGCAAGCGGCTGGGGCCGCCGGAGGCCTGGATGGTCCTGCGCCGCGTGCGCGCTCACAACGTGGCCATCGACGAGCTGCGCCTGCCCGTGGGCCGGCTGTGCGTGGTCGCCGGCGTGAGCGGCTCGGGCAAGAGCACGCTCGTGCGCCAGGTGCTCTACCCGAACGCGCGCCGCGCCCTCGAGCGCGCGGGCAAGACCGCGACGCCCGCCGCACGCGCTCGTGCCGGTGCCTTGCCCGAGCTCGAGCTGCCGCCGGGCGTGGCGCGTGTGCTCGCCGTCGACCAGTCGCCGATCGGGCGCACGCCGCGCTCGGTGCCGGCCACCTTCCTCGGCGTCTGGGACGAGATGCGCAAGCTCTTCGCGGCCAGCCCCGAGGCGCGCGCGCGCGGCTACAAGGCCACGCGCTTCTCGTTCAACTCGACCGCCGGTGGCCGCTGCGAGGGCTGCGACGGCAACGGCCTCATCGCGCACGAGATGGCCTTCCTGCCCGACGTCAAGACGGTGTGCGAGGCCTGCGGCGGGCTGCGCTTCGAGCCGCAGACCCTCGAGGTGAGCTACCTCGGCTGCAGCATCGGCGCGGCGCTCGCCCTCACCGCCGAGGAGGCGCTCGACCGCTTCCGCGCGCACCGCCGCATCGCCCGCCCGCTCGAGACCCTGTGCGACCTCGGTCTCGGCTACGTGGCGCTCGGGCAGGGCTCGCCGACGCTCTCGGGCGGTGAGGCCCAGCGCCTCAAGCTCGCCGCCGAGCTCACCGCCGGGGCGGCCCACAAGCCGACGCTCTACGTGCTCGACGAGCCCACGACCGGCCTCCACCACAGCGACGTGGCGCGGCTCATCCGCGTGCTCGGCGCGCTCGCCGAGCGGGGCGACAGCCTGGTGGTCATCGAGCATCACCCGGCCGTCATCGCGGCCGCGGACCACGTGGTGGAGCTCGGGCCGGAGGGCGGCGAGGCGGGCGGACGGGTCGTCTGCGAGGGGCCACCCGAGCTCGTCGCGCGCGCGCGCACCGCGACGGGTGCCGTCCTCGCCGAGCTCCTCGCGCGCTGAGCGGACCCCCGCCCGTCGGCCGCGCCTCTGGTAGGCTCCGGCCGTGGTCCCGAGCACGCCCCGCGCCATCTCGCTCGGCGAGCCCCTCGGCGTGCCGCCCTTCGCGCTCGGCGCGGACGAGGTCCATCTCTGGTGCACCGACCCCGCGGCCGTCGCGGCTCCGGCGCACCTCGCGGCCTGCGAGGCGCTGCTCGGCGACGACGAGCGGCAGCGCCGCGACGCCTTCGTCCTGCCGACCGGGCGCCACGAGCAGCTCGTGACGCGCGCACTCCTGCGCACGCTGCTCGGCCGCTACCTCGGCGTGGCCCCGACGGCGCTCCGCTTCGCGCCGAACGCCTGGGGGCGCCCCGAGCTCGTCTGGCCCGCGCGCGCACCCGTGGCCTTCAACCTGGCGCACGCCCGTGGCCTCGTCGTGTGTCTGCTCGCTGCGGCGCACGACGGGCGGGCCGTGGGGGTGGACGTCGAGAACGTCGTCCGGCGCACGCCCCCGCTCCACGTGGCCGATCACTTCTTCGCGCCGGCCGAGGTCGAGGCCCTCGCGGCCCGCCCGCCGGACGCGCGCGGCCGCCGCTTCTTCGAGCTCTGGACGCTGAAGGAGTCGTACATCAAGGCGCGCGGCATGGGCCTCGCCATCCCCCTCGACGGCTTCGCCTTCGAGCTCGACGCCTCGCCGGCGATCCGCATCGACCTGCGGCCGGACGTCGGCAGCGACGCGGGCGCCTGGCGCTTCCGGTTGCACGAGCCGACGCCCGAGCACCTCGTGGCGATCGCCGTGCGCGACGCTCGAGGGCGTGACCTCGAGCTGCGCGTGGCGCACGGGGCGCCGCTCGCCGGCCCGCTCGCCGTCTAGACCGACACGCGGCTCCAGCGTGACGCGGCCTCAGCCTTCTGGCTCCAGGCTTCGGGCCCAGAAGCCGGAGCGCGGATCCCACGCGGAGTGCACGCACGTGCGCGCCTGCGGGGGCGCTGGCCCGCTCGCCGCGGAGCGAGCGGGCTCGGGCGAGCCTGTCTCACTTGATGTGGGGCGGCGGCGGCGGATCGGGCGGCGGATAGTAGGGCTTGACCGTCGGGCGCGGCAGCGGATCGGGCGGAGGCGGGTACGGCTTCTGGAGCGAGGGCGGGGGCAAGGGGTCGGGCGGCGGCGGGTAGCCCTTCGTGCCGGTCCACGGTGGCGGCGGCGGATCGGGCGGCGGGTAGGCGTGGGACCCGGTGTACGGTGGCGGCGGCGGGTCGGGCGGGGGCAGGGCGGTCGCGCCCGCGTCGATCACGGGCGGGGGCAGCGGGTCGGGGGGCATCGAGTAGTCGATGGCGCCGGCGTCGGCCGGCTTCACGTCGACGTGCGGCGGTGGCGGCGGATCGGGCGGCGGGTACTTGTGGTCGCAGCCGAGCGGCGCGAGCGCGAGCGTGGCGGCGCTCGCGGCCGCGAGCCCGCGCCACCGCGCGGGTCCGGCGCTCGCGTTCGGCTCGGGCTCCAGCGTCGCGCGGCGCCGCCGCGGGCTCAGGGCCGCGCGTGCGATCTCGTCGGTGGCCCAGGCCACGAGCTCCTCGAGGCTGGCGTTCGCGGCCACCACCTCGCGCGTCATGCGCCCGGTGAAGTCCTCGTGCGCCGCGGGCTCGGCCGCGAGCGGCGAGCTCGCGAAATCGAAGATCCGCTCCATGCGCTCGGCGCAGTCGAGGTTCACGCTGCGCGTGACGTGGTCGCACATCTGGCGCAGGCCCGGCGTGAGCGCCTCCGGGTAGTACTGCCGCAAGAGGTGCACGTGGTAGCCGAGCCCGAGGGTCGAGTTCATGAGCCCGTCGCAGCGGAAGTTGCGGTCGAGGAACGCGCTCGCGAAGACGCGGAAGGCGCGCTCGGCCCGAGGCTCGCGGATGTGGTAGTCCCAGCCGAACACGTCGCCGATGAGCCGCCCCTCGCGCGCGAGCTTCGTCATGAGCGGCGTGCCCACGTAGATCTCGGTGCGGCAGAAGTTCATCGGCACCGTCGCGTAGTCGCGCAGGAAGCGGAAGCTCTCGCGCAGGCTCTCCAGCGTCGACTCGGGGTCGAAGACGAGCATGTTGAAGCAGGTGTAGACGTCGCGCTCCTGCAGGAGCCCGAGCGCGCGCCGGTTCTCCGCGAGGTCGACCCCGCGCCCGAGCGTCCGGAGCCCCTGCGTGGAGCCCGCCTCGATGCCGAGGTAGACGCGCAGCAGGCCGATGTCGCGCAGCACCTCGAACACGTCCTCGTTCACGTCGTCGGGGCGCGCCTTGACCACGAGCGAGATGTCGTCGACGCCGCGGCGCCGGAGGGCGTCGCGCAGCGCCGTGACCCGCGCGAGGTCCGTCGCGCGGTCGCGGACGAAGAAGTCGTCGTCGTGGAAGACGAACATGCGCACGCCGCGCTTGCGGCGCAGCGCGGCCATCTCTTCGGCCACGTTGTCGGCGCTGCGCATGCGGTACTTCGGGCCGCCGGCGCTCTTCAGGTACGCGTGGATGCAGCAGAAGGTGCAGTGCCCGAAGCAGCCCCGCGAGCCCACGAGGAAGGCGGCGGGCACGCCGAGGTGCAGTTGCGGCTCACCGACCCGCTCGGGGAAGGGCAGGGCGTCGAGATCGGCGACGAGGCCGCGGCTCGGGGTCGCCTGGACGGCGCCGCCAGCGTCGCGGTAGGCGAGGCCGCGGATGGCCCCGAGGGTCGCCGGGGTCGCACCGGCCGCCACGGCGGCACAGAGCTCGGGCAGGGTCTCTTCGCCCTCGTGACGCACCACGCTGTCGATGGCGGGGAACGCCTCGAGCAGCTCGCGATAGGCGAAGGTCGGGAAGTGCCCACCCGCGGTGACGTGCCCCGCGTAGCCCCCCGCCCGCAGCGCGGTGGCCAGGTCGCCGAACTCCCGCGCACGGAACTGGAACGTGGCCGACATGCCGACGAGCTCGGGCCGGGCGCGCTGCACCGCCGCGACGACCCCCGCCTGCTGGGCCGGGCGGTCGAACGCCACGAGCTCGAAGGTGTGCCCCGCGCCCTTCAGCGCGGCAGCGAGGTAACGCAACGCGAGGTTCTCTTCCAGCTCCGCACCAACGAGGACGACGTGCATGATCCCTCCGCGATGTGGCCAGGCGCTCGTTCCGCCCCCGGCCTTGCCGGCGGTGAGCCGGGTAGGCGCACCGCAATTCCGTCGTGTGAACGCATGTCCTGCGTCCAGATCGCCCCGGTCGGGGACGCGCTTGCCCGCCCCCGCGCCGCGCGTCCGCGCGCTCTCGCCCGCGGATTTCAGCTGCGCAGGTCGATCGTCAGCAACGGGCGTGCCGCCCAACGGTCAATTGCGATCATGACGGGGCGCGACTTTTGCAGACGGCTGTGGAATGGTGGTGGGGCTGTAGGTCGAAGCGGAGAGTGGCCAATGGCACAAAGGGTGTCCTTCACGGAGTTTCTGAGCTGCGGCGAGTGTCCCGTCGGATCCGTCTCGGGGTGCGCGAAGGGCTCGCGCTGCCCGCTCGTCGACCGACGCCGCCCCGCCGGGACGCTCCTCTACGTGGTCGGTGAGCCGGTCGAGACCGTGTGGTTCATCAAGTACGGCGCGGTGATGCTCTCGCGGGCGGCGGACGACCGCCGCGGAGAGGGCACGCCCTGGGCGGTGCGCAGGCGCGGCTCCTTCCTCGGCCTCGAGGGGCTCGTGCGGCCCACCTACCTCGACTCGGCGCGCGCCCTGACCGACGTGACCCTGTGCGGAGCGCCGCGCTCCGACGTGCTCCAGTGGCTCGGCAACACCGAGGGCGGCGCTCGCGTCCTGCTCGAGGGCATGCTGCTCGCGCAGAGCGCCGACACCCCGCGCCGCACCAACGCCGACGGCAGCGCCCTCGAGCGCGTGGCGGCCTGGCTCTGCGAGAGCTCGGCCGACAACTCCGTGCTCACCCTGCCGCGCCGCGTGGTGGCCGGCCTGCTCGGCATGCAGCCCGAGACGCTGTCGCGCTGCCTCGCCGCGCTCTCCGACCAGGGTGCTCTGCGCGTCACGCGCCGCAGCATCGAGGTCACGAGCCGCGACAAGCTCGAGAGCATCGCGACCGGCGCCTGAGCCAGCCTCGTCGTCGCCGGCCGGCGATGGCCGAAGCCCGGAGGCCGTGGCCTCACGGGTGACGACCGCCAGAACACGCTTTTCTCGCGACCCCGCGCGCGGAGTTGACCGATGTCACGGGCGCGGTCGGGGCGGCGCGTAGCGTCGCCGCCGATCTCTCGGTGCCCTGGTCGGTGTCGCGTTCGGAGGCAGACGTCATGATGCAGGAGAGCCCGGTTCGGCTGGCGGCCACGTCGCGCCCGCGCGCGCGCTGGATCGCGATCGTCGCAGGCGCTGCGCTCGCGGTTCTCGGCGGCGCGGCAGCGTGCAGCAGCGCAGACTCCACGGACGCCCCGCCTGGGACGGGCGGCACCGGGGTCGGCGGCCACGCCGGCGCGGGCGGCACCGGCAACGTCGGCACCGGCGGGAGCGGCGGCAGCGGCAACCTCGGCGCCGGTGGCAGCGGCAATCTCGGGGGTGGAGGCACCGGCCACGCCGCCGGCGCCGGCGGTTCTCTCACCGGTGGCGGCGGGGCCGGCAACGCGGGCGGCGGTGGCGCAGGCGGCAGCGGCGGCGCGGGCGGTGGCGGCTCCGTGTGGCCGGCGGCATGCAGCCTGTGCCACGGCGGCCCCGAGAACCCGGCACCGCCCGTCGATCTCGGGCAGAACGTGGCCACGACGTTTCCGGGCGTCGGCGCCCACCAGGCGCACCTCGGCGCGTCCAGCTGGCACCACGACGTCGCGTGCACCGAGTGCCACATCGTCCCGGTCGTGCCGGGCTGGGACCCCGCCGTGCCCACGCACCTCAACGGCGCGCAGAACGTCGTGTGGGGCCCGATCGCCCAGACGGGCACCTTCGACCAGCCGAGCCTCACCTGCAGCAGCGTCTACTGTCACGGCGGCACGCTGAAGGGCGACAACGGCATCGACCCGCCGTCGAACCGCGTGCCGCACTGGACCACCGTCGACGGCTCCCAGGACGCCTGCGGCACCGCGTGCCACACGCTTCCGCCGGGCGGGGGCCACCCGCAGCAGGACGCCTGCGAGAAGTGCCACGGCGCGGTGATCGGCGCCTTCGACGCGGCCAATCCGGCCGCCTCCACCTGGGCCGATCGCACGCTGCACGTCAACGGAGCGGTCGAGTCGGGGCCGCTCACCTGCACGACCTGCCACGGCGACTCGAACCTCGCCCAGATCAACCCGCCGCTCGGCACGGCGGGCGAGACCGCCACCAACCAGGCGGCCGTCGGCGCTCACGTCGCGCACCGGAGCACGGCGCCCGGCTGGCACAGGGCCGTCGGGTGCACCGACTGCCACGCGCTCCCGGGCAGCGTGCTCCACTTCGACGGCACGACCGACTTCGCCTGGTCGACGCTCGCGACCTCGGACGGCGCGACGCCGGCGTACGACGGCGGCTCGACGAGCTGCACGAACGCCTACTGCCACGGCACGACGCTGCTCGGTGCCAAGGTCGGCGGCACCGTGAGCCGCACGCCGAACTGGACCGTGGTGAACGGCACCTACGACGCGTGCGGCACCACCTGCCACACGAACCCGCCCGGCGGCGGCCACGCCCCGAGCACCGCGTGCGAGACGTGCCACGATCAGGTCGTCGCGAGCTACGACGCCGCGAACCCGGCAGCGACGGTGTGGGCCGACGCCTCGCTCCACGTCGACGGCCAGGTCGAGGTCGCGAACCTCACCTGCACGAGCTGCCACGGCGACGCCGTGCAGGGGAACGTCAACCCGCCGTACGGCACCAACGGCGAATCAC
>JADLAB010000489.1 GCA_020848455.1 Polyangiaceae bacterium
CGCACGCCATCGGCATCGTGCACCGCGACCTCAAGCCCGAGAACCTGTTCCTGACGACGCGCGACGACGGCACCCCGTGCATCAAGGTGCTCGACTTCGGCATCGCCAAGCTGAGCGGCGCGACGGGGGACCTCGCGAGCTACAAGGCGACCCACACGGGCGACGTCTTCGGCACGCCGCTCTTCATGTCCCCCGAGCAGTGCAAGGGCGAGATCGACCGCATCGGCCCGCAGACCGACGTGTGGGCCCTCGGGCTCATCGCGTACCGGCTGCTGACGGGCAAGGACTTCTGGACGGCCGCCACGCTGACGCACCTCATCGCGCAGATCGCCTACGAGCCCATGCCGGTCGCGAGCACGCGCGGGGTCGATCTCGGCGCGGCGTTCGACGCCTGGTTCGCCAAGTGCTGCGCGCGCGACATCGCCGAGCGCTTCACCGGCGCCGGCGAGGCCGTCCGCGAGCTCGGCCGAGCGCTCGGCGTCCCGGAGCCGACGCGCTCGCAGGATCACCTGCGCGTCTCGAACCTCCGCGCCGCGGCCATGGCCCGGGTCGACGTCGGCGAGTCCCTGCCGCTCAAGAGCACGGCTCAGGCGCTGACCCTGTCGCACGTCGCCGCGACGCGCGGGCGCCGGCGTCGCGTGGGCTGGCTCGTCATGGCGGGCGTCTTCGTCGCGGGGGGCGCGGCCGTCGCGGTCGCGCTCACGGCCACGGGTCCGGGCGCGTCGACCGCCGCGGCGACGAACGAGACGGCGGCGCCACCGGGTCCGGCGAGCGCGACCCCGCCCGCGCCCGCCACCGCGCCGAGCACCCCTCTGAGCTCGACCGCGCCGCTCGACGCGAGCGCCTCGGCCTCCACGTCCGCGTCCGCCGCGCCGAGCGCCTCCGGCGCGCTCGTGGCGTCGGCTGCGCCGACCGCGACGGCCGCTCGCACCGCGCCGACCACCACGACCGCGCCGCCTGCCACGACCACGACCCCGCGCCCGAGCGCGACCGCGCCGAAGCCGCCGCCGTCGAGCCCCGCGACCGCGACCGCCACCGTGACCAACGACCCGCTCGGCAGCCGGCACTGATGCGCGGCTCGGTGTGCCCCCGCTCCCAGCATGAGCATCAAGCCTAGAGCGCCCACCGACGCGACCGAGAAGGACGCGGCTCAACCGATCGTGCCGCGCCCGCCGGGCGAGGTCCTCGTCCTGCCGGCGCCGCCCGCCGGCTCGCCCGCGCTCGACCTGCCCGCCGCGGGCGCGCCCTCGCTCCGGCGCGTGACCGAGCTCAGCATGCCGAGCGGCGAAGTGCGGCGCATCCGCAAGCTGCGCGTCACGCTCGTCTCCCAGCCCGATCCCAAGGCCGAGACGAAGAGCTACTCGTTCGCGCAGGACGAGGTGCGCGTCGGCTCGAGCCCGGCCATGGACGTCGTGCTCACCGACCCCAAGGTGTCGCGCGACCACCTGGCGGTGCGCCTGTCGGAAGAGGGCTTCGTCGTCACCGACCGCGGCTCGAAGAACGGCACCTTCGTCGGGACGATGCGCCTGCGACAGGTGGTCGTCTCGGACGCGCTCACGCTGCGGCTCGGCGACACGGTGCTGCGCCTCGAGCCGCTCGCCGAGCACGTCGAGCACGAGATCAGCCACACGTCGCGCTTCGGCCGCATGCTCGGCGAGAGCCCGCCGATGCGCGAGATGTTCGCCGTGCTCGAGAAGGTGGCGCAGAGCGAGCTCACCGTGCTCATCGAGGGCGAGACCGGCACGGGCAAGGAGCTCGCCGCCGAGGGCCTGCACGAGGCGAGCGGCCGCAGCGGGCCCTTCGTCACGCTGAACTGCGGCGCCATCCCGCGCGAGCTCATCGAGAGCGAGCTCATGGGCCACGTCGCCGGCGCGTTCACCGGCGCCGTGCGCGACCGGCCGGGCGCCTTCGTCGCGGCCGACGGGGGCACGCTGTTCCTCGACGAGGTGGGCGAGCTGCCCATCGACATGCAGGCCAAGGCCCTGCGCGTGCTCGAGCGCCACGAGGTCAAGCCCGTGGGCTCCGACCGGAGCCGCACGGTCGACGTGCGCGTCGTGGCGGCGACCAACCGCTCGCTCGCGCGCGAGGTCGAGGCCGGCACGTTCCGGCAGGATCTCTACTACCGGCTCGCCGTCGTGGTCGTGAAGATCCCGCCGCTGCGCACGCGCATGCAGGACTTGCCGCTGCTCGTCGCCCACGTCCAGGAGGAGCTCGGGCGGAGGCGCGCGGCCTCGGGCCTGCCGCCGCTCGCCCCGCTCGATCCGAACGCGCTCGCCATGCTCAAGCGCTACGATTTTCCGGGCAACGTGCGCGAGCTCCGCAACATCGTCGAGCGCTGGAACGTGCTCGGCGCGAGCGTCGGCCCGGGCGAGCCCACGGTGCGCTCGTCCACGGGCGAGCACCGCGCGAGCGCCGACGAGGCCCTGCTCACGCTGCCCTATCACGAGGCCAAGGAGGCCTGGGTCGAGCGCTTCGAGCGCGCCTACGTGTCGGCCGCGCTCGAGCGCTGCGAGGGCAACGTCTCGCACGCCGCGCGCGACGCGGGCGTGGACCGCCGCCACCTGCAGCGGTTGATGTCGCGCTACGGTATCAAGGGGCCGAAGGGCAGCTAGTACCTCGCTCGCGGAACGAAGCTCCGGCCGGGGTTGGCGCTAGAGCACCGAACAGCTCGCAGCAGGTTTCAACCGGTTCGGTGCTCTAGGCGCTCGACCCCACCACCTGCGCGTTCGCGGGGCGCGCGCGCAGGGCCACGAGGGGCACTTCGGGGCGCAGGCTCTTGGCGAGGCCGGGCGCGCGCGCGGCGCTCGGCGGGGCAGCGGGCCGCACGGGCACGCGCCGGCCGTCCGCTGCGGGGTGGCTGGCCGCGGCGCGCCGCTCCGCGTCGAGCTCGACGAGCGAGGCCGCGATGCGCGGCAGGACCTCCTCCTCGGTGTAGCGGATGAGGTGCTCGCCGCGGATCGCCTGCACGACGGCGCGCGAGACGCGGCTCGGCGCGACGCGGAGCGCGGAGCCGACGAGGCGCCAGAAGTGGCCGCGCCGCGGGCTCTTCACGCCGAGGTGCCACAAGGCGCGCACGGCCGCGCGCAGCTCGCGCCGGGTGAGCCCGCGTCCCGGGATCTCGGCCCCGGCTGCCTGCGCGAGGTACCGCGCGCAGCGGGCGTAGTAAGCCTCCGGGCTGTAGAGCTGGCCGAGGAGCTCGGCGTAGCCGACGAGCAACGTGCGCTCGTCCATCGCCGGCTCGAAGTTCGGCCGGGCGAAGGCGTCGCCGTCCGCGCTCGAGCGCAGGCGCCCCTCGCGGAGGAGCCTGTGCCAGAGCGGCGTGCCCGGCAGCGCGCCGAGCACGCCCACCATCGCCATCGGGATGGGGAGGCTCGCGATGAAGGCGCGCTGCTCCTCGAAGATCGACGGGTCGTCGCCGTCGAAGCCGACGATGAAGCCGCCCATCACCTCGAGGCCGGCCTTCGTCAGGCTCTCGACGGCGCTCGAGAGGTCGAGGTGCAGGTTCTGGTTCTTGCTCGCCCCGGCGAGGGACACCTTGGACGGGGTCTCGATGCCGAGGAAGACGGCGCCGAAGCCGGCCTCGACCATGGCAGCGACGAGCGCCGGATCGGCGGCGAGCGTGACGGTCGCCTCGGTGTAGAAGTCGAAGGGCCGGCCGTGCCGGTGCTGGAAGGCGCGGAGCTCGGGCAAGAGCGCGCGCACGGCGCGCTTGTTGCCGATGAAGTTGTCGTCGACGAGGAAGATCGAGCCGCGGTAGCCGAGCGCATGGAGGGCCTCGAGCTCGGCCACGATCTGGGCGGGTGTCTTCACGCGCGGGGTGCGGCCGAACTGGGTCGTGACGTCACAGAACTCGCAGGCGTAGGGGCAGCCGCGCGAGAACTGCACGCACACGGACACGTACTTGTCGCGGCGCAGGAGGTCGAAGCGCGGCACCGGCGAGCTCGTGACGGCGGGTCGCGCGCCGCAGGGCTCGAGCACGATGGGGCCCGCTGCCGCGCCCGGCGGACGCGCGCGCACGCGCTCGATCGCCTGCACGAGCTCTTCCGCGCGGCCCTCGGCCTCGCCCACGAACACGACGTCGGCCCCGTGGAAGCGCTCCGGGGTCGCGCCGACGGCCGGGCCCCCGACCACGGTCGGTCGGCCGAGCGCGCGCGCCCGCGCGACGACCTCCAGCATCGACGGGGCCTGCACCAGCATGCCGCCGACGAGGACGGCGTCCGCGGCGCGCAACGCCTCGTCCGTGAGCGGCTCGACGTTGAGATCGACGAGCTCGATGTCGAAGCTCGTCGGGAGCAGGGCGGCCACGGTCACGAGCCCGAGCGGCGCGAGGCTCGCCTCGGCGCCCGCGATGGGCATCGCGTGCTGGAAGCCCCAGTAGGTCATCGGGAACCTGGCGTGGACGAGGAGGATCTTCACGCCTGCATCGTGGTGCCCGGCGCGTCTCGTCGCGGTCAGAGCTTCATCACGGTTGTGTCAGGACCGTGACGCGCCGCGGCGGCGCCTCGGACGGCGCTGCCACGAGCTCACGAGCTCAGCGGGCGGACGCGGCCGACGCGACGAGCGCCTGGAACTCGGGCTCGGCCGCGAGCGGAGCGAGCAGGCTGTCCTTCGCGAGCTCCTCGGGGTGCGGAAGCCTGCGCCGGATGGCCTCGGCGAGCCTGTCGAGCGCGCGGGCCTTGTCACCGCGCTGCGCTGCGACGAGCGCGACGCCGTAGGGGCAGCTCGCCGCGCCCGGCACGACGGCGCAGATGTGCTCGAAGGTGCGCTCCGCCGCGTCGAGGTCGCCGGCGACCGTGTAGATGCGCCCGAGGGTGAAGAGCACGTCCTCGGCGTCCCCGCGGCTGTGGCCGGCGCGCTCGGCCTCTGCGACGGCGCACGGCAGATCTCGCAGCGCGAGGCACACGCGCGCGAGGTTCACGCGCGCCGTCGGGTCGTCGGGCTGCAGGCGCAGGAGCGCCTCGAAGCGCTGCCGCGCCTCGGGCCAGTCCGCTCGGCGCGAGGCGAGGATCGCGAGGCCGTGCTCGGCGCGGTACAGGGCCTCGGGCTCGCGGCCGACCGCGGCGGTACGGGCGTCCTCGTAGGTCGCGCGCGCCTCGTCCGGGCGCTCGAGCTCGACGAGCGCGTCGCCGCGCAGGACGAGCAGGCCGGGCTCGCGCGGGCTCGCGCGAAGGCCGAGGTCGCACTCCGCGAGCGCGGACGACGCGTCGCCGGCGCGCAGGTAGGCATGGGCCCGCACGCGCCGCTCGGTGGGCTCCGAGACGCAGCCGGCGAGCGCGAGCGCGAGCACGAGCGCTCGCGGCGCGACTGCGACTCTCGGGCTCCACCCCATGGGCGCCTGGGGTACAGGGGCGAGGCGCGCGGAGCAAGGGGCTCCGAATGGCCGCGCGCCGCTGCTACGCTCGGCACCGATGTCTCTGCGCTCGAGAGCGCGCACCGCGCTCCACCCGCTCGTGCTCCTGTTCGTGCTCGGGGCGGCGGCGACCTGCGGCCGCGGCGCCGAGGAGCGCACGGCGCCGAGCGCGCCGGCGACGGTCACCGCGCCCGCGCCCGCGCCTGCCCCGGACGGCCTGCTCGGCGAGGTCGTGGTGCGCGCGCCGCAGTCGCTCTGGGACGAGCTCCGGACGGCGCTCGGGACGGCCGGGGCTTCGTTGCCGAAGAGCCTGGGCAGCGGCGTCGCGGCGAGCTTCGCGCTGCCGCTTGCGGTCGCTGCGGGACTCGACGGCTCGCGACCGATCGTCGCGGCACTCGGCGTGTCGGAGGGCGCGCTCGGGGGCGCGCTCGCCGCCCGGGTGAAGAGCGGCGAGGCGCTCGTGCGGGAGCTCACCCTCGGGCGCGATCCGAGCCACGAGGCCGTGGTCGAGGGGGGCGTGACCGTGCTCCGCCCGAGGCGTGCGCCGCTCGGCGACCTCGTGCCCTCGCTCGGCGTCGTCGACGACCACGTCGTCCTCGCGTCGAGCGAGCGCGCCCTCGCCGAGTACGGGCGGTACCTCGCGCGCACCCTCGCGCGCGCGGCGCCGCCGGACGAGGCGCTCGTCGCGACGCTGGCGCCGATCGCCCTGCGTACCGGGGCGCGGGAGCTCGTGGAGCGCACGGTCGGGGCGTTGCGCGCGCGGCTCCTTGCGACGCCCGTCGCGGGGTTCGTCGATCTCGAGGCGGCGACGGCGGCCGTGCGCGACCTGCTCGACGGGCTCACGGGCGTGCGCATCACCGCCGGGCTCGCGGGCGATCGCGTGCGCATCGGAGCCGAGCTCGCGGGGCGCGTCTTCGACACCGGGCCCGACGCCGTCGCGGCCGATTTGCTCGCCATGCCGGGCGACAGCCTGCTCGCCGCCGCGTGGGGCGAGGGCCTGCCCGCGCGCACGCAGATGGCGGCGCGCAGCGCGGCGCAGCTCGCGGGCGGGCTCGGCTCGGCGGTGGGCGAGCCCGAGCGGGTGGCCCTGCGCGAGGCGCTCGAGCTCGTGGCTGCGGGCCGCGGCGATCACGCCGCCATCGGCCTGCGCTGCACCGGGATGGGTCTCACGGCGCTCGCCACGGGCGACCTCGCGGCAGCCGACCGCGCGCGCCGCGGCCTCGAGGCGCTCCTCGCGCTCGCCGATCGCAAGCTCCTCGACGGCTGGCTCGCGCCCCGGGGACTCGGCTTCGCGCACCGGCGCACCCGCGTCGCGAACGTGCCCCTCGACGTCGAGCGGGTGCGGCTCGCCCCGCGCGCGCCCGCCGAGCGACCACCCGTCGCCCCCGCGGCCTCGAGCGCCGGCGCCGCGCCCGCACCGCCGCCGGCGCGCGCCGCCACGCCGGTCGATCTGCTGCTCGCGCTCGGCGACGCGCGCTTCGCGCTCGCGGCGGGTGCGGAGGCCGACGACGGGCTCGGTGCGCTCTTCACGCCGAAGGGCACGCTCGCCGAGGTGCCGACGAGCGCTCCCGCGCTCGGCGCGCTCCCGGGCCCGGCGCGCTGGCTCGTCTGGGTCGACTCCGCCGGGGTCGCGGCCTGCCTCGCCGGCAAGCCCGGCTCGCGCGCTCCGGCGCAGGCGCTGCTCGCCCTCGGCAGGCGCACCGGCGGCGACGGCGCCGGCTGGGTCGCGCTCGACGCGCCCGTGCAGCTGCTCGCCGAGGTGCTGGCGCTCGGGAGCGACAACGAGCCGTGACGCGCCCGGCGGCGGCGCCCGCTACTTGATGAAGAACGATTTGCTCACCTGCATGGCGCTGCCCGAGAAGGGCGGCACCGCGCAGCCGCGGAAGAGCGCGCTCAGGCAGCCGCCGACCGGCGTGCCCGCGAAGGGCGCCGAGATCGTGACGGCGCTCGCGCGCCCGCTCGTGGCGAAGGTCACCGACGCCTGGCCCCTGCCCGTCGGACCCCCTGGCTGAGCGCAGCCCTGCGCGCCGCCCGCCTTCGCGCCGAGCTGCGCGCGCGCGGCCGACACGTCGAACTCGCCGCCCCCGGAGGCCGGAGGCTCCGCGGTGGGCGCCGCGGTGGTCGTCGCCGCGGCGGTCTGCGTCGGCGTCGCCGTCTTGTCGGGCTTCGGCTCCTTGCCGCTCGTGGCCTTCGCGGTCGCGGTCGTGCCCGCGCTCGCGGTCGTGCCCGCGCTCGCGGTCGCGCTCGGGTCGGCGCCCGGCTCCTCCGCCGAGGCCGTGGTGTCCGGCTCGTTCATGGCGACCTTCTCGCCCGTCGTCGTCGCCGTGGCCGTTTCCGTCGGCTCGGCCGTCGCAGTCGCACCCTGGGTGCTCGGCGCGGCCGTGTTCGCGGCCACCTCCGCTCCGCCCCCGCGCATCGCGAAGAAGATGCCGACCGCCGCGCCCACCAGCACGACCGCGCCGATGCCGATGAACAGGGGAGCCTTGCTCTTCGGTGGTGCGACGAGGGTGGCGGCCGCGATGGCGCCCGGTTGCAGCGACATGGCCGCGACCGGCTGCGGAGGGGGCGGCGGCGGTGGGGCCACCGGCGCCGTGACGTCGGGCCCCGCGAACGCACCGAGCCCGCCCATCGGGGCGCCCCCGAGGCCTCCGCCGATGCCGAGATCGCCCGAGCCGATGCCCTTGAACTCCTCGGTCCTCTTCTTGCGCGCCGGCGGCGCGAGCTGGCCGCGGTCGATCGAAGGCACGGGGGCGGCGGCCTTCGCCGGTGCGCCCCGGGCCGCCGCTGCCGCGTGCAGGTCGGACAGGTTGAAGAGCGAGGACTCCTCGTGGCGGGCGCCGGTCGCCTTGCCCGGATAGTCCGAGGGCGCGGCGGGGCCGCGGGCCTCGTCGCCGCGCGCCTGGAAGACGTCGACCGAGGGGCTGGCGGCGCGGCGTGCTGCGGCCGGTGCCGCGGCCGCGGGTGCCGGTGCGGGCGCCGGTGCACCGTAGGCGTACGGCTGTGCCGCCACCGGCCCGTCCATCATCATCGTGCCGGCGAGTCCCTCGTCGCCGGCGGGAGCAGGCGCGGCGTACGCCTGGGGCTGCGGCGCCTGGGCCTGAGGTTGCGGCGCGTAGGCCTGAGGTTGCGGTGCGGCCGCTGGCGCCTTGTTGCCGAGCAACTCGACCAGCTCGGGCACCTGTCCGAGCGGCAACCAGTCGGTCATGCCCTCCTTCCACACGAAGGTGTCGGTGAGGCTGAGGTTGCCGCGGGCGAGCTCGATCGCGATGTCGGTGCTCGACATCGTCCTCTGGTCGTCGTCCGTCACGCTGACCGACCACTCCGCGCCGGTGCCCTGCGTGTAGATCTGCGTGGCGTCGTTGCCTTCTTCTTCGTAGCTCATAGGCGTCCCGCTACCGGGATGGTCAGAATAGCGACAAGTAGCGAGCCCGATCAAGCGAGCGACCAGTGGGGGGTGCGCGGCCGGCACGCAACGGCATGTCGGTGCGTCAGTTGAGCGCGCTCAGTCGCTCGCCGTCGCGGCCGCAAACCGCGTCGTCGTCGCCGTAGCGTCGGCCGCAGCTCGGGCAGATCTTGGAGCCGCCCCCGGGTGGCGGGCCGAGCTCCGGCGCGCTCCCCGGCGCGGGGGCTCCCGCGGGCTCGTCGGGCGCGGCGCTCCCGCCCCGCGCTCGCGCCGCGCCGGCCCTGGGCTCGTCGAGCGGCGCGACCCACGCCCCCTCGGCGCTGCGCGCCTTGCGCGCGGCGTCCGGCGCGCCGCGCCCGCGGCTGCGCGACTCCGCGAGGAACGACAGCGGCATCCGCTCCACCGGCGCGAGGCGCCCGAGCGCGAGCCGTCGGCCGCTCGCCGTCACGACGGCCACGGTGGGCTCCTCGTCTGCCCCGCGCGTCGCGTCCTCGGTCGTCGCGGATGCGACGTCGTGGACGGGCGCGCGGCCCGCCGTCGGCGTCCTGCGACCCGCGAGCGCCTCGTGCCACGCGCGCTCCCGAGCGCGTGCGGCGCGCTGGCGCTGCCACAGCAGGAGCGCGCCCGCCGCGCACACGCCGAAGGCAGCCACCATCACCGCGATGAACGTGTCGCGCCGTGCGTCGCTCGGGTCCTCCTCGGCGGCGGCTCGCACCGGGCTGGCGGTGATCGCGACCGCGAGCGCGAGCGGAGCGAACTTCGCCGAACGCAGACTTCCCAGCATCGCCTCACGAATGTAGCAGAGGCCGCCTGGGGCGGCCCGACGACTTCGTGTCCAGTTCGTGCGCCGGGCCGGATGGTCGGCGGATTGACACCACTCCGAGGCGGGTGTTACCCCGGAGGAGATGGACGCACACCGCGGGGGCAAAGACGGTGAGCCCGGCCGGACGGCGCGGGCGCGGGCGGGCCGGAGCTCGGGGATCGCGGCGGGGGTTGCGCTCGCCGCGGCGCTGTCGTGCGCCGCGCTCGACGCGCGGGCGCAGCAGGAGGTGCCCTCGCCCGAGGACCTCAACGGGCTCGGCGCCGATCTGCACCTCTTTCGACCCCCGGTGGACTCGAAGGGCATCGGGTCGGTCAACGGCTCCGACGTGCTCGGCCACCTCGGCTGGCAGCTCGGGCTGTGGATCGACTACGGCCACAGCTTCATGAACCTCTCGGACGGCCACGACCAGAGCCGGCTCGTGGACCACTCCTTCGAGGGCCAGTTCATGTTCAGCCTGGGCCTCTTCGACCGCTGGATGTTCGGCCTCACCGGCCCGGTGACCCTGAGCGCCGGCCCTGGCGCCAAGGACATCGGACCGACGGGGGCCACGTACGACCTCAAGCCGTACAACAAGCAGGCGCTCGGCTACCTGGCGCTGCACAACAAGGTGATGATCTTGCCGGCCGAGGGGCCGCTCGGTCTCGCCGCCATCGTGCAGATCGGCGTCAACACCGGCTCCGCCGGCCCGCGCAGCCTGGCTTCCGAGCCGGGCGTCTGGTTCTGGCCGCAGATCGCGCTCGAGCGCCGCTTCACCTGGGACGATCCGTACATGCTGCGCATGGCGCTCAACGCGGGCTTCCGCGGCCACACCGGGGACAACGCGAAGTTCGGCCTCGGTGCCGACGGAGCGCCCCAGCTGAGCGACGGAGTCTTCGAGTACGGCCAGCTCGTCACGGCGGGCTACGGCATGAGCTTCCGGGCGCACAAGGCGGTCGAGCTCTTCGCCGAGACGTACATGACGGCCATGGTCACCGGCGACAGCGCCACGGCCCAGCGCGTCAGCGCCGAGGCGATAGGCGGGCTCAAGATCTACGTCGAGGAGCGGAGCTTCCTCGTGTTCGCCGCGGGCGCCGGCTACACGCCGGGCTTCCAGTCGGCGGGCCAGCGCGGCGTCATCGGCTTCGTGTTCGAGCCGTCGATCCAGGACAAGGATCACGACGGGGTGCCCGACCGCATCGACAAGTGCCCCGACGAGCCCGGGCCGAAGGACAACGAGGGCTGCCCGGACCCCGACACCGATGGCGACGGCGTGCCGGATCGACTCGACCAGTGCCCGGAGAAGCCGGGGCCCGAGGAGACCGCCGGCTGCCCGGTCGTCAAGCTCAAGGACACCGACGGCGACGGGCTCATCGACCAGCTCGACAAGTGTCCGGACAAGCCGGGGCCGAAGGCGAACGACGGCTGCCCGGTCGACAACCCGGACCGCGACGGCGACGGCATCCTGAACGACGCCGACCGCTGCCCGGACAAGCCCGAGATCTTCAACGGCGTCGACGACGAGGACGGCTGCCCGGACGAGGGCGACATCGAGCTCAAGGGCAACGAGATCATCATCCTCGAGAAGATCCAGTTTGCGACGGGCAGCGCGCGCATCCTGCCGCAGTCGCTCAAGGTGGTCGACGCGGTGGCGGCGGTGATGAAGAAGCGCAAGCAGATCGAGCTGCTCGAGGTCGGCGGTCACGCCGACGAGCGCGGCGACGATCGGGGCAACCTCCTGCTCACGCAGATGCGCGTCGACGCCGTCGTCGCGGCGCTGCAGTCGCGCGGCATCGCCCGCACGCGCCTCGTGCCGCAGGGCTACGGCGAGTACTGCCCGCTCGATCCGGCGAGCACCGAGTCGGCCTGGGAAAAGAACCGCCGCGTCGAGTTCAAGGTCGTGCGCACCGACAAGGGGCTCACCAACGAGAAGCTCGGCTGCGAGGCGGCCGAGCAGAAGGGCATCAAGCCGAAGGCGGGCCAGCCATGACAGGCGCGCGCTCCGGGCGGGCGGCCGCGCTCGCGCTCGGTGCGGCGGCGCTCGGGCTGGCGGGCTGCATCGACACGGACGCCACGATCTTCGTGGAGGTCACGATCGTCGACCCGAGCGGCATCGTCGCCGATCAGGTGCTCGGCACGAGCCTCGACGGCAGCTTCGGCATCGAGCTGCACCTCGGCCCGCGGGCCGCCGGCGACAGCACGGTGACGCTCGGCGCGTTCTCGGTCCAGAACGCCGACCGCACCCAGACCCTCGTCGCGTCGCTGCCGCTCGCCACGAGCCCGGCCTTCCCGGTCACCGTGCCCGTCGACAGCACGGTGAGCGCGAGCGCGACCTTCGGCACGGGGGCGAGCCTGCTGCCGAAGGCCGCCTACGGCGAGCTGTGCGCCGGGGCCGTCGTGCTCTCCGGCACCTTCGACGACAGCTTGCTCGCCGCGACGGCGATCGTCGCGAGCGATCCGTTCCTGCTCGGCGGCTGCCCCTGAGTCGCGGCGGCGTCGTGCCGGCGGGTGCCGCGCCGGGCGCGGAGCCGGCGGCGCGTCCAGTCGCGCGCACTGCGGCGCGGCTGCCGCAGGTTTCCGACGCGTCAAGTGTGCGAAGGAACGTGCGCACCGCGCCCCCGCAGCCTTGGCACGCACCGTGCGTAGCCCCCCGCATCCCGTCGCGCTTCGGGGGCGCGGCCGAACGGAGGATGGTGGCGATGAAACACGTGGCAAGCACCTGGCTCGTGGTCGTGGGGGCACTCGGGCTCGTGACCCTGACGGGCACGCTCGGTTGCAGCAAGGACACGGCGTCCGCGGCGGCCGAGGAGCCAGCGAGCGGAGCGGTGTCGGCGCCGGAGGCGGCCATGGACGAGAGTGCCGCGCTCGTCGAGCAACAGGGCGACCTGCGCCTGAGCTGGGTCGTCGATCCCGAGGGCCACGTGTGGCTCGCGGCGCGCGGCGCGGACGGGGCGCGGGTCGAGCCTGCGAAGGGTACGCTCGCGGTACGGCCGCTCGGCGCAGCGGCGCCCGCGGCGCCCGCGGCCGAGGTTGCGCTCGCGCCGAGCCCGGGCGCGATGCGCGCCGACGTCGGGCCGCTGCGGGCGGAGCTCACCGAGCTCCGCTACACGGTGGAGGTGCAGGGCAAGCCCCTGACCGGCGTGCTGCACCTGCCCGCGACGGGAACGCGCGGGCTCGTCGCGGCTGCGCCGGCGCCCGTCGACGGGGGCGTGGCGCGCGACACCACCGGGCCGCACGGCGGCGTCGTGCAGGTGGTCGGCGACGACGTCGTCGAGATCGTCGCGCACAAGACGAGCGGCGAGGTGCGCGTCTACGTGCTCGACGCCACGCTCGAGCCCGTCGCCGTGGGTGATCGCAAGGTGAAGCTCGCCTTCGCAGGCGAGTCATCGCAGTACCTCGAGCTCGCTCCCGCGCCGGACGGGACCTACCTCACGGCCAAGCTCGCGGCGAAGATCGAGCCCGTCCACCTCACGGTGGTCGTCGTCCGGCCCGGCGCGGTCCACGTCGCTCTCTGCGGTCACTGGCGCGGCGACGTCATCGTCGTCGACCACCACCGGCCGCACTACGCCCTCTACGTGGTCGACGACTGGGACCTCTTCGTCCACGGGCATGGCCACGGCCATGGCAAGTGGAAGGGCAAGGGCAAGGGCAAGGGCAAGTGGAAGGGCCCGGGCGCCCACGTCGACATCCACATCCACTGACCCACGCGCCGGGGCGGGCCAGCGGGCGGCTCAGCCGACCCAGAGATCGACGAAGCGCTGCGCCTCGACGTCGACGAGACCGCGGTCCGTCAGGCGCAGCGTGGGCACGACGGCGAGCTGCACGAAGGACAGGGTCATGAACACCTCACGCTCCGTCCCGCAGGCGCGCAGCGCGGCGCGCAGAGCGCGGAGCCTCGGCACGACCTCGCCGAGCTCGAGGTTCGACATCAGGCCCGCGACGGGAAGCTCGAGCCGCGCGAGCACCTCTCCGGCGGCGACCACGCACACGCCGCCGCCCGTCGCGGCCACGGTGCGCGCGGCGAGCAGCATGTCCTCGTCGTCCATGCCCGCGGCGCAGAGGTTGTGGGCGTCGTGCCCCACGCTCGTCGCCACGGCGCCGCGGCGCAGGCCGAGTCCGGCGATGAAGCCCACCGACAGATGCGTTCCGGTGTGGCGGTCGGCGACGAAGACCTTGGCGAGATCGCGCTCGGGGTCGGCGACCGCGAGGCCGTCGACGACGCGCGGCTCGAGCTCGCGCGCCGCGGTCGCGAGGCTGCGCTCGACCACCTGGATGACGCGCAGTCGGCCGCCGGGTCGCGCCGGCACGCGCAGTCGCTCGGCGCCGAGCGGCGGCATCCGGACGTGACCGAGCGCGCGCGGCAGATCGTGGAAATCGCCCTCCACCGGGTCGACGAGCTCGCCGTCCTCGCTGACGACGCGTCCGTCCTTGACGACCGTGCGGATCGACAGCTTGTCGAGGTCGTCGACCAGCACGAGGTCCGCCTTGTAGCCCGGTGCGACGGCCCCCATGCTGCGCAGGCCGAAGTGGCGCGCCGGGTTCAGGGTGGCCATGCGCACCGCGAGCACGGGGTCGAGGCCGTGCGCGATGGTGCGCCGCACCAGGTGGTCGATGTGCCCCTCCTCGAGGATCTCGAGCGGGTCGCGGTCGTCGGTGCAGAACGAGAACGAGGCGTGGTTGCGCTCGTCGACGGCGCCGATCACGGCGTCGAGGTTGTGTGCCGCGCTGCCCTCGCGGATGAAGACGTGCATGCCGCGCCGGACCTTCTCGCGGGCCTCGCTCGCGGTCGTGCACTCGTGGTCCGAGCGGATGAAGGCGCACAGGTAGGCGTTGAGGCGCTTGCCCGTGAGCCCGGGGGCGTGGCCGTCGATCTTCTTGTGCCGCGAGCGCAGGATCTCGATCTTGGTGAGCAGCTCGCGGTCGCGCGCGAGGACGGACGGGTAGCTCATCACCTCGCCGAGGGCGATGACGCGGCGCGCATGCCGATCGAGCAGCTCCACCATGTCCTCGGTCCCGAGGTAGGCCCCCGAGGTCTCGAGGCGCGTGGCGGGTACCGCGGACGGCAGGGCGAAGTACACCTCGAGCGGCACGCCCTCGGTCGCCCGGATCATGTAGTCGATGCCCGCCGTCCCGAGCACGTTGGCGATCTCGTGCGGGTCCGCGATGACGGTGGTCGTGCCGCGCCGCAGCACCGCGCGCGCGAACTGCCGCGGCACGAGCAGCGAGCTCTCGATGTGTACGTGCGCGTCGATGAGGCCCGGCAAGACGATGCGTCCCGCGGCGTCGATCGTCCGCGCGGCGTCGCCGTAGGCGCCGATGCCGGCGATGCGCTTGCCACAGATGGCGATGTCGGCCGTCTCGAGCTCGCCCGAGAAGACGTCGAGGATGCGGCCGTTGCGCACGAGCACGTCGGGGGCCACGTCGCCGAGCGCCACCGGGATGAGATCGCGGATCTTCACGGTGCCTCCACGTCGAGCGTAGCCCCGGCCGTGCTCGGCGCCCGCGACATTCGAGCGCGCGCGTCCCTTCAGGGGCCGTCGCGGTCCGGCAGGCGGCACACGTCGAAGTCCCCCACGATGGGGACCAGCCGACCGTCGAGCTCGACCCTGGCGCGGAAGGAGCCGCGGCCGTGGCCACCGGGTGGTCCGAGCTCGGCGAGCACGACCCGGACGTCCTTGCCTTCGATCTCCTCGACGCCGCCGTTCGGCCCGGTGACGTGCTTGGCGGGGACGCTCAGCCTGAGGCGCGAGGCGCGGTCGAGGCGCTCGTCCCCGCCGAGGTACACGCTCACGATCCGCGCCTGCGGGCGGGTGTCGTCGGCGTCGAGGTGCATGCGCGGCGCGACGCCCGCGACGCGCGGATCGACGACCTCGAGCCGCTGTCGCTCGCGCAGCCGCACGGGCGCCTCCGCGCCGAGCCGCACCTCGATGTAGCCGCAGCGGGCGGCGGCGTCGGGGTCGGTCGGCGCTGCGGGCGGAGGCGCGGGCGCCGCGACCGCGCGGGGGGGCGTGTCGTCGGGCGGCAGCAGCGCGGAGGCCGGCGCGCGCGCGGTCGTGCCGGCAGGCGGCGTGATCGTGAGGGCCGGCGACGCGGGCAGAGGAGTCCGAGACGGAGCCTCGCTGCGACAGGCGAGGCCGGACAGGACGAGGGCGGCGATGGCGATTCTGTGCATGGCGGGGATCCTGGAGGGCTGGAACGCCGCCCGAGGCCTCGATCTTTCACCGGCGTCCGGGGCGCGCCCGCGAGGGCGCCGCGTTTGCACCAGCTCCTGCGATTGCCTAGCGTACGCAGGTGCCGACCCCCCGTGCCGCGACCCCGGAGCCCCTGCGCGACCGTGCGCGAGCGTGCTCCCCGAGTACCCGCGTGCCGCCGGAGCCGGCGGCGACCGCTCCGCCCCCCCGGACGCTCGACGCCCGTCGCGCCACACGCGGCGGCGCGCTGCTGCTGCTCGCGCTCGTCTCCGCCTGCGCGCTCCCGCCGCCGCCGGCCGAGCCGGTGTGCCCGGCGCCGGCCCGCGAGGCGACGGCGAAGCTCGCGCTCCCGATCGCGCCGGTCCTGCCGAGCCCGGCGCCCGCGCCCGCGACGCCGCTCGGCGAGGCGATCGACGCCCTGCTCCGCGACGGCGTGCTGCCGCGCACCACGGCGGGCATCCGCGTGCTGTCGCTCGCGACCGGCGCGACGCTGTACGAGCACGACGCCGAGCGTCTGCTCGCGCCCGCCTCGAACCTGAAGCTCCTGACGGCGGCCGGTGCGCTCGGCATCCTCGGGGCCGACCACGAGCTCGAGACCACGCTGTCGGTCGCCGACGACGGCCGTACGCTCTTCCTCAGAGGTTGCGGCGACAGCCTGCTCCGGTCGGACGAGCTCGCGGCGCTCGCCGGCGAGGCGGCGTCCCGGCTCGACGCCAAGCGGAGCTACGTGCTCAAGGCCGATCTCTCGTGCTTCGACGACCTCTACTGGGGCAAGGGCTGGATGTGGGACGACGAGCCCGATCCCGACGCCATGTACCTCTCGCCGCTGTCGGTGAACGGCAACACCGTCGTCGTGAAGGTCGAGCCCGCCGACGAGGTCGGCGACAAACCCAAGGTGTCGCTCATTCCGCGGACGCGCGCGGTGCACATCGACAACCGGGCCAAGACCGTGGCCGAGAAGAAGAAGGAGCCGCTCGAGGTCGAGCGCCGGCCCGGCGATCGCGACAACCTCGTGCGGATCAGCGGCCCGATCGAGCGCGGAGCCGACCCCGTCGAGCGGCGCATCTCGGTGTGGGCACCGCAGGCCATCGCGCTCGAGATCGTCCAGCGTGGGCTCGAGGCCCGGAACGTGAAGCTCGAGCCGAAGGGCTACGGGCGCTCGCCCGCGCGCGTGACGACGCTCGCGCGGCGCGCGCGCAAGGTGGGCGAGCTCGTGCGTCACATGCTGAAGACGAGCCACAACCTCACGGCCGAGTGCCTGCTCAAGTACCTCGCGCACCACGAGACCGGGCGCGCCGGCAGCGCGGAGGACGGCATCTCGGCCATCCGCTCCTGGCTCGCCGGTCGCGGCGTGCCAGTCGACGAGCTCGTGTGGGTCGATGGCTCCGGGCTCTCCCGCTACAACCTCGTCACGGCCGCCGCGCTCGCGCGGCTCCTCTCGCTCGCCCGCACCGAGCCCGGGCTCGCGCCGCTCGAGGACGCGC
>JADLAB010000490.1 GCA_020848455.1 Polyangiaceae bacterium
GGAGCTCCGGGGCGAGCGGCGGAAGCGTCGCGACGGGCGCGAGCGCCGCGACCCGCGACGCCGCGAGCGCCGCGCCCCCGGCGTCGACGAGCTCGCCCTTCTGCACGCGCTCCTGCAGGTAGCCGAGCGGCTGGTTCACCTCGTCCTTCAAGGCGGCGTCGTCCGGCGGGGCGAGCAGATCGACCGCGCCGAGCCGCTCGGGCCCCGCGAGCGCCGCGAAGGCCGCGTCGTGCCGCCGCACCGCCTCGGGGTCGAGCACCACCTCGTCGCCGTCCGCACCGAGGCGCCCGAGCCAGTACGCGAGCGTCCGCTCCTCGGGCGCCACGCCCGGCAGAAGCGTGGGCGCCAGCTCGCGCGCCGCGCAGGTCGAGACGGCCCCGCCGTCGCGCTCCCCGTCCTGCCCCGTCGCCGTGGACCGCGGGGGGGCACCGCACGCGCAGAAGAGCGCCACGAGCGCTGCGCACGGCGTGCGCCGTCCGGCGAGGGCGAGCTTCGGGCGAGTGGCTCTCGTGGCGGTCATGCGCTTCACCGAGCGTGGGGCATCCCGGGCGGCGGGCATCCTAGGTGACGCGCTGCGAGTGGGCCACGCATCCTGCACCGGGCGGTCGGGCCGAGGCGGGCACGCGAGCACCCGACGCCGGGCTCAGCGCGCGGAGAGCGCCGCGACCTTGGCGCGCGCCTCGCGCAGCCCCGCCTCCTTCTTCTTCTTCAGCGCCGGCGTGTCGGGCAGCGCCTCGTAACCCTGCACGAGCTCCACGAACGCCTGCCTGGCGGCCTCGAGCTCGCCCATGCGGACGAGCAGGCTCGCGCGCAGCTCCTGGTAGGTCAGGCGCCGCGGTCCGTAGGCGAGCGCGATGGCGCGCTCGACGGCGGTCCGCGCCTCGGGGTAGCGCTTGAGCTGCGACAGCACGCTCGCGTAGCGCGCCCAGGCCTCGTAGGAATCCGGCATGTCGCGCGTGCGAGCGGCGAACATCTGCACGGCATCGTCCCCGCGCCCGAGCGCCAGGTACGCCCCGAGTCGGCCGTAGTCGAAGACCGCCGCATGGCGCGGCGAGGGTGCCTGTCGCGCCGCCTCCTCCATCAGCGCGAGCCTGCGCTCGGTCGCGGCGCGCGCCCCCGCCTTGTCGCCGCGCGCGGACAGAGCCTCGGCGAGCGTGCTGAGGGCGTCGGCGCGATCGTCGACGGACGCGTCGGCCGGCGGGGCGTCGGTGTGCGCCCGGAGGCGCGCGAGAGCCTTGTCCGCGGCGCGGCCGCCGACGTTGCCGCCGACCCGCCCGGCGCACTCGAGCAGCACGTAGGAGGCGTCGGCCGGCAGCGCCGCCCCCTCGATCTCGTCGAGGTGGCGCGTGCCCACGTCGGCGCACGAGAGCCACCTGCCGCGCCGGTACTCGGCGGCGAGCCAGCCGTAGAGCACCTCGCTGCGCGCCGGCCAGTCGCGCGGGGCGCGCCGCGCGAGGTCGGCGAAGCGCTGGCTCGCGAGCTGGTACTTGCCGCCCGCCTGCGCGCGCTTGGCCTCGACGAGGCCGACCACCAGCGGGTCGGTGGAGCCCTGACGCAGCGCCTGGCGCAGCTCCACCGCCTGGCGCACGAAGCGCCTGAGCTCCGCGACCGAGGCGGCTCCCTGCCAGTAGCCGAGGACCTGCGAGCTCTCCGGATCGAGCAGCAGGAGCGTCGGCCAGACGTTGACGACGTGCTCCTTCAGGAAGGCCGCGTTCTCGTCGCGGTCGGTGTCGATCGCCGCCATCACCACGTCCGTGCCGAGCGGCACCAGCGACGGGTCGGGCAGCACGTAGTTGCGCATGCTGAGGCAGGTGTGACACCACTCGGCCCACGCCTCGACGAACACGAGTCGGCCGCTCGAGCGGGCCTCCGCGAAGGCGGCCGCGAGGTCGTCCTCGATGACCGGCAACGACACCGGCGTCGGCTCGGGCCCCTCGGGCTCCGGCACCGGCCCGGGCGGCGCCGGGACCGGCACCGAGGCGGTCGGCGCGAGGGCCGTGTGGAGGGCGGGCGGCGCGGGAGTCGGCTGCGGCGAGACCGGCGGCAGGGGGTCGCATGCGGCGAGCAGAGTCGCGAGCGCCGCGACGATTGGGGAGCGAGCCCGAGCCATCCGCACCAAGGCTAGCACGTCAGTCGGCGGCAGCCGGCTCGGGCAGCGCCGCGACGGCGCCCACCGCCATGCGTGCGGGCGCGCGGTGCTGCAGCGTCCCGAGCGCGCCGAGCAGGGCCTGTCGCCAGCGTCGGGCCGCGCGCTCGCTCGGGAGCCGGCCGAGCGAGTAGGGGCCGAGGTGCGCCGAGCGCGCCACGAGCTCGTGCGAGGCGGTCAGCTCGACGGCGGTGACCTCCGCCATCGCGAACGCGGCGCCGAAGCGCCCGGACGGAAAGGCATCGACCGCCCCGGCGCGGCTCGCCCACGGGGCGAAGAGCGCGCGGTCCGCGCCGAGCGACAGCAGGGCCACGCTCGTGGCGCGGTAGCGCAGCGCGAAGTGTGCGATCGTCCCGAAGGTGTAGATGCCCACGGTGAGCACCGCAGCGCCGGCGCCGTAGCCGATGACGCCCGGGTAGCTCGGCGCCGCGAAGCTCTGCGCCATGAGGTACCAGCACGGGCCCGCCGCCAAGAGCGACAGCACCGCGAGCGCGAGGTACAGCACCGCCACCTCGCGCGGGCCGCGGCTCGAGTGATCGCGCAGCACCACGAGCTCGCCCTCGTGCTGGACGCTCCAGGTCGAGAGCTCGCGGGCCGTCAGGCGAGGCTCGCCCTGGTCCCGCGTCCCCTCCGAGGCCGGCTCCGCGTGAGCCCGCTCGCGTACGCTCGCGTCCACCACGAGCGGCACGGCAAGCCGCTCGACCGCGGCACCGGCGACGCGGAGCGCGAGCGCCGCGGCGGGCCCGGCCTCGGCACGCTCCGCCTGGGCGAGGACGAGGCGACCCGGGACCTGCCGCCCGCCGGCCGGTGCGAGCTCGAGCGTCACCTCGACGAGCCAGCGACGCGCGCGACAGCGCTGGGACGTGCAGCACGGGCGCTCGACGACGGTGGCCGCGACGGAGACGACCGTTGCCGGGATGCGGACGCCCTGCCCCTCGGGCGCGAGCGCCAGCCCCGCGTCGTCGAGCCGGGCCCAGCGGGGCGCTCGCGGCTCGGGACCGTACAGATCGCCGAGAGCACCCGGCGCGCCTGCCGCGGCGAGCTCGGGCCGGTCGCCACCGGCGGGCGCGACCGGCGGCGTCAGCAGGCGCAGCAGCACCGGACCCGCCTCGGTGAAGGCGCGATCCATCACCGCCGCGTCGAGCCACGCGTCCCAGGCGACGGCGTCGGGGGCAAGCTCGAGGGCCGCGAGCGCGCGCGAGGTGGCGCGCTCGAGAGCTGCGCTGGATCCGCTCATGAGGGCTCCGCTCTAGACCGCCAAGAAGCGATTAGCCCGACCTGATCGTTCAGGCTGCGCGCCGGCGGCGACGCCCGAGACCGAGCGCCACGCCGGCGACCGCCGCCCAGGCGAGCCCGCTCGCGCCGCGCGAGCCCGCGCCGAGGCTGCAGGACGCGCTCGCGACCGTGCCCGTGTAGTTCTGATCCGGGGTGTCGCCCGCCACCCAGCTGTCGCCGCCCGCGCCGTTCGCGCCGGGGCCGCCGGCGCCCGTTCCCGAGCCGCCGGCACCCGTGGTCGTCGTGGTCGTGGTGGTGGTGGTCGTCGTCGTGCTGCTGCTCGTCGGGTTGATGCCGCCCTGGCACATCGAGTCGCTGCCGCACTCGGCCTGGCAACCGGTCGTGCACACGCAGTCGAAGATGGCGTTGAAGAGCTGGTAGCCGGTCGGGTGCTGGTTCACGCACTGCTGCTGGCAGGCCGCGGTGGAGCAGCCTTGCAGGCAGGTGTTGAGCGCCGAGCAGTCGGTGTTGGCGAAGCACGCGTCCACCTGGCTCGAGCATGCGCCCACGCCGCTCGTCGCGGCCTCGAAGCACTGGTTGCAGGTGAGCTGCCCCTGCGGCGAGCCGTTGATGTAGGGGATGATGAACGTGTTGTAGACCGCGCTCACGCGCCCGCTCACGCCGCCCGCGGTGCAGTCGTTGCTCGTGATGTACGAGGTCACGCCCGCCGCGAGCTCCGGACCGCTCGTCGTGAGCTGCGTCCCGCCGGAGTCGCCGAAGCAGGTGCCCGTGCCCGGGTCCTCGTAGGCGATGGTGAGCGAGGTCACGTCCTGCAGGGTGCCGGTGACGTGCCGGCGCTGGGTGTTGCTCGAGTTCGGGTAGCTCGTCATGCCGTAGCCGACGTGCAGCACCTGCTGGCCGACCGCGAGGTTGTCCTGAGCGGGCGTCATCGCCGGGATGACGGGCGTCGCGGCGCCCACGCCGACGATGCGCACCATCGCGAAATCGAAGACGGCCTGGTTGTAGCCGTTGTGCGCCTGGTAGTCGTCGATGTTGTAGATGATGGCGCTGCCGGAGTTGTAGTCGTTGCCCTGCGCCACGACGCTGAGATCGGCCCCGACGCAGTGCGCGGCGGTGAGCACGTAGCCGAAATTCGCGTCCTTGTGCACGATGGTGCCGCTGCAGGCGCTGTTCTGCGACAGGACGGCGACGACGCCTTGGTGCGTGGTGTCGAGCTGGCCGCCGATGATCCCGTCGCTCGCGACCGCCACCCGGTCGCGCAGGGCGCGCAGGCGCGGATCCGTGGCGCGATCCGAGCAACCGATCGACGAGACGGCCGCCACGGCGCCGAGCGCCGTGAGGACGAGCGGGCGCCAGGCGACCTCGGCGCGGTCGAGCCCACGCGCCGGACGGGACGGGAAGAAGCGAGCCATGCTGTGCCTCCGCAAGTACGGACTACCGGGCCATTATCGGGACGGCTCCGGCGCGAAGCAAGCGGGCCCGCTCCGGGCGCACAAATCCAGCCGCGCGGCGCGCCGCGGCCGCTCGGCCAACGGGATGGCTCACGGCACGATCGGCTCGGCGACGAGCTCGGCGGGCGCGCCGCCGTCGTCGAGCGGCAGCGTCACCTCGAGCCCGCGGCCGGGGTAGAACAGATCCGCGAGCCGCCACTCGCGCGCCTTGCCCCCGACCTCGCGGAGCGCGACGCCCCGGACGAGCTCGCCCGTGCCGTTGCGCAGACACGCGACGAAGGAGCTCGGTCCGACGCGCACGTCGCACACCGACAGCGGCTGCTGCAGGCGCTCGAGCTCGGCGACGAGCGCCGCGTACTTGCCGCCGTCGCCGAGCGCGCCGAGCACCTCGGCCGCGCGCGCGTCGCCGAGGTAGCGGAGCAGCATGGCGGCGTGGAGGCGCACCTCGACGAGCTTGGCGCGACCGAGCGCCGCGACCTTGTCGGCGCTGGCGGGCACGAGCTCGCCCGGGGCGGCGGCCGCCGCGAGCGGCGTCTCGATGCGGAGCTCGGTGCCCTGGCCCTTGAGGCGCCACTTGACCGCCTCGCCCGGCCCGAGCTTCGGCCAGTACATGCCGCGCTCGACGAAGCCCACGCGCTCGCCGCGCGCGTTGCGGCGCGCGAACGTGAGGACGGCGGTCACGGGCGCGAGCGGGGTCGTGCCGTTGTTCACGGCCGCCACTTCGAGCTCGAGCCGCGGAGCGCGCGGCGCCCGCGCGCCGCGCCGCCCGGGCGCATCGTCGAGCTTCACGCGCACGTCGACGCCGGGCTCGAGCCACGGGCCGTCGATCTCACCGCGCCGCGGGACCACCAGGAACGAGAGCTGCGGGAGCCCGTCGCGCCACAGGGGCGAGTCGAGTCGACCGCACGCGCAGCCCGGGTGCGACGGCACGAGCGCCGCGGCCGCGGTCTCGACGAGCTCGCCCGCGCCGGCGAGGGCCCCCGAGCGCGCGCTCGCCACCGGCAGCTCGACCGCCCGCACGACGCCGTAGCGCCCGAGCGCCACCGCGAGCGCCACGGCGCCGCCCACCGCGACCGCCGACGCGAGCAAGGCGCGGGGCCGCACGCTCGTGCCGAGGAGCCGCCAGAAGGCGCCGAGCGCCCCGGGCAGCGGGAGCTCTCCGGCCTCGCCGCCGTCGGGCACGAAGTCGAGCGCCGAGGGCTCGAGGGGCTGCGGCTCGAGGCCGAGGCGCGCGCCGAGCTCGCGCTCGAAGCGCCGCGCGAGCAGCTGCGACAGCGGACCACCCCAGGTGAGCCACGCGCCGAGCCGGCGGAGCGCCGCGAAGGCGACGAGCCCCGCCACGAGGGCCACGGCGCCGAGCCCGACCACGCCGCTGGCGAGCGAGCGCGGGACGAGCGCCACAGCGGCGCCCGCGAGGACCGGCGGCACCACCCAGCCGAGCGCGCCGACGAGCCGGCCCGACCAGCGCCACGCCGACAGAGCGCCAGCGGGCTGCCGGCCGAAGCGCGCGAGGGCGAAGCGGTTGAAGGGCCGCACGACGCGCGGATCGAGCCCGAGGTGCAGGTGCGGCCCGCGCCGCACGAGCGCCCGCACGGCCGAGTACGGCACCGACATGCGCACGGACTGGCCGAGGCCCGGGAGCACGAAGCCCGAGGCGAAGCGCCCCACGCGGCAGAGCTCGATGACGAGCGCGTCGGGGCCGAGCGCGAGCCGCACGATGCCGACGGCATTCGCCTGCGGCGCCGCGCACGCGATCGCCCCGACCGCGCGCGGGCGCGCAGCCGCCGGGGGCTCGAACGCGGGCTGTGCCAAGGCCATGGGCCGGTGAAGGTAGCAGGTGGAGCGGCGCGCCGTCACGCGCCGTGGCCGAACCGCCGCGGGGCGGGCGGCGAAAGGGTTGACACCGCGCCGCCGCTGCCTAGAAGAGGCTGCGAACCACCATGCATTCGACCCCACCCCTGCCCGTGCTCGCCGCGTTCGCCTTCGCCTTGCTGTCCGCCTGCGGTGACAGGGTGCCCGAGCCCGACCGCCAGGTGCGCTCCGCGGCGCCGAGCGCCTCGGTCGCGATCCCGACCAAGCTCGTCACCGAGGACCTCAAGGTCGGCTCGGGCCCCGCGGCCCAGAAGGGCGACACCGTCAAGGTGCGCTACACCGGCTGGTTGCTCCGCACCCACTTCCGCTTCGACGGCAACGAGGACGGCAAGGGCGAGCCCATGGCGGTGACCATCGGCGAGAGCGACGTCATCAAGGGCTGGCACGAGGGGCTCGTCGGCATGCAGGCGGGAGGGCGCCGCAAGCTCACGATCCCGGCCGACCTCGCCTACGGAGCAGCCGGCCGGCCGCCCAAGATCCCGAAGGACGCGCCCCTGCTGTTCGAGGTCGAGCTCGTGTCGATCGAGCCGAAGGGCGCGCCGGCGGGGTCCGGCAGCGCGTCCGCGAGCGCGTCGGCGGCCGCGTCGGGAGCCCCGGCGGCCTCGGGCGCTCCGGCCGCGTCGGCCGCTCCGGCCGCGTCTGCAGCGCCCGCCGCGACGGCCGCGCCGAAGGCGAGCAAGTAGAGAAGGCTCAGCCCGGCGGCCAGCCCCGGCGCGAGGACGGCAGCGGCGGGACGTAGCTCGCCGGAGGCTGCCGCAGCACGCGCAGATCCTGCCAAACCTCGCGCGCCGACTGGTAGCGGTACGCGTCGCGGCGGCGGAGCAGCTTCGCGATCACGTTGCCGACCGCCGTGCCGAGACCCTCGGCGCGCTGCCGGGCGGCGCCCTCGGCGATGAGGCGCGAGAGCTCCTGGTACGGCACGTCCTCTGGGAAGGCCGGGTAGCCGGTGTGCATGCGGAAGAGCAGCAGGCCGAACTGGTAGAGGTCGCTCTGGCGCGTCGTGTAGCCCATGGTCACGAGCTCGGGCGTCAGGATCTTCGGGTTCGCCACCTGCGGGCGGAACCAGTGCTGCCCGTCGAGCTGGTGCGACACGCCGAAGTCGCTGAGCTTGACGGTGGGCTGCGACTTCAGGTTGCTCACGAGCACGTTGCCCACGTGCAGATCGGAGTGCACGAGCCCGGCGTCGTGCAGGTACGCGACCGCCATCAGGAGCTGGCGCGCGTACTCGATGAGCACCTCGTCCGGGAAGGGCGCGCCGACGAGCCGGCGCAGGCTCGTGTCGCAGCGCTCGAGCGCGATGTAAAAGAGGTGGTTGTGCTCGAAGGCGTCGTGAATGTAGACGATGTGCGGGTGGCGGTAGCTCTCGAGCCGCTTCATCTCGGCCTGCCACTCGTGCTTGACGAGCTCGTAGGCGCGGTTGGCGGGCCGGAACATCTTGAGGGCGTACGGCTGGTCGAACGGGCCGACGCACTCGTAGACCGAGCCGTACTGGCCGTCGCCGATGAGCTCGCCCACCTGGTAGGCGCCGCGCGCCGACGCGAGCACCGTCCCGGACACGGGGAACGGGATCAGGTGTTGGCCCGTCTGCCAGGAGGTCACGACAGCTCGACTGTAGCGCCGATCACCGGGCGAGGAGAGGGCTATCGTGTGCGCGGCATCGCGTGGTCCGTGGCCCAGCGCACGAGATCGGCCGCGTCGGCGTTGTCGACCTCGAGCGCGTCGGCGAGCTCCAGGATGAACTCGCGCTCGGTGGTGCGCACGACCCCGTCGGCGGCCGTGACCGCCGCCGCGAGCGCGAGGGCGGCCTTGCGCGCCTCGGCGTCGCCGATGCGGGCTCCGAGCCCGCCGAGGCGCGCCTCGCGCCCCTCGCGCCCGACGTCGATCTGGGCCTTCTCGACGAGCGACGACAGGCGCGCGGAGTTCAGCGCGGCCGCCGCATCGGAGGCACCGGCGAGCTTCGCGATGGTGCGGCACAGAGACGAGCGCTCCTGGGCGCTGAACTCCCCGTCCGCGTCGGCGGCGAGGTAGAGGAGCTCGACCAGGGCCTCGAGCTGCGACTGCTCGAAGCGGCCCACGGTCGCCGTAGGGTCGAATGCCATGAGCGCATGGCTACACCGGGGCCCCTCGGAAACCAAGCCCGAGCGCACACCCGCGCAGATCAGGGCGCCGGGGGCTCGGGCGGCTTCTGCTCCATCGCCGCTTCCTTGTTGATGCAGATGCCCTGCTTGCACCACGGCGCGAGCGTCGGGCACTTGCGGCTCGCCGTCGCGGCGAGGGTCGCGTCGCATTTGCCGTCCGTGAACTGCTTGCGCGCCGACGCCATGGTCTCGACGACCTTCTTCGTCGTCACCCGCCCGCACGCGTCCGGCCACTCGGCGACCACGCAGTCCGCGTCCGACAGGCAGAGGTTCTCGGTCCCCTTGTTCATGACCGCGAAGGCTTCGTCCTTCAGCTTGCGACACGCCTTCTCGTCGATGGCGGACGAGCAGGCCGAGAGCGCCAGCACACCGAGGGCACCGGCTCCGAGCACGAGGCACGTGAGACGCGACATGGCCGTAACGGCTAGCACGCCCGCACGGCCGACGACAGAGGCCGGACGCGGCGGGTGCCGCCCTCGGACCCGCGCCGGTTGGGAGGCGCGGGCGACGCTGCTAACCTCGACGCCGATGCCCTCCACCGCCGACCGACCCGTCCTCAGGGTGCTGACGCTCAACATCTGGAACCGCCAGGGGCCGTGGGAGGCGCGGCTCGCGCTCATCCGCCGCGGCGTCGAGGCGCTCGCGCCCCACGTCGTCGGCCTCCAGGAGGTGATGACCTTCGGCGACCGCTCGCTCGCAGGCGACATCGCGGCCGGGCTCGGCTACGAGAGCGCCTTCGGGGAGGCGCACGCGCTCGGTGGCGGTGTCTCGTTCGGCAACGGTGTGCTCAGCCGCTTTCCGATCCGCGACACCGCCACGATCGCCTTGCCCGACGCCGGTGCGGGCGAGCGGCGCTCGCTGCTCTGCACGACCCTCGCCACGCCCTGGGGCGAGCTGCCCTTCCTGTCGACGCACCTCAACTGGAAGTTCCACCACGGCTACGCGCGCGAGGCCCAGGTGCTCGCCATCGCGGAGGCGATCGCCACGCGCTACCCGGTGCGCTCGGAGCTCCTGCCGCCGGTGCTCACCGGCGACTTCAACGCCGTGCCGGAGTCGACCGAGATGCGCTTCCTCACGGGTCTGCACGCCGTGCGGGGGCGCAGCTTCTACCTGGCCGACTGTTTCGCCGAGGTCGGCGAGGGCAAGGGGCATACCTTCGACGCCGACCGCAACCCCTACGCGGGCCTCACCTGGGAGGCGCCGCGCCGCATCGACTACGTGCTCGTGCGCGGGCCGGACGCCGAGGGACGCGGCAAGCCGCGCAGCTGCCGCGTCGTGCTCACCGAGGTAGAAGACGGCGTCGCGGCGTCGGACCACTACGGCGTGTTCGCCGAGATCTCGCTGTAGAGGCGCGCCGCGCGGCGGCAGCTCACTGGTCGCAGGCCGCGACCCAGTACTGGAACGTGAGGGTGGTCGCGCCGACCGGAATGACGACGCTCTGCGACAGGCTGCCCTCTTCGTAGTCGGCGATGCCGCCGAACCACGCCCACCATGCGCCATCGGCGGCGAGGTTGTCTCCGTTGGCGCACGACGCATCGCACAGCGGCGTGCCGAAGTTGGTGGAGTACTCCGTCCACGCGGTGCTCGGTGTACCGGCCTCGAAGGAGGGGTCGGCGATCGGGTTGCACGGGGCCCCGCCGCCACCGCCGCCGCCACCGGCACCGCCGGTCGCTCCCCCGCCGCCGCCGGCACCGCCGGTCGCTCCCCCGCCGCCGGCAGCACCCCCGCCGCCGCCCGCGTCGCCCCCCGTACCGCCTGCGCCACCGGCGCCGCCCGCACCGCCGCCGCCACCGCCGGCGCAGAGGCCGATGCTGGCGAGGTCGACGTCGAAGGTCGTCGTTCCGCCGTTCACGCCGAACACCTCGGAGTGGAAGATGAGGGTGTGCGCGGCGCCGTCGGCGTAAGCGCTGATGTCGATCGTGCGCTCGGCGTAGGTCGCGGCCCCGCAATCGGCCGTGGTCATGTCGTCGAGCATCATCTGCTGGCCGTCGAGGGTGACCTCGAAATAGTCGGGCGAGGTCTGACCCGTCGTCGTGGTCGTGGTCGTGGTCGTCGTCGTGGTCGTCGTGGTCGTCGTGGTCGTCGTGGTCGTGGTCGTCGTCGGAACGACGGTCTCGTCATCCTTCGAGCACGCAGCCCAGCTCGTGCTCAGCACGGCGAGCGACGCTGCCGCCATCCAGTACTCTCGCTTCATCACGTCCACCTCGCCTTTCGAGCCGCGCGGCACTCCCGCCGCCGTATCTCCACAGAGTGCTTGGCGGCCGACGTCCGGTCAAGGGCCTGCGACCCACGCGACGCGGGTCGGGCGCAGCGCGGTGCTGGAGCTCACTCGAGGCGCCGCAGCCCCACGGGCAGCTCGTCGCCGTAGAAGGCCACGCGCTCGGCGGCCGTCACCGGCACATGGGTCGTGAGCGGCTCGATGAAGGGCGCGTACGCCTCGACCTCGGCGAGCTTCTTCACGACCCGGGCGCGGAGTGCGTCCGACAGGTCGCGCTCTCGGTCGAGCGTGACGCGGCACATCGCGAGGGCCGCGCGGCCCGACGTCGGTAGCTCGCGCCATTTCTCGCGCAACAGGTGGTCCATCCAGCGCTCGACGGCGCTCGGCACGACGACCTGGTGCGCGCTGCCGTAGGTGGGCACGCGCGCCCCCACGCGCCCGAGCGCGGCCCAGAGCCGGGGGTCGCGATCGGTCCAGGTGCGCTCCACGATCCAGTCGCCGAGCTCCGCCTTCTGCTCGCGGGGCAGGCGCTCGAGGCTCGACAGGGCGTCGATCATCTCGCTCGGCGCCTCGACGCGCACGCCCTTCGGCTTCTTCAGCTTCGCCTCGGGCGGCGCGACGAACGGCGCCGCCAGGTCGAAGAGCGCGCGTTGCTCGCGCTCCCCGAGCCCGGCCGCCACCCGGCGCCAGGCGATCCAGAACTGCTGCCAGGTGCGCGGCTCGGAGAAGACCACGCGCTCGGGCAAGAGCCGGAAGAGCGCGCCCACGCGCCGCTCGTCGTCGGCGTCCCCGACGCCCGGTCGGAGCGCGTAGCCCGCGAGGAGCCAGAACATGCGCTCGTGCTCCGCGCTCCGCCGCCGGCCCACGCGGCGCGCCAGGAGCACGTCCGACAGGGTCCGCAGCACGGCGCCGCTCCAGTTGTCCCGCACGCCGAGCAGCCGTTCGAGCTCGCGCAGCAGGTTGCGCGCCACGCTCGGCTCGGCGCTCCCCTCCCCGGGCGTCGCGACGGCCGCCGGCGGCCCGAAGGCGCGCTCGCAGAGCGCCGTCACCTCGTCGAGCCGCTTGCCCGCGAGAGTACCCTGCGGGCCGCTCGGCGCCGAGGCCGTGCTCTGCTCCGGCGCGGGCGCCGGTGGCACGCTCGGCGGTGCCGCACCCGACCCCGGCCGGGCGACCGGCCCGAGCCGGCTCCCCCCGGTCGACGCTCCACCACCGTCCGCCTCGAGCTCCGTCTGCGCGCGCAGCTCGAAGGCGAGCCGGAAGCGCCGCGCGACCCCGCGCGCCGGCGCCGCCTCGACGCACGCGAGCTCGAGCGTGCCGACCGCCGTGAGCTCGGCCTCGAGCTCGACCGCCAGCTCCTTCTGCCGCTTCGGGCTGCCGAGGCGCGCGACGGCCGGCGGCAGGCGCTCGTGCTCCGCGGCGTCGAGGCGCACGAGCGCACCGAGGGCGTCCACGCCGCGATCGGACGCGTAGAGCTCGAAGCGCGCCGCCCGACCGAGCGTGAGCCCGACCGCGCGCCCCGTGACGCGCTGGCGCACGCCCTCGGGCGCGCCGCGCGGCAGCACGCACACCGCCTCGGCGACGCGTCGGCCGTCGAGGCCGCCGAGGCCGACGAAGTACGCGCGCGCCGACCCGCCGCCGATGCGCGGACCGTGCCCGGCGAGCGCGAGCCCGAAGGCGACCGCGCCGCGCGCGACGGCCACGTCGGGGTCGGCGTTCGGCAGGAGCACGAGCGGACGCCCCACGAGCGCGCTCGCCACCTCGTGTACGCGCGCCGCGATCGCCGCGGCGTGAAAGACGCCGCCGTTCAGGTAGAGCGCGGTTGGCGTCGCCGTCGCCGCGTGGCGCGCCAGAAAGGCGGCCAGGTGCCGGCTCACCGCCGGCTCGCGCTCGTAAGGCAGGCCGAAGGCGCGCAGGCCGCCGCGCCGCTCGACCGATACCTCGCCCGGCACGACGCGCGGGAAGAAACCCTCGACGACGAGCTCCTCGACCTCGCGGAGCTCGAGGGTGGTCGTCAGGGCGCCCGAGAGCAGACGCGCGCCGGACCCGAGCACCGTCACGCCCACGCTCTCGGGCGCGCCGGGCGCGAGCAGCTTCTCCTTGGCGCGCCGCACGGCGGCCACGAGCTCCGCGAAGCGCCGCCCGTCGAGATGCTGGCCCTCGGGCACGAGGCGGCGCTCGCAGCGCTGCGCGAGCGCGAGGTCCATGTTGTCGCCCCCGAGCAACAGGTGCCGGCCCACCGCCACGCGCTCGAGCTGGAGCGGCGCGGAGGCGTCCGCGCCGGCACGGCGTCGCGCGCGGATGAGCGACAGATCCGTGGTGCCGCCGCCCACGTCGCACACGAGCACGACCGCCTCGCCGGCCCCGGCGCGGAGCGCGCGCTCGAAGGCGCGCCCGAGCTCCGGGCTGGCGGCCTGTTCGGCGAGGAAATCGTAGAACGCGGCCTGCGGCTCCTCGACGAGCCGCACCGCCAGCCCCGCCGCGCGCGCCGCCTCGACCGTGAGCTCGCGCGCCACCGCGTCGAAGGACGCCGGCACGGTGAGCACCACGTCCTCTGCCGCGAGCGGTGCGTCGCGGTGGGCCGCATCCCAGGCTCGCCTCACGTGGCAGAGAAGCTCGGTCGCGGCCTCGACGGGCGAGATGCGCGGCATGTCGTCGTCCGCCTGCCACGGCAGGATGCCGGCACGCCGGTCGACGGCGGCGTGGGAGAGCCAGCTCTTCGACGACGCGACGAGGCGTCCGGGCACCTCGGCCCCGCGCCGCGCGGCGTGCTCGCCGACGACCCACGCGCGCCCCGCGCCCGCCCCGCCGGTCGCGGGCCCGCCGGGCGCCGCGCCGACCTCGACGGGCAGCGGCTCGGCGCGCGGCTCGCCCTCCGGCGGAAGGTACAGGCTCGAGGCGAGCAGCGGCCGCGCCGCAGCCTCGGTCGCGCCGACGAGCTGCGCGACGTCGAACACGCGCGCCCGGGCGCCCGCCCGGCGCTCGGCGCACGCGACGACGGTGTGCGTCGTACCGAGATCGATGCCGACGACGAAGCTCTGCATGCCGCGTTCCTCGAGCCCGGATACGAGAGCACGCGGGCGCAGGCAACGGGCATGTGCGTCGGTCGGCGGCCCCGTTCGGCACCCGCCCGGCCCGCGGCGCGGTGATCGCGGGCCGCGCGCGGCCCACGCCCGACCCGCTTGACTCCGCCTCTCCGGGTAGCGAGGCTACCTCCCTCGCGTGGCAGGCCACGCACGCGCCCGTAGCTCAGTTGGATAGAGCGGCGGCCTTCTAAGCCGTTGGTCAGGGGTTCGAGTCCCTTCGGGCGTGCCAGCGTAGAGCGCCGCCGCCGCGGGATCGAGCCGCGCGGCCCGCCGCGCCGACAGCGAGGAAGCATGAAACAGACGATCCGCCTGCGGGTGAACGGCGACGCGTACGAGGTCGCCGTGCCACCGTGGCGCACGTTGAACGAGGTCCTGCGCGAGGACCTGCGCCTCACGGGCACCAAGCGCGGCTGCGGCGACGGCGACTGCGGCGCCTGCACGGTGCTGCTCGACGGGCGCTCGGTCACGTCGTGCCTGATGCTCGCGGTCGAGGCCGTCGGGCACGAGGTGACGACGGTGGAGGGCCTCGCCACGGCGCGCGACGCCCTGCACCCGGTCCAGGCGGAGTTCATCGCGGCGGGCGCCATCCAGTGCGGCTACTGCACGCCGGGCATGGAGCTGTCGGCCGCCTACCTCCTGTCGAGAAACCCCGCCCCGACGGACGACGAGATCCGCCGCGGCCTGTCGGGCAACCTGTGCCGCTGCACCGGGTACCAGAAGATCTTCGAGGCGGTGCGCCGCGCGGCCGACCGGCTGAAGGAAGCCGCGCGGCCCGACGCTGCCGCGGGCGACCCGGCGACCGGCGGCCCCGCGGGGGGCGATCCCAGCGGGGGCGGAGCGCGCCCATGAGCCTGTGTAAGTTCGCCTACCACGGCCCCGACACGCTCGACGAGGTGCTGGCGCTCCTGGCCGCGCACGGTCCGGCCGCGCGCGTCATGGCCGGGGGCACCGACCTCGTCGTCAAGATGTCGCGCGGACAGGTCGCGCCCGCCGTCGTCATCGGCCTGAAGCGCGTGCCCGGTCTCGGCGACCTGCATTTCGACCCCGTGCGCGGGCTCGAGCTCGGCTGCATGACGCGCGTGAGCGCCGTGCTCGAGCACCCGGCCGTCGCCGCTCACTACCCCGCCCTCGCCGAGGCGGCACAGGCCACGGCCACGGTCCAGATCCGCAACATGGCGACCATCGCCGGCAACCTCTGCAACGCCTCGCCCTGCGCCGACAACGCCCCGACGCTCGTCGCGCGCGGCGCCTCGGTCGAGCTGCGGAGCCCGCGCGGCCACCGCGCCCTGCCGCTCGCCGAGCTCTTCCGGGGGCCGGGCCAGACGGTCCTCGCCCCCGACGAGCTGCTCGTGCGCATCACCGTGCCGCCGCCTCGGGCGGCGACCGGGTTCGCGTACCTCAGCCTGTCGCAGCGCTCGGCGGTCGACGTCTCCGCGGTCGGCGTCGCGGCAGGGCTGACGCTCGCGGACGGCCGCGTGGCCGAGGCGCGGATCGTGCTCGGCGCCGTCGCCCCGACACCCTTCGTCGCGACCGCGGCCGCCGACGCGCTCCGCGGACGGAACCCGGACGACGCGGCGTTCCGCGCCGCGGGGGCTGCCGCGGCCGAGGCCTGCGCCCCCATCGGCGACGTGCGCGCGAGCGCCGGTTACCGGCGCAAGATGGTCGCCGTGCTGGTGCGCCGCGCGCTCGAGCGCGCGACGGCGCGCGCCCTCGGAGAGGGCACGGCACGCGCCGCACGCCAGGCGGAGGTGACGCCGTGACGAGTCGACCCATCGGCAAGGACGTGCCCCGCGTCGACGGCTGGGCGAAGGCCACCGGCTCCGCCCTCTACACCGACGATCTGTCGCTGCCGGGCATGCTGCACGGGGCTCTGCTCCGGAGCCCCGTGCCCCACGCGCGCATCGCGCACCTCGACACGCGCCGCGCCGCCGCGTTGCCGGGCGTGAAGGCCGTCGTGGTCGGGAGCGATCTGCCGGCCGTCAGGTACGGCAACTGGCGCCTCGTGCCGACCACCCAGGACGAGCTCGCGCTCGCGCGCGACAAGGTGCGCTTCGTCGGCGACGAGGTCGCCGCGGTGGCCGCGGTCGATCGCGACACGGCCGAGGAGGCGCTCGCGCTCATCCGCGTCGAGTACGAGCCGCTGCCGGCCGTGTTCGACCTCGACGCAGCCATGGCCGCGGGCGCGCCCGTGCTCCACGAGGCCACGCCCGACAACGTGAGCGTCACGCGCAAGATCGCGTTCGGCGACCTCGAGGCCGGCTTCGGCGCGAGCGACTACGTGCGCGAGGACACCTTCACCGTCCAGGCGGTGAGCCACGCCTACCTCGAGCCGTGCGCGACGCTCGCGCAGGCGGACGATCTCGGGCGCATCACGCTCACCACCAGCACCCAGACGCCCTACATCGTGCAGTGCCTGCTCGCCTCGACCCTCGGGCTGCGCGAGAACGAGGTGCGCGTCGTGAAGCCGGCCGTGGGCGGTGGCTTCGGTGGCAAGATGGAGCTCCGCCCCTGGGACGTGTGCGCGGCCTTCATCGCGCGCCGCACCGGCAAGCCCGTCAAGTTCACCCTGAGCCGCGAGGAGGAGCTCGCGACCGGGCGCCGCCGCCATCCGATGCGCCTGCGCTCGCGCGTGGGCTTCAAGCGCGACGGCACGCTCATGGCCAAGGACTTCCAGGTCCTGCTCGAGGGCGGCGCCTACAACAGCATGGGGCCGACGGCGACCTTCCTCGTCGGCAACTTCGGCGCCATGCTCTACCGCTACCCCGCCTACCGCTACGCCGGCGCGCACGTGTACACGAACCACGCCCCGGCCGGCGCGATGCGTGGTTTCGGCGCGCCCCAGGCGCTGTTCGCCACCGAGACCCAGATGAACATGGCGGCCGAGGCGCTCGGCATCGACCCCATCGAGCTCCGGCTCAAGAACGCCATGCGGCCGGGTGACGAGATCCCCGACGTCGCGACGGTCGGCACCTGCGGCTTCTCGGAGTGCCTCGAGCGCGTCGCCGAGATGAGCGGCTGGCGCGAGAAGCGGAGCCAGGGCCCGGGCAAGGGCGGCGGCAAGGGCCTCGGCATCGGCTGCTACAGCTTCATCACGGGCGGCGTCTTCAACTGGTTCAACACGCCCTACCCCTTCAGCGCCGCCGAGGTGCGCGCCTACGCCGACGGCACGGTGCACCTGCTCACGATGGCGTCCGACATCGGCCAGGGCTCGGACACGGTGCTCCAGCAGATCCTCGCCGAGGAGCTCGGCATCCGGATGCAGGACATCCACATGACGGCCGGCGACACGGCGATGACCCCGAAGGGCGACCTCGGCACCTGGGGGAGCCGCGTCACGCTCATGGCGGGCAATGCCGTCCTCGAGGCCGCGCGCCAGGTGAAGGAGGAGCTCGCGCGCATGGTGTCCCTGCGCTTCGACCTCAACGTCGTCCAGGAGGTCGAGCTCAAGGACGGCATGGTGCGCTCGAAGTTCCGTCCCGACCGCGGCATCCCCTTCGCCGAGGCGGTCGCGATGGCGCAGAAGGCGAACCGCGGCAAGCCGGTGATCGGGCGCGGCACCTACACCCCGCGCGACATGGGCCTCGTGACGCCGACCTTCAGCTTCGGCGCGCAGGTCGCCGAGGTCGACGTCGACCGCGAGACCGGGGTCACGCGCGTCACCAAGGTGTACACCGCCCACGACTGCGGCACCGTGCTCAACCCGATGGCCGTGGACGGCCAGGTGCACGGCTGCATCCAGATGGGCATGGGGTACGCCCTGTCGGAGGAGCTCGTGATGCGCGACGGTAAGACCGTCAACGCGAGCTTCCTCGACTACAAGATGCCCGGCGCGCTCGACATGCCCGAGTGCGAGGCGGTGTGCGTCGAGACGCACGATCCGCGCGGCCCCTTCGGCGCGAAGGAGACGGGCGAAGGGCCGATCTCCGCGACGGCGCCCGCCATCGCCGACGCCGTGTGGCACGCGAGCGGCCACCGCGCGACCGCGCTGCCCATCACCGCCGAGAAGCTCCTCGCGGCGCTCGACGGCGACGACTCCGTCGCGGGCGAGCGGCGCGCCGAAGCGAGCTGTGCCGTCCCCGACCCGCGGCCGCGCGGCTGAGCGCGACCCGATCCGGCGGGTCAGTCGGGCGCGGCGGCGACCTGCTCGGCCGTGCGACCGAAGCGCCGCTCGCGCCGCGCGTACACGGCGAGCGCCTCGTCGAGCCGGGCCGTGTCGAAGTCGGGCCACATGGCGTCGCAGAAGTAGAGCTCCGCGTTCGCCCCCTCGAACAGGAGAAAATCGCTCAGGCGCTTCTCGCCCCCCGTACGGATGACGAGATCCGGATCCGGCATGTGGCTCGTGGTCATGAAGCGCCGCAACGCCTGCTCGTCGATCTCCTCGGGCAGGAGCAATCCGGCCTGCGCGTGGGCGGCGATGGCGCGCACGGCGCCCACGAGATCGCTGCGGCAGCCGTAGGAGAGGGCGAGCGTCACGTCGAGGCGCGTCCCGTCGCGCGTGGCCTCGACGGTCGCCTCGACGGCGCGGCGCGTCGGCGTGGGCAGCTCCTCGAGGTCGCCGATGACGCCGAGGCGGATGCCGCTCGCCCGGTAGCGCTCCCGGTAGCGCTCCGCGAACTCGGCACAGATGCGCATCAGCATGTCGATCTCGGCGCGCGGCCGCGACCAGTTGAAGACGCTGAAGGCGTAGAGCGTGAGGTGGCGCACGCCGCGCTCGGCCGCCGCCATGACGATTTCGTCGGCGACGGTGATGCCGCGCTCGTGCCCGGCCGAGCGCTCGAGCCCGCGGGCGCGCGCCCAGCGACCGTTGCCGTCCATGATGATCGCCACGTGCCGTGGCACGCTTCGCGCGCGGTCGGTGCGGGGGTCGTCGGGACTCATGCTCTTGCCAGGGGCGAACACTAGCGGAAACCATGACCACTCCACCAGGCGCCGCCAAGGCCCCGTGCATGGAGTTTGCGTGAAGTTGTGCAACAAATTGAAATCATACGCCAATATTGGCATCGCCCGGAGTCGCGTCAGGCGGCGGGGAGCGTGATGGCGAAGACGACCTCGGGGGGGCCGGGCGCGGTGCACTCCGCGCGGCCCCCGTGCGCCTCGGCCACGGCCCGCACGATGGCGAGCCCGAGGCCCGTCCCGCCGCGATCGGCGCGCGTCGTGACGAAGCGCCGGAAGATGCGGCGCACCACGTGCCGGCTGAGGCTTCCGGCGCTGCGCACCTCGCACACGATCTGCCGATCGACGCGCCGCAGGGCGATGTGGATGGGCTTGTGGCTCTCGCCGTGCAGGCGCGCATTGTCGACGAGGTTCTCGATGGCGCGGGCGAGCCACGTCTCGTCGCCACGCACGCGCACGTCGCCGTCGCTCTCGACCGCGACCTCGGCCCCGGCGTCGCGCGCCCGGGCGGCGACCCCCGCGGCACAGGCGGCGAGATCGACCGGCCGCACGTGCTCGGCGTCGTCCACCCCGCGCGCCTCGAGGCGCGCGAGCGAGAGCAGATCGCCGAGCAGGGCCTCGATGCGCCCCGTCGCCTCGAGGATGCGCGCCACGAAGTGCTCGGCCTCGGCGGGCTCGCTCGCGGCCCCGTCGCGCAGCACCTCGGCGCTCGCGCGGATGGCCGCGACGGGGTTCTTGAGCTCGTGGCTCAGATCGGCCGCGAAGGTCTCGACGAAGGGCCGCCCCTCGAGCTCGCGCCGCATGGTGTCGAGCGCGTGCGCCAGGCGCTTGACCTCGCGGCCCGCCCCGCGCGGCCGGACGGCGCGCCGATCGCCCTGGCTCACCCGTTCGGCGAAGCTCGTGAGCTCCTCGATGGGCGTGGCGATGGTGCGCCCGATGAGCGCGGCCGACGCCGCCGCCACCGCGCCGAGCAAGAGGCCGATGACGAGCACCGTCGGCGCGAAGTCGGCGAGCGTCTGCGCGATGAGCAGGGTCGGCTTCACGACCCGCACCTCGCCGTAGCTACGGCCGTCGAGCTCGACCGGCGCGGACACCGCCACGGCCGCCGGGTCGGAGGGAGACAGGCCGCGCTCGAACACCGCCCGCCCCTCGGGGTCGAGGAGCGCGAGGTTCAGCTCGCCCTCGCCGGCCGCGGCTCCGAGCTGGCGCGCCGCTGCCTCGAGGTCGGTGCCGTGCTCGCGCATCTCGCCCGCCACGAGCGCGGCGATGGCGCGCGCCTCGTCGAGGCCGGCCTCGCGCGCCAGGAGGTTCGCGCGCCCCTTGATGCGGTCGAGCACGAGCACGCCGAGCCCGAAGGCGAACGCGCCCACGATGAGCGCGAGCGCGAGGAAGATCTGCATGCGCACCGACATGCCCGCCGCACGCGAGCGCACCAGGCGCACCGCCACGAAGGACACGAAGACGATGAGCCCGATGGCCGCGAGGGCGACCACGACGAAGCGCAGCATCGAGTAGCCCTGCGGATCCGCCGTCGGCATCACGCCGAGGGTAGTCGCTTTTTGCGCCGTCGGTCAGTGGGCGAGCCCGGGCCCCCGCCGCGCGGTCAGCCCCCGTCCGCCGCGCCACGCTCCCCGCCCAACCCCAGGCGGTAGCCCACGCCGCGGACGGTCTCGATGATGCCGGCGTCGCCGCCGGCGTCCGCCACCTTGCGGCGCAGCGCCTTGACGTGCGAGTCGATGGTGCGGTCGGTGATGGCGAAGTTGTCGCCCCACACCCGGTCGATGAGCTGCGCCCGCGTGAAGACGCGGCCGGGCGCCGACAGCAAGGTGTGGAGCAGATCGAACTCCACGCGCGTGAGCTCGAGCGGCTGCCCGTCGATCGTCGCGCGGCGCGTCTCGACGTCGGCGGTGATGGGCAGCGGTGGCGCCGGCGCAGCCACCCCCTCCGCGCGCACCGTGCGGCGCAGCACGGCGCGGACGCGCGCCACGACCTCGCGCGGCGAGAAGGGCTTCGTCACGTAGTCGTCGGCTCCGGTCTCGAGCCCCGCGACGCGGTCGGCCTCGTGGTCGCGGCTCGACAGGATGATGACCGCCGGCGGTGCCGGGCGGCGGCGCAGGCGCGCCAGGAGGTCGAAGCCGCTGCCGTCGGGCAACATGAGGTCGAGCACCACGAGGTCGATCCCGCCCGCCTGGGCCTCGGCGTCGGCAATGCAGCCGGCGGTGAGCACCGTGTAGCCGTCGCGCCGCAGCGAATAGGCCAGCGACTCCGCGATCGCGGGCTCGTCCTCGACGACCAGGATGGTGGCCATGACTCCTGTTCAGCCGTAGGCGAGCGCCGCCACCACGAGCTCCGGGACGAGGCGCGCGAGCTCGGCGTAGCCTTCGGCCGAAGGCGCGAGGTGGCTGCAGTAGAGCACGAGCCCGCCGGGCCGCAGCTCCAGGTGGAGCGCCGGCTCGACCTGCGGCGCCCCGACCGCTCCGCCGGCCGGCGCGGCGCGCACGAAGGGCGCGAGCGCCGCGCGCAGGCGCGGGTGGAAGGCCGCGCGCGCCTCGTCCGGCGTGTGCGCGAAGGTCACCGCCGCCGCGTCCCAGCGCGCGTCGCCGAGCGGTGCGCGCGGCAGCGGCGGGCCTTCGAGGTAGCTCACGCGCGTGAGCAGCCCCTCGCCGCAGCGCGCGGCCGCCCGGTGGCGCAGCCCGGGGTGCTGCGCGAACCCGAGCAGCGCCCGGCCGATGGGCTCGGTCCCCTCGTCCTCCTCCGTCCACGGCTCGACGAGCGAGACGGCGCCCGGGCTCGCGGCCCAGGAGCACGCGTTGTAGTAGCGACTCGCCGAGATGAGCGTGTCGAACGGCTCCCAGGCGCGGAACCATGCCTCGTCCGGGCGTACCGCGTAGCCGATACCCCGGCCGGCGGCCCATCGCGCGACGGCCTCGCTGCCGGGGGGCCCCGGCGCCACGGTTGGCGTGCCTCGCATGCCCCTCTCTCCTCTTCGCGCGGAGCGGCGTCAACGGTCGGCGCGCTCAGCGCGCACCGAGGAAGATTCCGACACCGACCGCCACGGCGGCGAGCACGACGGCGACGACGAGCCACAGCCGCTGCTCGCTGTGGCGCTCCGCGAGCCCGCCCTGCTCGTCGGGCCGGCTGAGCGACTGGTCGTCGTCCGAGGCGTGCTCCCAGCCGTCCTCGCGCGCCGGGGTGGCGGGCGGGGGCGAGCTGTCGTTCGGCAGCGATTCCCGCACCACCACGCGCACGGCGGCGCCACGCGCCCGGGCGACCGCGTCGTCCTTCTCGGAGCGCATCGTCGTTCCGACGTCGCCGCTCGACAGTGCCTGCGTCTCCGAGCTCGCGAGGCTGGCGGCGTGGTCGTCGCTCGGAGGCACGCCGCTCGAGATGCGGTGCGGGTCGGGCGCGGTCGGGGGCGGCGGCTCGCTCCCGGCGCGGAGCGCGGCGATCGCCCGCTCCAGCTCCTCGGCGCTCGCGTAGCGGTCGTCGCGCCGCTTGGCCAGGCCGCGCATGATCAGCGCCTCGAGCTCCGGCCCGATCACGCGCTCGGGGGCGGCCGCCCGCGGCGACGGCACGGGCTGGTTCACGTGCGCGGCCATGGTGGTGAGCGCGCCGGGCGTGTCGTAGGGCGGGCGACCGACCACCATCTCGTAGAGGATGGCCGAGAGCGCGTAGAGGTCGGCACGGCCGTCGAGCTCCTCGCCCGCGACCTGCTCCGGGGACATGTAGTCGGGCGTGCCGAAGATCATGTCCTGCTCGGTGAGCGCGGTGGCACCTCCCTCGCCCTGGAGCACCTTGGCGAGGCCGAAATCGGCGACGCGCACGAGCAGGCCGTGACGGAAGGTCTGCGGCGCGGAGTCGAGCGTCGGGTCGACCGCGGCGCCGAGGTCGCCCGGGGCGAGCGTGGTGCGCCAGTCGTCGAGCCCCTCGACGAGCACGTTGCCCGGCTTGAGGTCGCGGTGGATGACCCCCGCGGCGTGGATGCGGCCGAGCGCGGCGCAGATCTGGGACGCGATGGCGAGCGCCTCCTCGATGGCGACGGGCCCCCGGTGGCGCAGGTAGTCCTCGAGCGAAGGGCCGTCGACGTACTCGAGCACGATGATGCAGAGCCCTTGCTCCTCGACGAAGTCGAGGAGCTTCACGATGTGCGGCCCCTCGACGCGCGACAGGATGCGCGCCTCGCGGTGGAAGCGCTTGAGCACCTGCCGGTCGCCGAGCAAGCGCGGGTGGATGAGCTTGGCCGCCACGCGCTCGCCGGTGAGCGGCCCGGAGCGCACCCACGCCTCGTGGATCGTGCCGGTCATGCCCGTGCCGACGACGAGCCCGAGCTCGTAGCGTCCCGCCACGAGCGCGCCGCGCCCGATCGCGGCCGCGGGGGGCGTCACGGCCGCCTCCTCGGCCCGGGCGCGGCACCCGGCGCGACCGACGCGGCGCCCGGTGCACTGCCCGCGCCGGGCGCGCCCGCGCCAGGGCCGGCGTCGGGGGCGGCCGCTCCCGCGGGGGGCATGCCGGCCGGACCCACGCACACCTCGACGATCTTCGGGCTCACGAGCACCGGGTCGAGCGTCGCAGCCGGGTCCACCCGCCGCCACTCGGAGCAGGCCGTCGCGGCGAGCCCCGGCGCACCGAGCGCGACGTACGCCTCGGTGAGCGCGCGGTGCACGGCGGCGAGCTGCGGCACGCTGAGGCCGCTCGCGGCGAGGAGGCCGGCGCCGCGCCCCACCGCCTCGACGTAGCGCCCGTGCCGCACGTCCGACACGAGCTCGGGGATCTCGGCGTCCGCGCGCGCCTGCAACGCGCGCGCCGCACCACCCGCCTGCGAGCGCACGAGGCCGAGTGCGCTCGCGGCCTCGGCCTTGCCGCTCGCGGTGAGCGGCAGCTCGACGAGCGGTATGAGGAGCACGTCGCCGTGGTGCAGCCGCCCGTCCTTGAGCCCGTTGTACACCGCGACCATCCACGCCCGATCGCGGCGGCCGAGGAACCGGTACGCGAGCGAATCGGGCGTATCCCCCACGCTCACCACGTAGCGCAGGTTGTACGGCACGACGATCTCGCTCGCGGCGGCGGGCGGCAGCCACGGCTCGGCGCCGTTCACCTGCGCGAGCAGGACGCCGCGCTCGCCGGCGCCGAGCAACTCGGCCGCGATCGAGTGCCAGGTCTCGCCGGGCGCGGCCTGGTGGTAGCTGACCGCCGGGATCTCGAGCAGCATGCCCGGTACGAGCGCCCCACTGCCCGAGCCCTCGAGCCGGTTGGCGGCCACGATCACGCGCTCGGCCTCGACGGCCCCGTACACGCGCTCGGCGATGCTCGCCGCCGTCTCGCCCGTCCTCACGACGTGCGGAAACGCACCCGCGGGCGCCGCGAGGGCGCACGTGAGGACGCACGTGAGGGTGAGGGCGGGGGCTCGCACGGCGGGACCGAAGCTTACCCGAACTCCGGCGGATCCGCGCCGAAGGCCGTCCAAGGCCGCGTCGATGGCGCGCTGCGCCATGACCCCTGCACCGGCGCCCGACCGACCGTCGCGCTCGCGTCATTCGCTCGGCCGGGCGTTGCGCGCATGGAGCGGACGTAATACGGGAGCACCGGATGCCAGACGTCGACGTCGTGATCATCGGCTCGGGGGCCGGCGGGTTGACCGCCGCCGTCGCGCTCGCGCAGGCCGGTCAGAAGGTCCTGGTGCTCGAGCAGCACTACCTGCCCGGCGGCTGGTGCCACTCGTTCACGCTCGGCGGCTACCGCTTCAGCCCCGGCGTCCACTACGTGGGCGAGCTCGGTCCCGGCGAGCGCATGAACGGCATCTACCAGGGCCTCGGCCTGGGCAACGACCTCGAGTTCTGCGAGCTCAATCCGGACGGCATCGACCACGTGCTCTACGGATCGCCCGGCGGGACCGCGCTCGACCGCTTCGACATCCCCAAGGGCAAGGAGCTCTTCGGCGAGCGCCTGGCGCGCCGCTTTCCCGCCGACGCGGACGGCATCCGGCGCTTCCTCGACCAGGTGACGCGCATCTCGTCCGATCTCGCCTGGTTCGCGGAGCTGAAGCACCCGCTCGAGCTCGTCAAGCTGCCGTGGGGCGCCCCCACCCTGGCGCGCTGGTTCCTGCGCACGACGCGCGCCATGCTGGCGCACCACGTGCGCGATCCGCGCGCGCGCACCATCCTGGCGGCGCAGGCCGGGGACTACGGCCTGCCTCCGAGCAAGGCTCCCGCGGTGATGCACGCGGCCGTCGCCTCGCACTACCTCGACGGCGGCTACTACCCGCGCGGCGGCGGCGCCGCGATCCCGCGCGCGCTCATCCGCGCGCTCCGCCGCGCCGGCGGCGACATCCGCGTGCGCGCACCGGTGGCCCGCATCCTGGTCGAACAGGGTCCGCGCGGGCGCCGCGCGATCGGCGTGCGCCTCGCCGACGGCGAGGAGATCCGCGCGCGGATCGTCCTGTCCAACGCCGACCCGGAGGTGACCTACGGCAAGCTCGTCGGCACCGAGCACCTGTCGCGCGGGCTCCGCCTCCGGCTGGCCCGCACGCGCTGGAGCGTGTCGGCCGTGAGCCTCTTTCTCGCGGTCGAGATGGACCCGCGAGCCGAGGGGCTCGACTCGGGCAACTACTGGCTCTACCCGGACGGCGACGTCGAGTCGGTCTACCGCGGCGCGCTGCCGGACTGGACGCAGAACGTCGGCCCGGTACCGGGGCTCTTCCTGACCGTGCCGACGCTCAAGGACCCGAGCAAGGCGCGCCCCGCCGGCGTGCACACGATGGAGGCCTTCACCTTCGTGGACTACGAGGCCTTCGCGCGCTGGGAGCGGACGCAGCACGGCGACCGGCCCGAGGCCTACGCGGTGCTCAAGCGCGCCCTCACCGACCGCATGCTCACCGCCGCCGAGCGCATCGTGCCGGGCCTGAGGCGCCGGGTGGTGTTCTCGGAGCTCGGCACGCCGCTCACCAACTGGCACTACGTGACCGCGACGCGCGGCAACCTCTACGGCATCAACAAGACCCTCGGCCAGGTGGGCCCGCTGTCCTATCAGGTCAAGAGCGAGATCCCGGGCCTGTGGCTCTGCGGCGCGAGCACGGTCGGCCACGGCATCATGGGGGCGACCTACTCCGGCCTCGTCGCGGCCAAGAACATCCTGGGTTGCGGCCTGCCGGATCTGCTCCGCCACGGCGGCCCCCCCGTGACGGTGCGACAGGCCGAGCAGCCCGAGACGTGGCTCGACCGCGCGCGCCCGCGGCCCGAGCCACGCCGCGCGGCGCGTGGTGCCTCACCGGACTAGCGCCGCCCGCGCCGGAACCGAGGAGCCTCCGTGCCGCCCGACCCGCCCGCGTCGAGCTCGCGTCGCCAGCCCGGCTCGGCCTTGTGCTTCGTGTGCGGCACCGAGAACCCCCACGGCCTCGGCGTCACCTTCTACGACGACGGCGCGAAGGTCTGGACCGAGCTGACGCCGGCCGAGCACCACCAGGGCTGGCCCGGCGTCCTGCACGGCGGCATCGTGTCGGCGCTGCTCGACGAGACGATCGGCCGGGTCGCGTTCCTCCACGACCGCTGGGTGCAGACCGCGCGCCTGGAGCTGCGCTTCGTGCGCCCCGCGCCCATCGGCGTCACGCTGCGCGCCGAGGGCCGCCTGACGCGCGACCAGCGCAGGTTGATGCACATGCAGGGCGTGCTCGTCGTCGCCGAGACGGGCACCGTGCTCAGCGAGGCGACCGGCACCTTCGTGCCTCTGCCCGACGCCGCGCGCGACAGCCTCGCGCGCCAGCTCGGCGGCGACTTCGCCGCGTGGGAGCAGTGGCTGTCGGAGAACCGGGCTCGTCAGAACTGGAAGTAGATGAACGGCTGGATGTTCGTGCCCTGCACCTGCACCACGAACTGCAAGAGCGCCACGAACACGAGCGCCTTGACCGGCAGCGGCACGCGCACGAAGTAGCCCTGCAGCCGCGTGGCGATCGAGGTGGGCAGCGCGCTCGCGACGAAGCCGAGCGCGAGCGCCGCGACCACCCAGTGCCGCACCTCGAGCATCGTGACGATGCGCGCCGGCTCCCACTCGACGGCCAGGCGCTCGAACACCTGGAAGGCGGTCGCGAAGTCCTTGGCGCGGAAGAACACCCACAGGGCGGCCACGAAGTGAAGCGTGACGACCCAGCCGAGCACGCGACGCCAGCGCGCACCGCGGTCGGGCCAGCGCGTGCCCACGTACTTGTGCACGGCGAGCCCGACCCCGTGCAGGCCGCCCCAGACGACGAAGTTCCAGGAGGCACCGTGCCACAGCCCACCGAGCAGCATGGTGAGCATCAGGTTCACGTACTTGCGCACGGGCCCGGCGCGGTTGCCGCCGAGGGGGATGTAGAGGTAGTCGCGCAACCAGCTCGACAGCGAGATGTGCCAGCGCCGCCAGAACTCGGTGATGCTCGTGGCGCCGTAGGGCGAATCGAAGTTCTCGGAGATCTTGACCCCGAGGATGCGCGCCATCCCGAGCGCCATGTCGGAGTAGCCCGAGAAGTCGAAGTAGATCTGGATGGCGTAGGCGTAGATGCCGAGCAGCACCTCGGGGCCCGAGTAGGTCTCGGGCGCCGCGAACACGAGGTCCGAGTAGATGCCGACGTAGTCGGCGATGAGCGCCTTCTTCGCGACGCCCTGGACGATGCGGTAGAGCCCGGCCGCGACATCGTCCGGTGCGGGCTCGCGAATCGGGTGGATCTGCGAGAAGAACTCGGGCGCGCGCACGATGGGCCCGGCGACGATCTGCGGGAAGAACGACAGGAAGAGCGCGTACTCGAAGAGGCTCTTCGTCGGCGGGTAGAGGCGCCGGTAGACGTCGACCAGGTAGGAGAGCGACTGGAAGATGTGGAACGAGATGCCGATCGGCAAGAAGATGTCGAGCGGGTCCACGTGCGCGCCGGTCAGCGCCGACACGTTGCGCAGGAAGAAGTTCGTGTACTTGAAGAAGCCGAGCGCCGCGAGGTTGAGCACGACGCTCACGGTGAGCCACGCCTTGCGCCGCCCGGGATCCTCCTGCTGGTGGACGCGGAGGGCGATCGCCCAGTCGGCCGCCGTCAGCGCGAGCAGCGTCAGCATGAAGACGCCGTTGCACTTGTAATAATAGTAGAGGGAAAATCCGAGGATCCACCCGAGCCGGAGCGCGTTCCGCCCGCGCAGGAGCGCGTACACGATCATGAACGCCGTGAAGAGCAGGAAGAACGTGCCCGTGTTGAACACGAGTGGGTTCTTCGGATCGTGGACGAAGAGCTCGAGGAAGCGCATGAAGGCCGAGAGCGACGGAGGGGATCAGTAGGGGGGCGGGTACACGCGCGCCGGGATCTTCGGCGCCGTCCGCGTGGGCGTCGCGAGCAGGATGGGGTAGGCGCTCTCGTCGCGCAGCCAGCCGAGGAAGGCCTCGGTCCATTTGACGCCGCCCGCCGGTGTCGGATGGATCTTGTCCTCGATGCGGTCGAGCTCTAGCTCGGCCGACCGGAAGAAGCGCTCCTTGCCGAGCTCGCGCTCGAGCAGAGCGTTGATGCCGGTGTCCTCGCGCCAGTTCGGCGGACCGATCCACACGAACTTGCGCCGCCCGACCTTCTTCACGATGGCGCGCACGAACTTGTCGCGCTCCTCGACCTTGCGGGTCGAGATCTCGGACGAGCCGAGGACGGCGATGACCATGGTCGGCTTGAACTCGTTGATCAGCTGGTCGAGCTTGTGCTGCACGCCCCAGGCGACCGTGGTCGAGGCGTACCAGACGGCCGGCAGGAGCTTGTGGCCGTTCTCGAGGCAGTAGTCGCCGAGGCGCGGCTGGATCGACTGCACCATCGAGTCGCCGAAGATGAGGATGCGCTGCGGCGCCTCGTCGACCACGCGCGCGCCGCCGGAGTCGGCCGGGGCAGGCGGTGGCGGAACGGGCTCGGCCGCCTCGACGCCGTCCGCGAGCCCCCCACCCGCGCCGAGACCGGCGCCGCCGGCGCCGGCCTCCACGTCGGCCCCGAGCCCCTCGGCCGCGAGCTCGTCCGGCTCGGCAGCGCGCGCCACGCCGAAGTAGGTGGCGATCTCGGAGCGCGCGATGCGCGCCCCGAGCACGACGATGTCGCGCTGCGACAGCGCGTAGGCGCCGAGCAGCAGCCACGCGAAGCCGAACACCAGGAGCAGCTGGACGTAGGGCGAGCGCCGGGCGGACTGAGGAGGCGAGGACACGGGTCGAGCGGCGATGGGCGATTCTCTTAGCGCGCGGGCGCGCATGTAGCCACTCCGGGCGGCGGGCCGCAAGAGGCCGTGCCGCCGGCCAGGGCGGGTAACCGCGCCGAACGCCGCACGGCCGCGGCGCATTCCCGCCACCCTCGTGCTACGAGGCCGCCGTGCGCGCCGTGGTGCAGCGGGTGGTCGCCGCGCGAGTCGAGGTCGCCGGCGAGACGGTCGGGGCGATCGAGCGTGGGCTCTGCGCCTTCGTCGGCGCCGGCCGCGACGACACGCCGGCGGACGTCACCTTCCTCGCGGACAAGATCGCCACGCTGCGCGTGTTCCCCGACGCGCAGGGCAAGATGAGCCTCGCCGTCGGCGACGTGGGCGGCGCCGTGCTCGTCGTGAGCCAGTTCACGCTCTACGGCGACGTGCGCCGTGGACGCCGGCCCAGCTTCGACGCCGCGATGGCGCCCGAGCCGGCGCGTGCCGCGTGCGACGCTGTCGTCGCGGCCCTGCGCGCCCGCGGCCTGCCGGTCGCGACGGGCCGCTTCGCCGCGGACATGCGCGTCGTCGTCGACAACGACGGACCGGTCACGATCCTCGTCGACTCGCAGAAGGCCTTCGAGCGCGGCCGAAGGTGTTCGGGGCGGGCGAGCCCGACGCGGGCGCGCCTGGCGGTCGCGGCGCCGCGGGGCTAGATCAGGGCATGGCCCGCGTGCCCGCCGCCCGCTCCGCGACGCCGCTCGTCGAGGCGATCCGCGCCCGCGGGCTGCGCGCCACGGCGCCCCGCATCGCGGTCCTCGAGCTCTTGGGCCGCGCGCGCACGCCGCAGAGCCACGCCACCATCGCCGAGGCACTCGTCGGCTCGGGCTGGGACCGGGCGACCATCTACCGGAACCTCGTCGCGATGACCGAGGCCGGCCTGCTGCGCCGCGCCGACCTCGGCGACCACGTGTGGCGCTTCGAGCTGCGTCGCCCGGGTCCGGGCGCGCGGGCCCCCGCGCACGAGCGGCCCGGGCGCACCGTGGAGCACCCGCACTTCCTGTGCGACAGCTGCGGCGAGGTCACGTGCCTCTCCGACAGCGCGGTCGAGATCCGCGCGGGCGCCGCGGTGCCCCGGGCCGTGCGGCGCAAGCGCGTCGCGATCCAGATCCAGGGCCGCTGCGACCGCTGCGCGCCGTGAGCCCCGGCGCGGTGCTCGCGGCCGCTCCGCGGCACCGGCGTTATCGCAACACGGTTGCAGGAAGCGCTTGATCGCCTCGCCGGGCCGCGCGAGGCTCCGCCGGTGCTGTGGCTGGTGCTCGGGCTGTCGCTCGTCGGGCTCGCGCTCGGTCCGGCCCTGTATGCCGTGGGGCGCGCCCGCCCGGGCCCGGCCGCCGTGCTCGACGGGCTGACGCTCGGGCTGGTGCCGGCGCTCGTGGTGCTGAAGCTCCTGCCGCACGTGGTCGAGGACGTGGGCCTCGGCGCCGTCGGGCTCGCCGCGCTCGGCTACGGCGTCGTGTGGCTGGCCGACCGCCGGAGCCACGACCTCGAGGCGCGCGTGGGCCGCTCGCTCGTGGTCCCCGCCCTGGTGCTGCACGCGGCAGTCGACGGCGCCACGCTCGGGCTCGCGACCGGCGGCGGCGCGGAGCCCGGGGGCGCGTACCTCGCGCTCGCGGTGCTCTCGCACCGGATGCCCGAGGGCCTCTTCCTCGCCAACGCGCTCGTGCCCGCGCTCGGCTGGCGCGGCGCGCTGCTGCGGATCGGCTCGAGCGGCGCGGCCACCGTGGTCGGCGCCGCCCTCGGACGAGGGGCGCTCGGGGCGCTGCCCATGAACGCCATCCAGGGCCTCGTGGCCCTCGGGCTCGGGGCGATCTTGCGGCTCGTGGCGCACGACCACGGCTCGGCGCGGCACACGGCCGCCACGCGACGCCTCGGCGCCCTCGGCCTCGGGCTCGGCGCCTTCGTGGCCCTCGCCCTGCCCGATCCCGAGAGCGTGCTCACGCGCGCCACGCCGGGCGAGCTGCCCATGGTGGACTCCTTCGTGGCCCTGTTCGCGGCCGTCGCGCCCGCCGCCATCGTCGGCGTCGTCGCCAGCGCGCTCGCCCGCGCAGGGCTGCGCAGGCGGCGCGATCGCGCGGCCGCTCCGTCCGCGTGGCTGAGCGCGCTCGCCTGGCCGCGGGATGGACGCGCCGCACGCCGCGCGCTCGAGGCGGGGCGCGCGGCCGGTGCCGGACCGGTGGCGCTCGGGACGACCGCGCTCGCCGCCGCGGCGCTCGATCCGACCGCCGTGCTCGCCGCAGCCTTTCTCCTCGGCCCGGAGGCTGCGCTCGCCTGCGCGGGGGCGACGCTCGCGCTCGGCGCTGGAGCGCTCGCCGCGCGCCCGCGGGTGCACCCGGGCGAGCACCTCGAGGCGCACGAGCCGACGCGGTCGGGCAGAGCAGCCTCCGACCTTCGCGGCGCCGCGCGCCGCGCGCTCGAGGACACGGGCGGCCCGTGGGTAACCGGCGTCGCGCTCGCGGCGGCGCTCGAGGCGTTCGTGCCCCCGGGGACGCTCGAGCCCCTGGCGCTCGGGCCGGCGGCGGTGCGCGCCGCCGTGGGGAGCTTCGCCCTCGCCCCTCGCCCGTCCGCGCTCGTCCCGGTGCTGGCAGTGCTCGTGCACAAAGGTCTACCCCTCGAGGCCGCGTGCGCGGCGCTCGCCTGCGCCCCGGCCGGGACACGCCTCGCGGCCGGGGTCGCGTGGCGCGCACGGCGCGCTCGGCTCGCGCTCGGGCTCGCGCTCGCGGCGGCGCTCGGCGGCGTGTCGGGCGCGCTCCTCGTCCTCGCCATGCACCCCGCGCCCGCCACGCGCGACTGGCACGCGCTCTTGTCCGGCGCGCCGGACGCACTCGGCCTCGCGACGACCGTCGCGTTCGCCGCGTGCCTCGCGGCGAGCCTCGTCTGGCGCGGCCCGCGCCCCTGGGTCGGGCAGGAGCCGCACGTGCACCGAGCAGGCGGAGACGGGCCGCACCCCGCGAGCGGCAGGACGCACGATCACGAGCACGCCAGCGACCCGGCTGGCGACAACCACCCGTAGCGATCGACCTCGGCCTCGGCCCGCACGTGGCCGCGACGGGCGGCTTGTTGTGCACCGACCCGACGGACGTGTTCGTCGCGAAGTTCGCCCCGCCGCCGTGACGAGGCCTCAGCCGCGGGTGTCGCCGGTCGGCGCGGCGCCGGGGCGGCCGCGCCCGCGCCGCAGCGAGACCGCGAGCCGGTAGCCGGAGCGCAGCACGAGCGCCGCCAGCGCGAACCCGCACGCGAGCCCCGCCTGCGCCCCACCTACCGGCAGGTCCCAGAAGAACGCGCACAGGTAGCCGAGCACGCCGGACAGCGCCCCGACCGCAGCTGCCACCACGAAGGCGGCGCGCACCCCCGAGCCGAGGAGCAGCGCCGTGAGCGCCGGCATGGTCGAGAACGCGAAGACCGGCAAGGCGCCGAGCGCCCGGGCGCTCACACCCACCATGATGCCGATCGCGAGCAGCACCGCGGACGAGAGCGCCGTCACGGGGAGTCGCTGCACCCGGGCGGCGACCGGGTCGAAGCTCGCGAACACGAGCCCGCGGTGGAGCGCGAGCTGCAGGAGCAGGACGGCCGCCCCGACGGCGAGGACGAGCGTCAGGTCGAGCGGGCGGACGAGGACCGCCGTGCCGAAGAGGATCGACTCGATGTCGTGGGCCTCCTGGGTGATGCGGCTGCCGAGCACGACGGTGGCCCCGCCCGTGGCCGCGAACACCCAGCCGAGCACGCTCTCGCGGCTGACGCCGAGCTTCTTCGGGTCGAAGAGCAGGAGCAGCGTCGCGCCGAGCGCGGCCGCGGCGGCGCCGAACACGGGGTCGAAGGCGAGCCCGAGGTGGATCTCGGCGTAGAAGGAAGCCGCCACGCCGAGCGCGGCCGACTGCGTGACCGCGGCGCTCACGAACACCATGCGCCGCAAGACGACGTAGACGCTCAGCATGCCGAGCACGGCGCCCGCCGCGAAGGCGCACGCGATCGGGTCGCGGAACAGCTCCCACGCGACCACGAAGTCGTCCCAGGTCGGCGCCGCTGTGGGCGTCATGCGAGCTCTCCTCGCAGGCGCCGGTAGAGCGCGCCGCCGGCCACCTCGGCGCTCGGGCCATGCACCACGCGCCGTGCGGGGCGATCGAACACGATGAGCTCGTCGCAGTTCCGTTCGGCGAGCTCGAGCGCGTGGGTCACGAGCACGACCGCCATGCGCTCGCCGTGCGCCAGCCGCGCGAGCTCGGCCACCGCCTCGCGCTCGCCCTCGACGTCCATGGCCGCCGTCGGCTCGTCGAGGAGCGCGAGGTCGGCGCGCGTGGCGAGCATGCGGGCGAACAGGACGCGCTGTTGCTGGCCCTTCGACAGATCGCGAAAGCGCCGCCGCGCGAGGCCCGCGACGCCGACCGCCTCGAGCGCGCCCGCGACCACGCGGCGGTCCTCGGCCGAGGCCCAGGGCCGGAGGAAGCTCGTGCCCGTGAGTCGTCCCTGCGCGACCACGTCGCGCGCGGACAGGGGCAAGATGGCGTCGAGCCCCGCCGACTGGGGCACGTAGGCCATGCGCAGCCCGGGCGCCGAGCGCTCGACCCGGCCCGCGACCGGCCGCAGCAGGCCGAGCAGGGTCTTGAACCAGGTCGACTTTCCGCTGCCGTTGCGGCCGAGCACACCCACGAGCGTGCCGCGGCGCAGCTCGAGATCGAGCGGCGGCAAGAGGCCCTCGCCGCGGTAGCCGACGACGAGCGAACGACAGCGCAGGAGCAGCTCGCCGGGCCGCGCCGCCCCGGCCGTCGCAGAGGTCGCCGCCGCGCCGCTCATTCGTCGCTCCACTCGACGGTCACGCCGTAGCTCCAGCGCTCGTCGAGGGCCGCGGCCAGGCTCGCCTGCGCGGCGCTCCGCGCGGGCTCGCCGTCGAGGCCGAGGAGTGCGCGGGCGTCGAGGCCGTCGAAGGCGGACGTCGCGGCGGCGAGACCGACGCCGAGCACGAGCCGTGGCGACGCGTCGCGATCGACCGTCGCGTCGAGCAGGGCGCCGTAGACGCCCGCGCCGGGCCGTGCGCCGCCGAGCGCGGCGAAGTCGAGGGCGAGCTCGAGCACCGCCGGCCCCGGCCCGCCGATGCGCGAGGGGACCTGCGCGTCGCGCACCTCCGCGGACAGGGTCAGCGTCGCGAGCTCGAGCCGCGCGAGCCCGAGGTACCCCGCCCCGAGCTCGCAGCGCGCCGCACCGCAGTCGAGTCGCACGCTCGCGCCGCCCTGCGCGTCGAGCGAGGCCGGACCGAAGACGAGCACGGCGCGCGGGCTCGCCGCCGCGCCGCCGAGCTCCGCGGGCATGTCCGCGTAGGCGACGGCGCGGCCGTCCGTCGCGCGACACACGCCGAGCGAGCAGCTCTGGAAGCCCGCCGGTGGGGCCGCGGGGTCGAAGACGCCCGCCGCATCGGGGCTCCACGCCTCGAGCACGAGCGCCTCGACGCCGACTCGGAGGTCCGCGAGCCGCAGCTCGAAGCCTCCGTCGAGCGCCTCGAAGCCGTCCCCGAGCGCGCGCTCCGAGAGCGGCGCGTACCCGGCCGCCGCGCTCGCCTCGACGACCGCGAAGGGCTCGCCGGGGCCGAAGGCGCAGCCGGACAGCGCGACCGCCGCGCCGAAGACCGCCCCCGGCGCGCGCAGAGGACGAGCCGAGCGCGCGGTCACGGCCGGATGCTCTCGAGCTTCTGCGTCAGCGCCTCGAGGTAGGCGAAGTAGCTCTGCCCGCCCTCGAAGTCGGCGCCCGACGGCAGGACCACGAGCGCGGCGCCGCTCTTCTCGGCCACGAGCGCCGAGCTCTCCTCGGGGTAGTAGCTCTCCTGCAGGATGGCGCGCACGTTGCGCTTGCGCGCCGTCACGAGAAGCTTCGCCACGTGTGCGGGCGTCGGGGGGATGCCGGGCTTCGGCTCCACGTAGTCGACGAGCTCGACGCCGAGCCAGTCGGCGAGGTAGGGCCAGCTCTTGTGGTAACCGATGATCGGCACGCCGCGGAGCCGCGCGAGCCGCCCCTCGACCGCCGCGCGCGCCTCGCGGAGGCGGCTCTGGAACTTCTCGAGCCGCGCCTGGAAGAACGCGGCCTCGGCGGGGTCGAGCTCGCCGAGCCGCCGAGCGACGCCCTCGGCCACCGTGCCGGCCGCGCGCGGATCGAGGAGGTAGTGCGGGTTGCCGTCCGGGTGCACGTCGCCCTGGCTGCGGTCGGCGTTCTGCGACACGTCGAGGACGCGCACGAGCCCGGAGCAGTCGAGGTAGCCGTGGGCGCCGACCTGGATGTCCGCGTTGCGCGCCCCGGTGAGCAGCGCCGGCAGCCAGCCGCTCTCGAGACCCTGCCCCACGACGAGCAGGAGCTCGGCCTGGTTCAGCTCGAGCGCGAGGCTCGGCTTGGCGTCGACGAAGTGCGGATCCTGCGTCGGCAGGCTCAGCGAGACGACCTTGATCTTGGACCCGCCGATCGCCTTCGCCAGCGCGGCGAGGGTGGGCACGGTGGTGACGACCTTGACCTCGGCGCGGGCGAGCGCGGGCGCGAGGAGCGTGGCGAGCGCGACGGTGAGGGCGACGAGCAGCTTCTGAATCATGGCAACCTCGGACGGTGTGGGCGGGGCGGCCCCGCGGCGGACGAGCGAGCTAGAAGGCGTGTGCGCCGTGACTCCCGGTCACGGTCTCGAGCTGGAGAAAGCCGGCCCAGGTGGGCCGCTCGAGCCAGCGCGGCACGTCGACGGAGCCCTGGAGGCGGAGGCGCGAGAACTCCGTGGGCCAGAAGGTGACGGCCGCGCTCGCGCGGTGGCGGTCGGCGGCGTGGCCGGGGTCGAGCGGATCGACGACGCGCGCGCCGGAGCGATTCTGGGTCGCCGTCGCGTACTCGTAGCGCAGCGCCGCGCCCCAGCGCTGCTCGAAGCGGTAGAAGAGCTGCGCGTAGCCGCCCACGTCCACGAGCACGTCGTCCGGCACCTGCCGCCGCCGCAGCATCCACTCGCTCTGGAGCGACACGACCGTGAAGCTCTGGCGCGTGATCGGGCGGTACTTCAGATAGAGGTCGGTACCGAAGACGTCGGTGCGGCTGTGGCGCCCCGAGGGGTTCGGGCCGTTCGCGGCCGACACGCCGAAGAGCAGCGACCAGTCGTCCGACAGGTCGAAGAACTGCTTGACCGCAAGGAGGTTCTCGAGGTCGATGGGCGAGCGCACGCCGAGATCCTCGGCGCCGTAGAAGCTGCGCGCGGTGCCGTCGCCCGCGGCCCGCGTCGTCGAGCCGAGGATCTCCACGTACCAGGGCAGAGGCAAGAGCACCGAGAGCTCCGCTCCGAGGCCCCGGTTGCCATCGCCGCCCCACACCTTGCTCCAGAAGAAGGGCTGGTCGGCGAAGTCCCAGCCGTGCGGGTGGGTCGCGTTGATGCGACCGAAGCGCGTGAGCAGCTGGCCGGCGCGCAGCTGGAGGTTGGCCGGCAGATCCAGCGTCGTCGCGTAGGCCTCCTCGACCTCCACCCCCTCGAGCGTGAAGACGAGGTTCGCGTCGAAGCGGAAGTACGGATCCACCGATTTTCCGAGCGACAGCTCGACCTGCTGCAGGTTGAAGCCGCTCGCGCTGGGGTCGTGGCCGCCGGCCTGCAGCGGCTCCTCGGTCGAGAACGCCGCGAGCGCCACGTCGAGCACGACGGAGATGTCGGGCAGGAAGGCAGCGGCGCCCGCCGGCACCGGCACGGGCAACGGGGCCTTGCCGCTGCCCGAGTCGCCGAGCCCGCCGCCGCGCCCGGCGTCGTCGAGGGTCCGTGCGTCGGCCCCCGTGGCGCGCTCGATCTCGGCGAGCTCCTCCGGCGTGAGCTCGCCCCCGCCGACGTCGGGCTCGTGTGGCGCGGCGGGCGGACCGCTCGGCGCACCGGGCGCGCTCGGCGTGGTGGGCACCGGCGGCGCGGCCGGTGGCACGGGTCCGCCCGGAGCGTCGGGATCGAAGGGATCGCCGCCGGGCGCGGGCTGCGCCCGAGCCGGCGCGACCGCGAGCGCGCTCGTGAGCCCCGCGATGAGGCCGAGCGCCGAGCGGCCGATGGCACGGTGTCTGTGTCGCACGTCGATCCTCGAGCCCGATGCTGATCGTCCGGAGCCGCCGGCACGCACGCGGGCGCGCACGGCGACTCCCTGCCCTCGAACCTCTCGCGCCCAGCGCATGGCCGCGCTTGCGCGGTCAGGGGACGCGTGCGCCTCACGGCGCGAGTCGGGACCCGGCCTGCGTCGCGTGGACGGCAGCCGGTGTCGTTCGGGGCGCGCGCGCACGTGCGCGCGCGGTGCTCGCCAACGGCGGAGGCCCGGAGCCCCCAGGACGAGCGCGGACGACTAGACCGGTGGCGAGGTCTTCGGAGCGAGCCCGAGCAGCGAGCGACCGGGGAGCGCGAACGGCACGTCCGGCGGCAGCGGCAGGAGGAACCCGTCGAGCACGACGGGCTCGCTCGCGCACCGCACGTCGGGCGCGACCTGCTGCATGGCGAGCGCGTCGCAGTGCTCGTGCTCGTCGCCGTGAGCCGCCCCGACACCCGCGGCCGGTGCGCCGCGCTTGTCGGTGGGGGTCGCGGTCGCGGCGACGCCCGCGCCCGGCACGGCGTGGCCCCCGTGGACCATGAGCCCGTGCTCGGCGCAGACGGCGTGGCGCCCGAACACCATGTGCGCCGCGAGCGCGAACTGCGCCACGCACAAGAGTGCGGTCACGCCCGCGAGGACGAGCGCGCGCGTGTGCGCGCGTCGCCTGCTCAGCCCTGGCCGCCCTGCTCCACGCATCGAATCCCGATCGCAGTTACCACGCGGCGGGGCGATCGGCAACGCCGGCATCCGGCGCAAAGGTGCCGCGGACCCGGCCTCGCCCTCGACGGCGGCCCGCCGCGGCTCTCGCGCGCCGCGGTCGCGACGCTACTGGGCCGGGGCGCCCGGGATGCAGGCGCCCGCCACGCAGCCGTTGCCCGGCTGGCAGTCGGCGGCGCTGCCGCACGGCATCGCGCACTTCTGCATCTGCAGGTTGCACCGGTGCGTGAGGCAGCCGGCGTCCGCCTGGCAAGGCGGCGCGAGCGGGTTGCCGCCGGTCGCCGGAGGCGGCTGCTGCGGGTAGCCCTGCTGCGGGTAGCCTTGCTGCGGGTAGCCTTGCTGCGGGTAGCCCTGCTGCGGGTAGCCCTGCTGCGGATAGCCCTGCTGCGGCTGCGGATTGCCGTAGATCGGGTTACCGCTCGGGTCGTAGCCCACGACGACCTGCCCCGGCTGCGGAGCCTGGGCGGGGTCCTTGCGGCACGCCGCGAGCACTGCGAGGGACACCAACGCGATCGCCGAGACGCTCTTCCAGCCCATGTTCCACGCTCCGGGCGGAAGCTTAGCGCGAAGCGCCGCGTCGCGGTCCGAAAACGCCCGCCAGCGCGGCCCCGAGCAAGCCTCCGCCGCCGCGGGCCCTGCTCACCAGGGCGTCTGCTTCTGCGCGGCGCGCACGAGCTCGATGGCGCGCCGACCGACGTACTCCTCGACGTCCTTCGGCGCGATGTGCTTGTCCTTGGCGAAGTCGAACTCGCGCGGGCGGGCCTCGTTGAACAGCACGCGCACGACCGCCGTCGCGCGGTCGAGCTCGAGCGCGAGGCGCTGGTCGCCCAGCGTGAGAGAGAGGCCACCGCCCCCGTCCGAGAGCGTCGCGGGCTGACCCTTCTCCTGCAGCCTGCTGCCCGCGAAGCGCAAGGCATCGGCGGCCTGCTCGACCGCCACGTCGGCCACGCGCAGCGCCTCCTCCACGCGCTTGCGCTGGCGCTCCTTCTCCTCGGCGTCTCGTTCCGCCCGGCTCTTGCAGGCCTCGCCCAGCTCTTCTCGCCACGTCGTCGACACGGTCGGTTCTCCCTCGGCGTCCGGCCTCGGTCGCGGGCCGGCATGTCTGCCGCGCCGCCCGCCGGAGACGGGCGCGCCTCGATGGCGCGGGCAGGCCGCGCCATCCAATATTCTGAGTGTACTATACTCGGTGTATTCGGCGGCCACCCGCGGGCCGACGGCTAGTTGCCCTGACCGCGCTTCTTCCGCTTCTCGGCCGCGAGCGCCGTCAGGCCGGAGTCCACCACGGTCGCCGGGTGCATGAGCTCGTGGAAGGCCGCCGAGGCGAGCTCGCCGGTCTCGCCCTCGGCGTGGCGCAGCGCCATGAGCGAGCCCTGCTCCTTCATGAACAGCAGCGTCTGGATGGCGCCGAGCTTCTCCTCGGGCTTGCCGGTCTTCGCCATCTGGTTCAGCCGGTAGCGGATGACGACGCGCGTCTCGGAGTGCGGTCCGTTGTCGAAGTCGAGGTTGTCGAACTGGTCGCCCAGGCGCTGCTCCGCCCACACCTGGGGCGTCATCTCCCCCTCCTTCTTGCCGAGCTTGACGCGCGCGATGGCGTGGGCGTTCTCGACCCAGCGGAACACGGCGCCGCGGTCGAGATCCTTGTCGGACCAGTAGCCGAAGGCGCGGTACCAGATGTCCTTCAGCTCGTTCAGCGCCTCGGTCCAGTCGGCGTACATGCCGATGGTGCGAGCCGCGGCGTCGGCCGACCCGCCCATGATGAGCGCGAGCCCGGCGGCATTGCGCAGCTCTGCGTCCTTCAGGAGGTCGAAGAGCTTCTGCTCCGCGTCGCCGCTCACCCCGGCCATGCCGATGGCCGCCGCGATCGCGAAGCGCGGCCCGATCTGCAGGTCCGGCTTGAGCAGGGCCACGAGGCCGGGCACCGCCGCGGGGGTCGGACGCCGCTGCAGCGTCTCGGCGTAGCACGCGGCCACGCCCTGCTTCTCGGGGTCCTTGTCGGCGGCGAACTTGCTCACCTTCTGGACCACCTCGTCGATGGTCTTGTCCTCGGCGACCCACGCGAGCGCGTTGCACGCGGCCACGCGCGCCTCGGCGTGCCACTTCACGTCCTCGATGAGGTCGATGAGCGGCTTCTGGGCCTTGGGGTCGCCCCACTCGGACAGGCCGTCGGCGGCGCCGACCGCGACCGCGCGCAGCGCCATGCCGAGCAGCGACATGCCGGCGCCCATGAGGCACTCCTCGGTGATGCAGATCTTCGGGTCCTTGCGCGAGAGCTGGTCGGTGAGCTTCGAGAAGGAGCCCTCGTCCTTCATGAGACCGATGTAGCGGAGCGCGCTCTGGGCCACGATGAAGGCCTGGGGCATCGGCGGCTGCTGGCCTTCCTTGGGCAAGGGATCGCTCGGGAACGCCCAGTCGCGGATCAGGGTCTTGCCCTTCTCGAGACCGACGCGCGCCAGGAAGCGCAGGCCGTTGGCATGCGGCATCGGGCGCGGCGGCGAGACCCAGGAGAGCACGCCCTCGCCGGCGTCGTCGGCGAGCTGCTTCAGCTTGTCCGGGTGCAGCTTGGCGAGGTCGGCCAGGTGGCGCGCGCCCCAGGTGCGCTGGTTGTCGCTCTTGAGGAGGTGACCGCCCTTGTCGGCCTGCCAGTACTTCTCCTTGACGTAGATGTCCTTCGCCTCGTGCTTCATGCGCTCGCCGAGGTACTTGGCGGCGCGCGGGTCGCCGATCTCCGCAAGCCGCAGCGCCGCCTCGGCGCGCCAGTGCGGGTGGACCTTCGGGTTCGCGTCGAGCCACTTGACGAGCGCGTCACCGGTGCGCGGGTCGGCCAGCTTCTCGAGCCAGCCGAAGAGCTGGGCGTACTGCGACCACTCGCCCGGCTCCTCCTTGTGGTCGATGGTGTCGAGCGCGAGCACCAGGCCCACGCCGCCGATGCCGTCGCGCATGGCCTCGAGGAACTTCGTGCGGTTGTCCTTGCCGGCGTTGCGCAGCGCCTCGAGCAGCGGCTCGCGCGCGGCCTCGTCGGCGATGCGCCCGAGACCGCTCGCGGCCTCGCGCGCCACGACGACCTCCTTGTCCTTGACGAGCTGCACGAGCGTCGCGGTCCACTTCGCGTCCGCGTTGTCCGACAGCACCGTCGCAACGAGCTGGCGCACACCGGCGTTCTGGTCGCCAGCGAGCTTGGCGAAGTCCTCGAGCGACACGAGCGCCGCCAGCCGGCGCGGGTCGAAGGCGCCGCCGCCGTTGATGCGCTGCAGGCTCGACAGCTTGCCGCCGCGGTACATCTCCATCGCCTGGTCGAAGATGCTCTTCTCGCCGAGCGTGACGAGCGCCCACACCACGTGCCCGCGCTCCTCCTCCGCCTCGGGCAGCACCTTCAGCAAGGCCGGCTTGGCGGCGTCGGCCATCGGCGCGCCGTAGTGGGCGAGCGCCTGCGCGACCACGCCGCGGAGCTTGTGGTCGGTCGGCTGGCCGAGCGCCTTGACGCACAGGTCGACGCCGTCCGGATCCTTCAGGATCGCCAGCTGTGACAGCGCCTCGCGCTGCAGGGAGGGCTGCGAGGGGTCGGCGGCCCACTGGCGCCAGCGCGGGATCTGGTCCTTCGCCGGGAGCATGAAGATGCTCTTCTGCTCCTCGATGACGTCGAGCGCGTCCTTGCGCGTCGCCTCCTGCCGCGTGGCGAACCAGACGATGGCGGCGGCCGCGCCGCCGAGGCCCAGAATCGCGAGGATGATGACCACCGGGTTGAAGCGGCGTGGTCTCAGGGCAAGTTCGTCTTCGGACATGGCTCCTCCAGCGATCGCGGTCCGCGGGCGCGGCGGGCAGCTGATGATGCAGCCGACGCTCGACCCAGCCCGCTCCTCGAGCCGGCGGGCGCGAACCGGCGGCACATTACCAGGCTTCGCGGTCCCCGGTGAATCGCCAAGTCCGTGCCGGGCAGCGTTTGCCACCGCCCGGCGTTCCGCCGACACCCGCCGATTACCCTGCCGCTGCAGCGCGCGCGGCGGGGTCGAAGTCCCGCTCGCGCCGCCGCGTCGACGCAGCCTGGCGCTCTGCCTCGATGCCTCGGCGCGCGTGCGACGGCGTGCACGTCGAGCCTAGGCGTGGGCGCCGATTCGTGCAAAAAGCGGAGCCCGAGGCGTCTCACACCGCGCCGCGATCTGGGGCGGGCGGTCCTGCGGGGCCCACGGAGCAACACCACATGAATCGACTCGCAATCAAGCTTACGCTGGCCCTCGCGGCCTTCGCGCTCGCGTTCGCAGCGACGCGACAGGCCCACGCCGTGCCGTTCATCTACAACACCGGCGAGGACGCCTTCGTCGCGGGCGACGGCTCCATCCCGTCCCCGTTCGGGGAGCTCGTCGAGCAGAACCCCGAGTCCAAGGGCGCCAAGGCCGGCTACCGCTGCAACGTCTTCGGCCTGTTCTACGCCTACTTCCACTGGTGGGACTGCAAGCCCATCATCTTCAAGGAGACCGGCAGCAAGACGTTCACCTACTGGGACGACTCGGCGCTTCCGGGTCTCACCGCCGCCGTCGAGAAGGCGCACCCCCAGAGCGACATCAAGCTCGGCTTCTGGCAGAAGTTCGGCCGCTTCGTGATCGGCGGCGTGATCCTGGCGCTCATCGTCTTCGGCATCATGCGGCTCGTGAAGAAGAAGGCGCCGGCGACTCCGCCAGCGCCCGGCGCCGCGGGCTGACGAGACCTCGACCCCTGGGCGGCGGCGCGCGCGTGCGGCCGCCGCCCTCGGCGCGAGCCACGGGATCGGGGCGCCGTGGCCGTGGAACGAGCCCCGTGCGGGAGCCGCCATGCAGTTCGACCTCTCCGAGGACCACAAGCTCATCCGAGACGCCGCGCGCGACTTCGCCGAGCGCGAGATCGCCCCCCACGCCGCGGAGCTCGACAAGAACGCCCGCTGGCCGAGCCAGATCGTGGCGCGCATGGCCGAGCTCGGCTACCTCGGCATGGCCGTCCCGGAGCAGTACGGCGGGGCGGGCCTCGACAACCTCGCCTATGCGCTCGTGATGGAGGAGGTGAGCCGCGCCTGTGCGAGCTCCGGCGTCATCATGAGCGTCAACAACTCGCTCTTCTGCGACCCCCTCTACAAGTTCGGCAACGACTGGCAGAAGCGCGAGATCCTGACGCCGACGGCGTCCGGCAAGATGCTCGGTGCCTTCGGGCTCACCGAGCCGTCGAGCGGCTCCGACGCGCAGACCATGAAGACGGTGGCCGAGCGTGACGGCGACGGCTTCATCCTCAACGGCTCGAAGAACTTCATCACCTGCGGCCCCGAGGCCGAGCACATCATCGTCTTCGCGATCACGTCGCGCGAGGGCGGCAAGGCGAAGCACACGGCGCTCATCGTGCGCCGTGGCCAGCCCGGCTTCCTGGTGTCGCCGCACGACGAGAAGATGGGCATCAAGGCCGCCCACTCCTGCACGATCTACTTCGAGAACGTGCGCGTCGGCCCCGAGCACCTGCTCGGCAAGGTCGGCGACGGCTTCAAGATCGCGATGGCCACCCTGGACGGCGGGCGCATCGGCATCGCCTGTCAGGCGCTCGGCATCGCGCGCGCGGCCTTCGAGAAGGCCGTCGCGTACAGCAAGGAGCGCCAGGCCTTCGGCGCGCCGATCGCCAACCTGCAGGCGATCCAGTTCATGATCGCCGACATGGCGACCGAGCTCGACGCGGCGCGCCTGCTCACGCACCGGGCAGCTTGGCTCAAGGACCGGGGCGTGCGCCACTCGGCCGAGAGCGCGATGGCGAAGCTCTACGCGGCCGAGATGTCGACGCGCGTGGCGCACAAGGCGCTGCAGGTGCATGGCGGCTACGGGTACGTGACCGAGTACGGCATGGACCGACACTACCGCGACGCGCGCATCACCGAGATCTACGAGGGCACGAGCGAGATCCAGCGCATCGTGATCGCCAAGAGCACGCTCGGATGAGGGGTCGAGCGGACATGCGCGGTGCCTTCTGGGTGGGGCTCGGCGCCGCCGCGGCGCTCGTCGTCGCGGTGGCGGCCTGCAAGAAGGCGAGCGACGGACCGGCCCCCTCGGCGACGCCGGCCCCCGTCCCCTCGCCGCGCGTCCAGAAGAGCGGGCTCTCGGTGCGCTCCGAGATCGGCGCCCTCGACCCCGACGCGGCGAAGAAGGCGGTCGAGGCGGCCATGCCGAGCATCCGGGAGTGCGTCGCGCGGCCGCGCCGGAAGATGCCCTACTTCGGCGGCGACGTGGAGACGGTGCTGCGCATCGACGCGTCCGGCAAGGTCGCGTGGGCGCACTTCCAGCGCTCCGACCTCGGCGACGTCGAGGCCGAGAGGTGCGTGCTCGACGCGCTCGCACGGCAGGCCTGGCCCAAGCCCGAGGACGCGGACGCGGGCGAGGCGCGCCAGAGCCTGGAGCTGCGCGCGAGCGAGGACGAGCGCCCGCCCACGGCGTGGGGCGAGAGCGACCTCGGCGACGCGGGCGCCAAGCTCGTCGCCGCGCTCGAGAGCTGCCGTGCCCAGAGCGGCACGGCGGGGCTGCGCGCGACGTTCTACGTCGACCCGCGGGGCGCCGTGATGACGGTCGGCGTCGCGACCGAGGACGAGAAGGGCCTCGCGGCCGTCGACTGCGCGGTGAAGGCCGTGCGCGCGCAGACCTACCCCACCCCAGGCAGCTACCCTGCGAAGGTGTCGGTCGGCGTCGGCCGCTGACCCTCGCGCCCCCGCGCGCTCTAGAGCGACACGCACCCGACCGTCGGGCAGTTCAGCCCGAAGCCCCGCTCGTCGAGCAGGCACGCGATCGCGCTCTCGCCTCGGTAGCGGACGCCGCCGCAGCGTGGATCCGCCCGGCAGCTCGCGACGTCCGCGTGCGCGCCGCAGGGGTCACCCGCGGGCGCGGGGCACCAGCCCTGGGGATCGAGGGCGCAGAGGCGCGGGTCGGTGGTCGGCGCCGCCAGGGTGGAGGCCGGAGGCGGGGCGACGCTCGTGCCGGCCACGCCGGCCGGGCTCACCCCACCGGGAGGCCCGGGGGCCACCGGCTCCGGATGAGCCGGCCGGTCGCCGCGGCACGCCGCGAGCGCGAGGCAGAGGCCGAGCCCGAGCGCCCATCGCAGTCGGCGCGAGAGCTCGCGGCGCCGGTCGAGCAGCTGCACGAGATCGCCCTCCGCCCCCGCTCGAGCCGGCTCAGCGCAGGAACGCACGCGCGATGACGGTGCGCTGGACCTCGCTCGTCCCCTCGTAGATGCGCGTCACGCGCACGTCGCGGTAGTGCCGCTCGACCGGGTAGTCGCGCACGTAGCCGTAACCGCCGTGCACCTGCAGCGCGCGGTCGCAGATGCGCCCGGCGGCCTCGCTCGCGAAGACCTTCGCCATCGCGGCCTCGGCGCTGAAGGGCATGCCTCGCTCCTTCAGCTCGGCGGCCCGGAGCACGAGCAGCCGCGCCGCGTCGAGCTCGGTGCGGCTGTCCGCGATCATCCACTGGATGGCCTGGAAATCGCCGATGGGCTTGCCGAACTGCTTGCGCTCGCGGGCGTACGCGGTCGCCGCCTCGAGCGCCGCCGTCGCGATGCCGACCGACTGGGCGCCGATCCCGATGCGCCCGCCGTCGAGCGCCATCATCGCGACCCGGAAGCCCTGATCGAGCTCGCCGAGCAACGCGTCTTCGGCAATGAAGCAGTCCTCGAACACGAGCGGGACGGTGTTCGAGGCGCGGAGGCCGAGCTTGTCCTCGTGCTTGCCGACCCGCAGCCCCGGCGTGCCGGCCGGGACGAGAAAGGCGGACAGGCCGCGCGACCCGCGGCGTGCCCCGGCGCTGTCGGTGCGGGCCCAGACGACCATCACGCCGGCGTGCTCTCCGCTCGTGATCCACTGCTTCGCGCCGTTGAGCACGAAGCCGCCGTCGCGCCGCACGGCCTCGGTGGTCATGCCCGCGGGGTCGCTGCCCGCGCCGGGCTCGCTCAGCGCGAAGGCGGCGGCGGGGTACTCGCCGCCCGTGATGCGCGGCACGTGCCGCTCGCGCTGCGCGGCGGTCCCGAACCGCGCGATGACCTCGCCCACCATGTTGCTCACGGCCATGGTGACGGAGGTCGAGGCGCAGCCGCGCGCGATCTCCATCATGGCAAGGGCGTACGAGACGACCCCGGCCTCCGCGCCGCCGAGCGCCGCGGGCACGTTCACCCCCATGAGCCCGAGCTCGGCCAGGCCGCGCAGCTCCTCGCGCGGGAAGCGCCCCTCGCGGTCGAGCGAGGCGGCCACCGGCACGAGGCGCTCGTTCGCGTAGTCGCGCGCCGTCTTCTGGATCAGGGCCTGTGTCTCGGTGAGGTCGAAGTCCATGCCACGCGCCGTCCTTGGCTTCGCGGCACGCTACTCAGCGCGGCCGACGGCCGCAACCACGCGCACGGAGAGTCATCAGTTGTCAGTCATCAGCACGAGATCCGGAAGCGCGGCGCTCGCGCCACCCTCATCAGTCCTCAGTCATCAGTCGTCAGCACGAGACCCGGAGAGAGCGA
>JADLAB010000491.1 GCA_020848455.1 Polyangiaceae bacterium
AACCAGGTCGTGTTCCGCCGCGCGAGCCGCTCGCCGTCGGAGGCAGGCATGGGCACGACGGTCGTCGCCGTCATGTTCACGCCCGACGCCAAGCACGCGATCGTGGGACACGTGGGCGACAGCCGCTGCTACCGCGTGCGCGCGGGCAGCATCGCGCAGCTCACCACCGACCACTCGCTCGTCAGCGAGGTGACCGAGATCGCCCCGTGGCTCTCGGCCGAAGAAGTGAGCCAGCTGCCGACCAACGTCATCACGCGTGCGCTCGGCATGGCGCCCGACGTCGTGGTCGATCTCCTCACGACCGAGACGCGCGCGGGCGACCTCTATCTGCTCTGCTCCGACGGGCTCAACGGCATGATCTCCGACCAGGAGATCCTCGAGGTGTGCAGCGCCGAGCTGTCGCTCGACGAGGTGTGCGATCAGCTCATCCAGCGCGCCAACGCGGCCGGCGGCAACGACAACACGACCGTCGTGCTCGCGCGCGTCGAGGATCGCAAGGACGACGAGGACACCCTCGAGGACGCCGCCAAGCCCCGGCGCCGACAGCGCACCACGCAGCGCGCGCCCGAGACGGCGAACCCGGCCACGAGCGCCCGCAAACCGCCCCGCGACGACCACGGCGAGCAGTAGGCGCGGAGTAGGCGAGCCGTAGGCGAGCGTGGCGTGCGGTAGGCGAGCCGTAGGGGCGGCGCGCGCGCGTCGCCTCGACGAGAGCCCGCGCACTTGGGGCCGCGCCGCGCGAGCGCGAGCCCGTGCCGGGCGCCGGGCGCGTAACCAACCCCGGGTAGACCGAAACGAAGGCGGCACTTGGTTACGCTTCGGGCGGCCGGACGGCGGCGCGCGCGCGTCGCCTCGACGAGAGCCCGCGCACTTGGGGCCGTGCCGCGCGAGCGCGAGCCCGTGGCGGGCGCCGGCGCGTAACCAACCCCGGGTAGACCGAAACGAAGGCGGCACTTGGTTACGCTTCGGGCGGCCGTACGGCGGCGCGCGCGCGTCGCCTCGACGAGAGCCCGCGCGCCATGTGCCCCAAAGCCACCGGCGGCTGGAGCCGAGCGGCTGGAGCCGAGCGCCTGGCGCCGAGCGGCTGGAGTCGAGCGGCTGCAGCCGAGCGGCTGGAGCCGAGCGCCTGGGGCCGAGCGCCTGGAGCCGAGCGCCTGGAGCCGAGCCCCCTAGAGGATGAACTGATCCTTGAGGTCGAGCACCTGGATGTTGAGCCCCTTGATGCGGGCGCACTCCTTCTCGACCTCCGCCTGGAAGGGCGGCTTGATGTGATAGAGCAGCGTCGGCAGGCTCTCGGGCGCGCGGTACTTGCGCAGATCGGCCTCGAGCGTGGCGGGTGTGTGGTGTCCCGAGATCTCCGCCAGGCTCTGCGCGCGGTTCGGGAAGCTCACTTCCATGAGCAGCGCCTTCAGGCGCGGCTCGGCGTTCAGCATCTGCCACAAGCGGTCGGTGGGCCCCGTGTCGCCGCTGAAGCCGAGCGCGGTCTTGCCGTCGTCGATGACGAAGCCCGCCGTGTCCACCGTGTGGCTCACGGGCACCGCGGTCACGCGGTACCCGATCACGCTCGTCGGCGTCTCGAGCGAGATCTCCTGGAACACGATGGTGGGCCCGTCGCCCGCGGGGATGAGCGTGAAGTCGGGCCAGAGCTTGTCGTTGAAGAAGTGCGCGCGCAGGTGGTCGATGGTGGCGCGCGTCGCGGCGACGATGAGCGAGCCGCTCTCGAGCTGGCACCGGTTGTCGGCGATGGTGGCCAGATCGCGGATGTGGTCGAGGTGCGCGTGGCTCACGACCACGGCCTTCAACTTCGCCTGATCCTCGAGCTCGAGGCGGCTCGTGAGACAACCCGCGTCGATGGCGAGCCGGTCGTCGACCAGAAAGGCCGTCGTGCGGTGCCGGGGCGTTTCACCTCCGTGGCATCCGAGAACCCTAAGCTCCATCAGGCCTCGCTTGTCTCGCCGCTACGTCGGGTCGCAACATCGCGGCCCGCGCCCGTGGGGGATTGTACGCGAACTTGTAGCCGATGCGCCCAACTTGCGGCAAACGGACTCGACGGGGGTCGGCGCGGCCGCCCGTGGACGCCGCCCGAGCTCCGGTCCACCGGCGTCATCCGTTCAGCCATCGGCGAACTCCACGAACTCGTAGAGGCGCGTGACGTTCGGCACGAGGATGCCGGTCTGGTCCACGCGGATGAGGTCGAGCCGGATGAGGCGCCGCGCGATCTCGGCGATCTCGTGCTCGGGCACCGCCGCTTCCACCGCCACGTCGCCGATGGAGCGGCGGATCCAGGCCCCCTCGGGCGTCTGCTCCATCGAGTGCTGGGCGTGGTGCGCGACGGCGAGCACGAAGCGCGTGCGGCTGTCGCGGTGGGCGAGGATCTGCAGCTTGGCGTTCGAGTCCTCGAGGCGCGCGGCGAGCGACCGGATGAAGCGCACCGCGATCTCGGGGCTCTTGGTCACCATGAGCTCGAGCGTCACGACGTCGATGATGATGCAGCGCGTGGGCTGCACGACCACGGCGGTCGCGGAGCGCGCGCGGTTCGTGAACAGGGCCACCTCGCCCACGCACTCGCCGGCGCGCAGCTCCGCGATGGTCGCCTCCTGCCCGTCGATGCGCTTCGTGATGCGCACGCAGCCGGACTGGATGACGTACATGACGTCGCCAGGATCACCCTCGCGAAAAAGGATGTCGCCGCGCTGAAAATCGCGCCCGAGGCGAGCGGCGAGGGCTTCCGACATGGGACCCGCGAGCATAGCGCCCCCGAGGCGGGACCGTCAAAAGGCCCCGCAGCTCGCGGTGCGCGCCCCCCTCCGCGCTACTCGCCCTCGAACTGGGACCGCTCGGTCTCGAGCATGGCGACGTGCTCCTCTTCCTCGGCCGCGAGCTCGAGGCACACGTCGCGCTCCATGCCCTTCGGCAGGCTCTTCGCGAGGTTCTTGAAGTGCACGAGCGTCCGGCGCTCCATCTCGATGGCCCGGTCGTAGAGCCCGAGCGGGCCGCCGCGCGGGTCGGCGAGATCGATGCCGCGGAAGAGCTCGTCCGCGAGCAGCGCGTCGCTCTCGGGCCGCAGGTTGAGCACGTCGTCGGCGAGGTGCGTGTGGTAGCGCTCCTGGAGCGTGTGCAGGTGGTCGAGCTCGTGCTGGTAGAGCTGGGTCAGCACCTCGCGCTGCAGCGCATCCTGGACCTTGGTCAGCGCCAGCCGGTAGAAGTGGTAGGCGTTGAGCTCGAACTGCACCGCGTCGCGGATGGGCGCGACGCGCATGGGCTCGGGGAAGTCGCGGGCCTCGACGAGCTCGAGCTCGCCGCCGCACATGAAGCACTTGCCGTACGGCATGGCGAAGCCGCTCGAGACCTTGTGGCAGGCGGCGCACTTCCAGGTGTAGACGAGGTCGGCGCAGCACACGACGTCTTCGGCGACGACGGCGCGGCACTTGGGGCAGGTGGAAGCCATCGGTCGTTTCTCCTCCGGGCGGGGCCTCAGTTGGCGTCGTCGTCGTCGTCGTCGGCCGCGGGCGCGGCCGCCGGCTCGGCGGGCTTCTTGAGGCCGAGCTGCTCGAGGATGGCGTTGGCGGCGTTGCGACCCGCTCCCATCGCCAGGATGACGGTGGCCGCGCCGGTCACGATGTCGCCGCCGGCGTAGACCCCTGGCAGCGAGGTCGCTCCGGTCTTCGCGTCGGCCTCGATGTAGCCCCACTTGTTCGTCTTGAGACCCGGGGTCGTCTGCGCGATGACCGGGTTCGCGCTGGTGCCGAGGGCGCAGATGACGGTGTCGACGTCGAGCACGCGCTCGGTGCCCGGCTGCGGCACCGGGCGGCGCCGACCGGAGGCGTCCGGCTCGCCGAGCGCGCAGGTCTGCACCTCGAAGCCCTTCACCCAGCCGCCCTCGGTGCCGAGCACGCGCACCGGGGCCGTGAGCCACAGGAACTCGACGCCCTCTTCCATCGCGTGGTGCAGCTCCTCGACGCGCGCCGGCGACTCCTTCTGACTGCGTCGGTACACGATGAAGACCTTCTCGGCGCCGATGCGCAGGGCGACGCGCGCCGCGTCCATCGCGGTGTTGCCCGCGCCGACGACGGCCACCCGCCGGCCCATGCCGACCGGCGTGTCGTAGATCGGGCGCTCGAAGCCGCGCATCAGGTTCACGCGCGTCAAGAACTCGTTGGCGCTGAACACGCCGTTCAGGCTCTCGCCCGGGATGTTCATGAACTTCGGCGAGCCTGCGCCGGTCGCGATGAAGACGGCCTGGTTGCCCATCTCGCCGAGCAGCTGCGGCACGGTGAGCAGCTTGCCGATGACGGCGTCGAGCTCGATCTTCAC
>JADLAB010000492.1 GCA_020848455.1 Polyangiaceae bacterium
ACCTTGTCGAGCGGCAGCTCCATCTTCTCGGCGATCTCCTCGGGCGTCGGCTCGCGGCCGTACTCCTGCACGAGGTAGCGCGACGTGCGGATGAGCTTGTTGATGGTCTCGATCATGTGGACCGGGATGCGGATCGTCCGCGCCTGGTCGGCGATCGCGCGCGTGATCGCCTGCCGGATCCACCACGTGGCGTAGGTCGAGAACTTGTAGCCGCGCTTGTACTCGAACTTGTCGACGGCCTTCATGAGGCCGATGTTGCCCTCCTGGATGAGGTCCAGGAACTGCAGGCCGCGATTCGTGTACTTCTTGGCGATCGACACGACGAGCCGCAGGTTCGCCTCGACGAGCTCCGCCTTCGCCTTCTCGGCGGTGTGCTCACCCTCGAGAATGCTGTCGTAGCTCGAGCGGATGCCCGAGATGTCGCAGCCGAGCTCCTCCTCCACCTTCTTCAGGAGCTTGTGCGTCTCGCGCCAGAGCTCGTCGAACTGCTCGAGCTCGGCGCGCCCGACCCCGAAGCGCTTGCCGAGGCGCGCCTCGGCGTGGCGGTTGCCACGCGACTTCGCCAGCAGGTCCGCGAGCTCGCCCTTCGTGAGCTCGAAGCGCCGCTCGAGCTCGCCGACGGGCGCCTCGAGCTGCTCCACGCGCTGGATGACCTTCTTCAGCACCGCGACGATGCGGTCGATGGTCTTCTTGTTGAGGCGCATCTCCTCGAGCGTGGCCACCATCTCGGCGGTGTTCTGCTCGAGCTCGATGCCGAGCGCCTTGCGGCGCGACTCGGCCTTGCACACCTTGCGATCGTCGATGAGCTGCTGGCGCCGCCGGTCGAGGCGCTTGACCTTGTCGATGAGGCGGATGATGCGGCGATCCGCCTCCTCCTCGTCGAACTCCTGGTCGTCGGCCTCGCCATCGCGGATGAGGTCCTTCACCCGGATCTTGTGGCGCCGCAGCTTCTCGCCGATGTCGATGATCTCGCGGACCGCGATCGGCGAGTCGAGGATGGCCTGGTTGACCTTGACCTCCCCGACCTCGATGCGCTTGGCGATCTCGACCTCGCCCTCGCGCGTGAGCAACGAAACGCTGCCCATCTTGCGCAGGTACATGCGTACCGGGTCGTTGGACTTCGAGTAGTAGTCGAGATCGTCGGCGTCCCGGTCGCGGGCGCGCCCGGTGAGCGCGATCTTCTTGTCCCCGACCTCCTCGGCCGCGAGGCGCGTCGGGGTGATCTTCACCTGGGTGGCACCGTCGACGATCTGCACGTCCTCGGAGGTGAGCGCCCCCACGACGTCGTCGATCTGGTCGGGACCCATGTCGGGCCCGATGGCGTCGCTCACCTCGTCGAAGGTGAGGAAGCCCTTGCTCTTGCCCGTCTCGAACAACGTCTGGAGCTTGCCGTTGTCCTTGCTGTTCGGCTTGCTCTTGGCACCGGCGCGCGCCTCGTCGAAGTCGTCGCTCGCGGGCTCGCCGTCCTCGTACTCGCCGTAGCCGTCGCGCCCCGCATAGGAAGCGGAGCCGCCCTCGGCATAGCCCTCGCGCCCCGCGTAGGAGTCACGCCCCTCGCGCTCGCCCGAGGCATCGCCCTCCGCAGCGCTGGCCTTGCGGCTCGGTCGCTCGGACCCGTCGCCGCCGCGCCCGCGCTCGGTGCGCTCCTCGGCGTCGTCGCGGGCTCGGCCCTTGGCACGCGGCGGCGAGCCGTTGCCCGGGCGCGAGCGCCCCGCGCCGTTCGTGGGAGTCGCGTGCGCCTGCGGCGCAGCGCCGCGGGTGCGCGTCGGGGTCGCCGCGGCCGGCGCCGCCAGCGCCGCACGCGACCCGCGCGCAGCTCCGTCACCACCCGGGTGCCGCGCCTGCGGCTCGCCAGCGGCGGCCTTCGCCTTGCCGCCACGCGCCGTCGGCTGCGCGTCCGCGTGGGTCTTCGCCTTGGCCGACGTCGTCTTGGGCTTGCTCGCCATCCTTATAAACTCCGCTCCGTGCGCCTACGGCATGCTCGGCCCCCGTGCAAGTTTGCTGTGCGGGCCCCCGCATCCGTCTCATCCACCACGCGCTCGCGTACGCCCCTCAAGTTCGCCGACCGAGCTTGCTGCGCGAACGGCGCAGCAGCTCTCGCAGTAGGTCGTCCTCGGCCGCCTGATCGCCCACGGCACCCGCGCGCGACAGCTCGTCGACGAGGTGTGCCTTTTCGCGCGACCAGGCCCGTCGCCGCAGTTTTGCCGCATTCTCAAGCAGTTCCGTCTTCGCCTCGGCGATCGCGTCCCATGCCGGCGCCGCCAGGCGGCCAACTGCGAATGGATGGATCGTCGACGGCAACAAATCAAGTAATTCTGCCGGCTCGATCCGCCTTTTCGAATCCCACATCTCGCGTAGCGCAGCAACCCCCAAGGCCACGTCTCCGTCGAGGTCCGTGAGCGCCTCGCCAATGTCCGGGTCGTCGCAGAGCTCCGGCTGGTCGAGCAGCACCCCGAGGACGCGCAGACCGATCTCCGCCACCCGGGGCGCGCTCCGCGAAGCCGGGCCCGCCAGGCCGCCGGTCCGCTCGCCCGCGGCCCCCGCCACCCGCCCGGAGGCCTCTGCCCGACCCGGCCCGGCGGGCGAAAGTGAACGCTCGATCAGGCGCTCGAGCTCGCCGAGACTCGCTGGCGCCTTGCCGTCGATCACGAGCTCCGCGCTCAGCCGGTCGGCGTAGGCCTTCGCCATGGAGCGCAGCTCCGGGTCGTTCTCCGACGAGAGCAGGTCCGCGACCGCCCGGATGCGCTGCTGCTTCTCGGAGAGCGAGCTGCCGCTGAAGCCCTCGCCGCGCAGCGCGGCGTCGATGAGGTGGTCGAGCAGCCCGCGCGCCGCCCCGACGGCGCGCTCGACGGCCTGCACGCCGAGCGTGCGCGCCACGTCGTCCGGGTCCTTGCCGGCCGGCATGACGGCAACCTTGCCCATCAGCCCCGCGGCCGCGAGGGGCTGGCGCGCGGCGACCGTCGCCTTGCGACCGGCCGCGTCGCCATCGAACATGAGCACCACCGTCGGCGTGTAGCGCTTGATGAGCCGCGCTTGCTCGACCGTGAAGGCCGTCCCGAGCGGGGCGACCACCTCGCACAGGCCCCGGGCGTGGAGGGCGAGCACGTCGAAGTTACCCTCGACGAGCACCGCGCGACCCCGCTCGCGGATGGCCTGCCGCGCCTGGTAGAGCCCGAAGACCGTGTGCCCCTTGGCGTAGATCGGCGACTCGGGGCTGTTGATGTACTTGGCGGCGGGGGCCGGCGCCTCGGCCGGGTTCGCCACCGGCGGTGGCACGTTCGGGGCGAGCCCGAGGGCGCGGCACTCGTCGGCGCTCGGGTCGGCGAGGAGCCGGCCGCTGAAGGCGACCACCCGGCCGCGAAGATCGACGACGGCGAACATCAGCCGGTGCCGGAAGCGGTCGTAGTGACCGGGCCCGCGCTTGCGCGGCACGAGCAGACCGAGCTGCTCGGCGGCCGACACGCTGCCGCCCTCCTTGCGCAGGTGCGCGGCGAGCCCGTCCCAGCCGAAGGGCGCGTAGCCGACGCGGAACGCGGCGAGCGCCGGGGCGGCCTCTGCGCCGTCGAGCCCGCGCTTGGCGAGCTCGGCGCGGGCGTGACCCCCGAGCGGGTGGCGCTCGAGCGCGCTCTCGAAGTAGGCGGCGGCGAGCTCGTTCAGCGCGTAGAGATCGTCGATCTCGCGGCGTCGTCGCTCGGCGGCCGCCCGCTCCACGGGCGTGCGGTTCTCCTCCACCACCACGCCGCAGCGCTCCGCGAGGGACCGCACGGCCTCGGGGAAGTCGAGCCCCTCGAGCTTCATGAGGTAGTCGACGGCGGTGCCTGCGACGCCGCAGCCGAAGCAGTGGAAGAAGCCGCGCTCCGCGTTGACGTGGAAGCTGGGCGTCTTTTCCTTGTGGAAGGGGCAGAGGCCGACGTGGCTGCGCCCGCGCTTCTGCAGGCGCGTGTTCTCGCCGATGAGCGCCACGATGTTCGTGCGCTCCTTGACGGCGGCGACGGTCTCGGGGGCGATCATGGGGACGAGGTCGGCCAAGCGCGCCGGGTCGCGCGCGAGGAGCCGGGCTCGACGCTGCGGGGTCGAGCCGCGTCCCTGTGACCTAGCACGCGCCGGGCGGGGACGCGCGCGGGGACGCACGCCGAGTCGTGGCGGACGCGGCGCCCCGAGTCGCGTCGAGGACGGGGCGCTCCGACACGCTCGGTCGCGCCGGGGCGGGTCAGTCCTTCTCGTCCTCTTCCGCGGGCGCTTCGTCGGCGCCGGCGTCTTCGGGCCCGAGGGCCCCCTCGCCCGCCGGTGCCTCGCCCGGGAAGAGCCCCGTGTAGTCGACCTGGCGACTCGGCTCGAGCACGTGGGAGCGCGGCGGGTCGCCGATGAGCTCGAGCTCGGCCGCGAGCCACTGCTCCTCCTCGACCAGCGCCAGCCGCTCGGGCGCGGCGAGCTCCCCCTCCCAGGCCTCGAGCTCCTCGTCGACCTCCTTCAGGCGCTCGCGCACCGCCAGCACGTCGACGTCGTCGTGCAGGGCGAAGCGGTCGGTGAGGATGACGGCCCGGTCGTCGAGGACCTCGACGAAGCCGTTGGCGATGGCCACGTCGACGAGCTTGCCGCCCTTGCGGTAATGCAGGACGCCTACGTCGAGTGCGGCGAGCAGGGGCAGGTGCCCCGGCAGGACGCCGAAGCTGCCGCCCACGGCCGGCGCGATGACCTCCTCCACGTCCTCCGCGAGGGCGATGCCCTTCTGGGTCACGATCTCGAGCCGGATCAGGCTGCCGTCGTGGGCCATCGGCTAGCTCTCCTTGCCGCTCGCGCGCGCCTTCACCTCGTCGATGCCGCCGGCCATGTAGAAGTCCTGCTCCGACACGTGGTCGAGCTCGCCCGCGAGGATCTGCTCGAAGGCGTCGATGGTGTCCTTCAGCTTGACGAATTTGCCGGGGCGTCCGGTGAACTGCGAGGCGACGAAGAAGGGCTGCGACAGGAACTTCTGGATCTTGCGGGCGCGGGCGACGACGAGCTTGTCGTCCTCGCTGAGCTCGTCCATGCCGAGGATCGCGATGATGTCCTGGAGGTCCTTGTACTTCTGCAAGGTGCGCTGCACGCCGCGCGCGACGCGGTAGTGCCGCTCGCCGACGATGAGCGGGTCGAGCATCGTCGAGGTCGAGTCGAGCGGATCGACCGCGGGGTAGATGCCGAGCTCGCTGATGGCGCGGGACAGCACGGTCGTGGCGTCGAGATGCGCGAAGGTGGTGGCGGGCGCCGGGTCGGTGAGATCGTCGGCGGTCACGTAGATCGCCTGCACGCTCGTGATGGAGCCCTTGGTCGTCGTGGTGATGCGCTCCTGCAGCTCGCCCATCTCGGTCGAGAG
>JADLAB010000493.1 GCA_020848455.1 Polyangiaceae bacterium
CGCGACGAGGATGTGCTTCATCATGACGCGTCGGTGTGCACGGTGACGGCCACCGACATGCCGGGGCGGAGCGCCACGTCGGGCGACGCGTCCGCCCAGCGGATGCGCACGGGGATACGCTGGACCACCTTGACGAAGTTGCCCGAGGCGTTGTCCGGGGGCAGGAGCGAGAAGCGCGACCCGGTGGCCCCGGACAGGCTGTCGACGACGCCGTGGAAGGTGCGCCCGCCGAAGGCGTCCACCTCGAGATCGACCGCTTGCCCCGGCTTCATCTCGCCGACCTGGGTCTCCTTGAAGTTCGCCACGACGTAGGTGTCGAACGGCACGAGCTCCCCGATGGCCATGCCCGGCGAGACGAGCTGCCCCGCGTGGACGGTGAGCTTCGACACGAGGCCGTCGGCCGGAGCCGTCACCGTCGCGTAGGAGAGCGACAGGCGCGCGAGCTCGAGCGCCGCCTCCGCCGTCGTGACCCGCGCGGCCGCGAGCTCCGCCGCCGCGCGCGCCGCCGCCACCTTCGCGTCGACGGGGGTGTTCGTGTCGAGGACGCCGTGCGCCTCGGCGACGCGGCTCTGCGCCACGCCGCGCGCCTCCGCCGCCGCGCGCAGCTGGGCCTGCGCCGCCGTCAGGCCGGCCTGCGCCGCGTCGAAGGCCGCCTGCGCGTTGTCGAGCGCCTCCGCGGACACCGCGTCCGACTTGCGCAGGGTGCGCGTGCGGTCGAGATCGGCGGCGTAGCGGCGCACGTCCGCCTGCGCGCGCGCGAGCTGCGCCTGTGCCGCGGCGATCTGCGCGTCGGCCGAGCTCACCTGCGCGAGCGACGTCGACACCTGCGCCTGCGCGGTCGAGAGCCCACCGCGCGCCCCGGCCTCGGCGACCTGCGCCTGCGCCTCGGCTGCGGCCGACTGCGCCTTCGCGGCCGCGAGCTCGCCCTCGGCCTGCTTGCAGCGCGCCGCGAGCTCGGAGGTGTCGAGCTCGACGAGCACGTCGCCCTTCTTGACGGCGGCGTTGTCGCCGACCCGAACCACCGCGACGAGCCCGCTGATGCGGGGCGCGACCGCGACGACGTCCGCCTCGATCTGGGCATCGTCGGTGCTCTGGCGATGGGCGCCGAGCACGTGGAACACGAGGTAGCCGGCGATGGCGAGCGCGCCGATGGCCAGGATGACGAACACCCGGCGGCGGCCGCTCTTGGAGCGCGCGGCAGTGGCCTCCGCCTTCGCCTCGCTCGACTGCGGGTGCGCTGGGGCGGCCGGGCGACCCTTCGCCTCGACGGGCGGCTCTGCGACGTTGGTGGTGGTGCTCATGGTCATTCCATCTCGACGTGAACGGGCGCCCCGGCGCTCTGGGCTGGGCGGCGGAGCATGAGGATGAGGGGGATCACCAGCGCGAAGCACACGGCCCCGAGCACGAACAGGTGGTCGAAGGCGAGCACCGTGCCCTGGCGCGCGACGGTGCCGGCGAAGGCCCGGGAGGCGGCGCCGTGGGCCGTCGTCGGGTCCATGCCGCGCGCCAGCATCGAGGCCTCCGCGCCGAGCAGGCGCGCCTGCACCTCCGGGCGCTCGACGACGAGGTGGGCGCGCAGGGCGGCGCTCGCGCCGACCGAGCTGCGCGCCAGGATGGTGGCGAAGGCGGCGACGCCGAAGGAGCCGCCGATCTGGCGCACGAGCGAGCTCAGCCCGGTGGCGTCCGCCATGCGTTCGCGCGGGATGGTCGAGAGGGCCACCGTCTGCAGCGGCACCATCATCATGCTCATGCCCACGCCCTGGAGCACGAGCGCGAACGTGATGTGGCCCGAGCTCGAGTCGAGCGTCAGGCCGGAGAGGGTGTACTGGCCGTAGGCGTTGACCAGGATCCCGAGCGTGCCGAGGACGGCGGGCGAGGTGTAGCGGTAGACGCGCGCCACGATGGGCATGCAGGCCAGCATCACGAGCGTGCGCGGCATGAGGGCGAGGCCCGACTGCGTCGCGCTGAAGCCGAGCAGCTCCTGCATGAACAGCGGCAAGAGGAACATGCCGGACATCAGCACGGCGAACATGCCGCCGCTGGCGAGCGTGCCGAACGCGAAGGCGCGGTCGCGGAACAGCCGCAGGTTCACGGCCGGGGCCACCGCCGTCAGCTCCCGGACGACGAACGCGACCATGGAGAAGACGGACACGAGCGTGACGACGACGATGACGGGCGAGTCGAACCAGTCGTCGGCCTGGCCCTCCTCGAGCACGTACTGGAGCGAGATGAGCGACACCCACAAAAGGGCGATGCCGAGCCAGTCCATGTGGCGGCGCTGCTGCTCGGCCTCGACGCGCGCCTTCTGCTTCAGGTCCTCGTCCTCCTGCACGAAGCGCGTGACCAAGAAGAACCCGAGGATGCCCACGGGCACGTTGATGAAGAAGATCCACGACCAGTGGAAGTTGTCGACGATGAAGCCGCCGAGCGTGGGGCCGAGGGCCGGCCCGATCATCACCGCCATGGCGAACAGGGCCATCGCCATGGCCTGCTCCTTCGGCGGGAAGGTCTGCCGCAGGATCGCCTGCTCGGTCGGCTGGAGCGCGCCGGCGCCGAAGCCCTGGATGGCGCGGAAGACCACCAGCGAGGGCAGGTTCCAGGCGAAGCCGCAGAGCGTGGAGCCGACGACGAAGAGCGCCAGGCAGGCGAGGTAGACCTTCTTCTGGCCGAACAGCCGGCCGAAGAAGCCGGTGAGCGGCATCACCATGACGGTGGCGATGGCGAAGCCGGTGCTGATCCAGGTGATCTCCTGCACCGTGGCGCCGACGGCGCCGCGGATCTGCGACAGCGCGACGTTGACGATGGACGCGTCGATGGCGCCCATCAACGTGCCGAAGGTGACCGACAGGGCGACCACCCACTTGTTGGTCGGTGGCCGGCTCAAGCTCGACCCTTCCGGACGCTGGCACCCACCAGGAACGCGTCGACCACGACCTCGGCCACGCGCGTGCCGGGGAAGCGCCGCGGCTCGTCGGCGGACAGGGTGAAGAAGGCGCGCAGGAGCCCGTGCAGCGCCACCGGCTGCAGCCCGTCCGGGTCGTCCGCGAGAGCGCCCGCGCGCCGGCCGCGCTCGAGCACCGGCCCGAAGAGCTTCACGGTGCGTGCGCGCACCTCGCTGCGGCGCCGCATGGCCGGGAACTGCTCGTTCTGCTTGACGAGCAGCGACAGGAACGCGCCCCGGGACAGCAGCGCCTGGACCACGGCGAGGAGCTGGGCGCGCACGGGCTCGCCCGCGGTGCGGGCCGCGGCCGCCTCGACCTCGGCCTGCGACTGCGCGCGGTGGTGCGCGAGCAGCGCCGCGACGAGCGCCTGGCGGTCCCGGAAATGGTTGTAGAGCGTCCCGACGGCGACCCCGGCGCGCGCCGCGATGGCCTCCATCGGGGCCTCGAGCCCGCGCTCGAGCAGCACCGCCTCGGCCGCCTCGAGGATGGCCGTGTCGGCCGCCTCACGCAGCCGCTGCTTGAGCCTCTGAGGCTTGCGCCCAGAAGGTGAATGCGGGTTCATTCGGAGGAGGCATAGTTCACGGCAGGCGCTCGATCAAGCCGCTCCGGCCGCGCGGGTGCGTGCGGGCGCGGGTGCGGGGGCGTGAGCGTGCGCGTGAGCGTGGGCGGGTGCGCGAGCCGTGCGCGTCACGAGCCGGGCGCCTGCCTCGCAACGTGGCGGCGGAGCTGCTAAGTAGGCGCCACCCGGACACGGAGGCGGGTTTCCCTGACCCTTACCTTCTCGATGATGCTGCTCCTGGCCCTGGTGGGCGTCGCGGCAGGTGTGCTCGGCGCGCTGGTCGGCATCGGCGGCGGCGTCATCGTGGTGCCCATCCTCTCGCTCGGCTTCGGCATCGACGTGCGCATCGCCGTGGCGACGTCGCTCGTCTCGGTGATCGCCACCTCCACCGCGGCGGGCAGCGTCTACGTCGGCTCCGGCCTCGCCAACATGCGCCTGGGCATGGCGCTGGAGGTCACCACCACCGTCGGCGGCATCACGGGCGGCCTGGTCGCCGTGCTGGTACCGGTCGCGGTGCTGCAGGTGGCCTTCGGACTCATGCTCGTCGTCACCTCCGTGCTGATGATCATCGGGCGAGACGCGGCAAAGAAGAGCGCGCCGTCGGGCGGGGCTTCCGCGGTAGGGGCCCACGGCTACGAGGAGCGCGGCGCCCTTGCCGGCGCGTACTTCGACCAGCGAGAGGGACAGCCCGTCCATTACCGTGCCGAGCGCCTCGCCGTCGGCGGCTCCATCGCGCTGCTAGCCGGCGCCGTCTCCGGCATGCTCGGCGTGGGTGGCGGCTTCCTCAAGGTCCCGGCGATGACCCTGGGAATGCGGGTGCCCATCCGCGTCGCCGCGGCAACGAGCAACTTCATGATCGGCGTGACGGCGGTGACGAGCCTGGTCGTGTACTTCACGCGCGGCTACGTCCACCCGACGCTCGCGGCGCCGGTGGCGCTCGGTGTCGTCGCCGGTTCGCTCGCCGGCTCGCGCCTGGCCCAGACCGTGCACCCCAAGGCGCTGCGCTACGTGCTCGCGGTCGTCCTGGTCGGCGTGGCGCTGGAGATGCTCCTCAAGGGCGCTGGGTGGATCCGATGACCGACGCGAGTGCGCCGCCGCGGACGGCCGCCGAGTCGACCTCCCGAGGTGAGCACCGCGTCGTGCAGCTCGTCCTGCGTGCCGGCCTGGTGATCGCCAGCTCGCTCATGGCCGCCGGCGTCACCGTCCACCTGGTCTCCGGGCAAGCGCAGGCCCCCGGCGTGCCCCTCTTCTCCATCTTCGCGGAGCGCGATCCCGGCGCGTTGCTCACCGCGCTGGGCGTCGTCGTGCTCGGCATGACGCCGATGGTCCGCGTCATCGCCCTGCTTGCCATCTGGACACGTGAGCGTGACTGGAAATTCGCCGCGGTGGCGCTCGCGGTGGTCGTCGTGCTCGTCATCGCCGTGGTGCTCGGCAAGGGCTGATCCCGCTCGATGCGTGCAAGATGTACGCAGCCGGTGGCATGTGCCGCACACAGCTCTCCCGGCAGGCTGCTGGCTGCCGACCGTGGAGACCGCGGCTGCGGGCGAGCGCGTCCGCGGCGCCGAGCGCGCGCGCGACGCCGGCAGGGGCGGACGCCGCAGTCCGCGCGGCGCTCGGTCACTTCTTGAGGTTGCAGTTGCCGAGTGGATCGAGACCACCGGCTGCATGCATCTCCTTGCCGTGGTCGATGTTCACCACGATCCCCGTCCATCCCGCGTCCTTGATCTTCTGGCAGTCCGCGACGAACTTGTCCGCCAACTTGTCGAGGCCCGCCTTCCCATCGCAGTCGACCATCAGGGTGGTGTCGCTCGGGGAATACGTGCACGATGCCGGGAGATCCGCTCTCAGGCTCTTGACGTACTCCTCCTGCTTCTTTCCGTTGCACGCCGTGAGCGCCAGCAGGATCAGGGCGAAACTGCATACGGTCGCGTGGTGATGTCGCGTCATCGTCGTTCCTCTCCGTGTCCTTTCAGCGGATGAGCTTAGACGACCCGTCGCAGTCACGGAAGCCCAGGTCTGCGCACGTGTTACGCGTGGTCGTCGAGGGTAGGGTCGGCGTCGTCCGAACGCCGCTTGCGGTCTTGAACGCGGGCCGCATGGCCGGGAACAGCTCGTTGTGCTTGACGAGCAGCGACAGGAACGCGCCCCGGGTCAGCAGCGCCTGGACCCCGGCGAGGACGCTCCGGCCGCGCGGGCGCACGCCGCGCGGGCGCGGGTGCGGGGGGCGTGAGCGGGCGCGTGAGCGCGTGCGGGCGCGTGCGCGTGAGCGTGAGCGTGAGCGTGAGCGTGAGCGTGAGCGTGCGCGTGAGCGGGTGCGAGGGCGTGAGCGCGCGCGTGCGCGGGTGGAAGGGATCAAGACATCATTTCCACTTTAAGGGGGACCTCGTTTCCACGAACTTGGCCGTTCCTACGCGCTCAGTGGGTGCAAATTGGGCTCGGCGGTCGGGGGCGGCGCGTCCCCTGCGCGCGCG
>JADLAB010000494.1 GCA_020848455.1 Polyangiaceae bacterium
AGCACGAGCTGCAGCCGGCCCGGCAGCTCACCGCGCGGCCCTCGGCCTCGGCGTGCTCGGTGGCGAAGCGCGTGACGGCGCTCGCGAGGGCCCGCGCCACGGGCAGGAGCTCGCCGACGCGGCGCCGCCCGACGGGCACGTCGAGCTCCACCGCCCGCTCCTGCCCGAGCAGGGCGAGTCGGATGCGCGCCTTGTCGACGGGTCCCTCGGTGCGGCTCACGCGGTCCTCGTAGCGGCACGGCAGGCCGCGTCACCGCGGCGCGGTGCGGGCGGCGCGCGTCGGTGGCAGGCCCGGGACCGCTCCGCCGAGCGACAGCCACTCGACCCAGCGCATGATGGGTCGCGGTGTCGGTGCGCCGTGGAACACCGCGCGTGCTGCGGCGGCGTAGCGGCTCACGATGTGGGTCGCGAAGAGCCGACCCGCCGCGGCGGTCGCGTGGCGCGGCTGGCCGGTGTAGCCGGGGAAGGGGTCGAGCGCGCCCCAGCCTCGGCCGAGCGCGCCGAAGTCGAGCTCGCGCGCGAGCCGCTCGCGACCCGCCGCGCGCGCGAGCCGCCCGAGCGTCGCGAGCGCCGGGTCGGGGCGGATGGCCGGACACGGCGGCAGCTCCCGGTAGAGCGGCGAGACGGAGCGCGGCGCGTAGTGGAGCGCCATCGAGGTCTCGAAGAAGCCCGCGTGAAAGTCGCCCGGCAGCCCGGCGATCATCGCCGCGCGCGTGGCCTCGTCGGCGACGTGCGCGAAGGCCGGCGCGAAGTCGCCCGGATCGAAGCTCAGCATCTCGTGCATGAGCACGTTGAGGGGCTGGATCGCCCGCGCGCCCCGCGCCTCGAGCACCCGCACGCCCGCGTCGAGCGCGAGCGCGTGGAGAGGCGCCCCGTGGAAGGTGAGCAGCACGACCCGCCGCGCGCCGAGGCCGGCGAGCGCTTCGCACGCCTCGACCACCATGCGCCGGAGCTCGCGGTAGGGCGTCGCGCGCGAGCCCGGGCCCGGGCAGGGCTCGACCCCGGCCTCGAGGCTCGCCGCGACGAGCCAGGGAACCGAGGCGCCGAGCCCGAGCGCGGCGTGCAGATCGGCCCCGAGCCCGAGGCTCACGAGGTGGTCGTTGTGGAGCGAGAGGTGCGGGCCGTGGTACTCGACCGGGTTGACCGGCAGGTAGATCGGCACGTCGCCGGCGAGCAGCCGTGCGGCCTCGGCGTGCGGCAGGTCGAAGGGGTCGACCGCCCGCAGGGCGGCACCGGGCGTGGGTGCTGGCTCGCTCACGGAGGCGCACTTTGGCGCCACGCCGCGAGCTTGTCGAGATCGAGCTTGCCCACGGCCTCGCGCAGGGCCGCGAGCGTCACGTTCGCGCCGCGCGCGATGACGACGAAGCGCCCGGCCACCACGATGGCGAAGTCGGCCTCGTCCGAGCTCTCCTCGGCTCCGACGATCGGGTGGCCGCGGAAGCTCCCGCTCCGCTCGGAGAGGATGTCCTCGGCGCGCAGCGGGTTGTCCTGCACGACGAGCCTGAGGGTCGCTTCCTTGGGGCCCGCGTACTCGGCGCTCGCCTCGGTGCGGGCCTCGGCGCCGCTGCCGGCCGCCTCGCTCGCGCTGCTCTTGCGGGCGAAGCCGGCGGCCGTCGTCGGCAGGAGCGCCTCGAGGGTCGCGGGGGGCGTGCGCGGGACCGCCGCCCAGTCGACGGGAGCCGCGGCGGAGACGGCGGCCGTGCCCGGCGCGGGGCTCGAGGTCGCGGGCGCCGAGCCGCTCGCGGCGGAGCTCGGCGGGCCCGACGCCGTCGCGGAGCGGCCCGAGCCGCTCGCCGTGGTGGGTGAACCGCCGGGACCCCCGCTCGAGCAACCGCTCGCGGCCGCGCAGGCGAGCGCGGCCGCGAGCGCGGTGCTGGCCACGACGAGCGTCCTCGGCATCGAACGCGACGCGCACCGGGAACCGCGCCCGGTGCGCTCCCGCGCCATCAGGCGCTCAGAACGTCCACTTCGCCTGGGCGTTGCCCGCTCCGAGGCGTACCTCGGGCAGGAGCGGATCGCGCTCGGCCGCGGTCGCGGTCGCGGGCTGGGAGCCGATGACGACCATGGCGATGCCGCCAGCGATCATGCCGGCGCTGAGCACGTCCATCGTGATGCCGACGGCGAGCGTCGTGCTCACGCCCGAGGCCTTGCACGCGCCGCTGACGTCGAGCGTGTCGCAGGCGTTGTTGACGGCTGCGCCCGCGATCGTCACCGGGATGCCGATGATGAGGCCGAGGCCGCCGAGGCCGATCATCACGCCGCCGCCGGCCACGAGCCCGGGGCTGTTGATCGAGGAGCCGTTCTGCAGCACGACGACGGTCTGGGGCGCGGGCGCGGGCGCTGCCGCGGGCGCCGGTGCCGGTGCCGGTGCCGGGTCCGCCGGTGGCGGCTGCTGCGCGAACGCCTGGGACGCGAGGCACACGGTGGTTGCGACGAACGCCGCGAGGGGCAGGCCAACGCTCTTGACTGACGCCATCATCATCTCTCCCTTTTCTCGAGCAACGCCCGCGGGCGAGCGCAGGTCGATCGACACGGACTTTAGTCGTGTTACGCGCGCGCCGGCAAAGAACCTCCCGCGCGGCGCCGGAAATCGCTTCGATCCTCGGCACGCGCGGGCGAGCTCGTGCCGTGCGGTTTCGCACGTGCTCCCCGCGTCGCGTCGCGTCGGGCGGGGCGCGCCGACGGCGGCACGACGTGAGCCTTCCGTGACGCGACGTACGCCTTCGCCTTGCCACCGCTCCGGGGCGCGTGACACCCTTGGTCGGTGCAGCCCTCTCGCGCGGACGTCAAGGTCGGCTTCGCCTGCAACAACCGCTGCGTCTTCTGCGCCCAGGGCGAGAAGCGCCGCGCCTGTGGGGCCGTCTCGTACGCGGAGCTCGTGCGACGCCTCGCCGCGGTGCGCCCCGAGACGGGCTCGCTGGTCCTCACCGGCGGCGAGCCCACGCTGCACCGCGATCTGCCGCGCCTGGTCGCGGCCGCGAAGAAGCTCGGCTTCCACCCGATCCAGATCCAGACGAACGGCCGCATGTTGCGCTACCCCGAGGCCGTCGAGAAGCTCGCCCGCGCCGGCGCGACCGAGCTGTCGCCGTCGCTGCACGGCTCGACGGCGGCCGTGCACGACGCGCTCACGCGCGCCCCGGGGAGCTACGAGGACACGGTGGCGGGCATCCGCAACGCCGTGGCGAGCGGCCTCCCGGTCGTGACCAACAGCGTCGTCGTGCGCGACAACCTCGGCGATCTGCCCGCGCTCGTGCGGCTGCTCGCGTCGCTCGGCGTGCCGACCGCGCAGCTCGCCTTCGTCCATCCGGTCGGCACGGCGGCGGAGCTCTTCGCCGAGGTCGTGCCGCGCCTGCCCGAGGTCGTCGCGCCCATCGCCGCGGCGCGCGCGGCCGCCCGCGAGGCCGGCATGCGCCTCGTCACCGAGGCCGTGCCGCTCTGCTTCCTGCGCGGCATGGAGGATCTCGCGGTCGAGGACGCCATCCCCGAGACCACGGTCGTCGATCTCGACGGCGCCGCCTTCGACTACTCCTCCTGGCGTCAGGGCGACGGCAAGGCCCACGGCCCACCGTGCGAAGGTTGCGGCGCGCGCGCGCGCTGCGAGGGCCCGTGGCGCGAGTACCCGGCAGCCTTCGGCTGGGACGAGTTCGTGCCCCTCCCGCCCGGGGCGACGGGGCAGCGTGCGGCCGACGCCACCGCCGTCGAGGCCGTGGGCGCCACCGCCCTGGAGGTCGCGTGAACGCGCCGCGCCTCGTCCAGCTCGGCAAGCTCGGCGCCCGGCCGCAGGCTCCGCGCTGGCTCGTGCCGCTGCGCTTTCGGCCCGTGGCGGGCGAGGTCCTGCTCACGAACCAGGCGGGCGACCACGTCTTCGTGACCGAGGCCGAGCTCGCGGAGCTCTTCCGCGGCGAGGTCGCAGAGGACTCGCTCCTCCACGAGCGGCTGCGCGCCGCGCACTTCGTGCACGACGCGGCGGCGGGCGAGCGCATGGTCGAGCGGCTGCGCGCCCGCAAGCGCTTCCTCGACTACGGGCCGAACCTCCACATCATGGTGGTCACGCTGCGCTGCAACGAGACCTGCGTGTACTGCCACGCCTCGCGCGCCGACATGGACGCGACCGAGACCGACATGACGCCCGAGACGGCGGAGCGCGTCGTGGACACCATTCTCTGCTCGACCTCGCCGAGCGTGACCATCGAGTTCCAGGGCGGCGAGCCGCTCGTGAACTTCCCCGTCATCCGCCACGTGGTCGAGTACGCCGAAGAGAAGAACCGCGCCCACGGCAAGCAGCTCGAGTTCACGATGGTCTCGAACCTGTCGCTCATGGACGAGGACAAGCTCGCCTACCTGCTCGACAAGCGCGTGCAGATCTGCACCTCCATCGACGGCCCGCCGGCCTTGCACGACCGGCAGCGCAAGCTCCCGCTCGTGCGGAGCGCGGGCGCTTCGCAGGCGGTCCCCACGGGCGAGACAGGCGCCTACGCGGCCGCGGCGCGCTGGATGGCGCGCATCAACGAGGCCTACGCCGCGATGGGGCTCGATCCCGTGCTCTACCACGTGGAGGCGCTCATCACGCTGACGCGCGAGGCGCTCGCGCACCCGCGTGCCATCGTCGACACCTACCTCGGGCTCGGCTGCCGGGCGATCTTCCTGCGCCCGCTCGATCCCTTCGGCTTCGCGGCGAAGACCGGGCACCGCGTGGGCTACGAGGTCGAGGAGTACCTGGCCTTCTACCGCGAGGCGGTCGACTACATCCTCGAGCTCAACCGCAAGGGCGAGCAGGTGCTCGAGCGCTTCGCCGCGCTCTTCCTGACGAAGATCCTCTCGGGCGAGGACCCGAACTACCTCGACATCCGCAACCCCTGCGGCGCCGCCATCGGCCAGCTCGCCTACGACTTCGACGGTCGCATCTACACCTGCGACGAGGGACGCATGCTCGGGCGCATGGGCGACGGCTTCTTCGCCATCGGGCAGGCCGGCGAGACCCGCTACCGCGAGCTCATGACCCACGAGACCGTGCGCGCCATGGTCGTCGCCTCGAACCTCGACGGCCAGCCCGACTGCACCAGCTGCACCTACAATCCCTACTGCGGCGTGTGCCCCGTCCACAGCTACGCGACGCAGGGCTCGATCTTCGGGCGCATGCGCGAGAGCCACCTCTGCGCCGTGCACAAGGGCATCCAGGACTACCTCTTCGGCAAGCTGCGCCACGCCGACCCCGAGACGCGCGCCATCCTCGAGCGCTGGACCACGATCCGGCCGCGCACGCACTTCATCCAGGCCTGCGCCTCGCCGGGTGCGTGACGTTCACGATCGTGAACGTTCGCTTGACCGGGTGGACGCGTTCACTATACTGAACGGCATCCGTGATGCTGATGCGGCGCGCCCCGGCGCCCGCTCCGGAGGCCCCGATGTCGAGCGCGTCCTTGCACTTCTCCTTCCCCGAGCGCGTCAACGAGCGAGCCGCCCGCCTGGTGGCCTCCGTCGTGGCGCTGACCCTCGCCGTGGCGCTCGCCACCGGTCAGACGTGGCTCGTGCCGGTCCTCGCCGTGGGCTTCCTCCTGCGGGTCGGCTGGGGTCCGCGCTTCAGCCCGCTCGCGCGTCTCGCGATGTGGACCGCAGGCCGGCTGTGGAGCGCGCGCCCGGTGCCGGGCAAGCCGAAGCGCTTCGCGCAGGGCGTGGGGGCGACCTGCACCATCGCCGCGAGCGTGCTCCTGTTCGCCGGCCCCGAGTCGGCCGCCGCGACCGCCGGCTCTGCGCTCGTCGCCATGGTGGCCGTGTTCGCGAGCCTCGAGGCCGGTCTCGGCTGGTGCGCGGGCTGCTTCCTGTTCGCGGGCCTGCAGCGCGTGGGCCTCGTGCGGGCCGACGACTGCCCGCAGTGCGTCGGCGAGCGGTCCTAGCAGGCTTCAGACTTCGGGCTCCAGGCTTCAGGCCCCGGAAGCCGGAGCGTGGATCCCACGCGGAGTGCACGCACGTACGCGCCTGCGGGGAGGGCGCCGTTTCGTCCGACGCGGGTCGGGCAGAGGCCGGTGCTGGAGCTCGGGCGAGGCCGCTCGCGCTGGCCCCGCACCCCGCGCCTGACTGCGGTCATGTGCCGCGCTCCCGCGCGTCGGTGGACCGCGCGCCGGGCCGCGGGCCGTACTAGATTGGTGGACCGATGCAGAAGCTCGTCCGCGGCCTCCACTCCTTCCAGAGCGGCTACTTTGCGACGCACCGGCAGCTCTTCGAGCAGCTCTCCACCTCGGGGCAGCAGCCCGAGACCCTGTTCGTCACGTGCTCCGACTCGCGCGTGGTGCCGAACCTCATCACCGCGGCGCCGCCCGGCGAGCTCTTCGTCGTGCGCAACGCCGGCAACATCATCCCGCACCCCGATCTACCGGGCGGCACGGCGGCGTCCATCGAGTACGCCGTCGAGGTGCTCGGGGTCGAGGACGTGATCGTGTGCGGCCACACGCAGTGCGGCGCCATCGAGGCCATCCTGCACCCGGAGCGCGCCGCGGGCCTGCCCTTCCTCGCGCGCTGGCTCGCCCAGGCCGGCAACGTGCGGCGGGTCATCGAGGAGCGCTACCTGCACCTCTCGCCCGAGGCGCGCATCACCGCGGCGGTCGAGGAGAACGTGCTCGCGCAGCTCGAGAACCTGCGCGAGTTCCCGTTCGTGGCTCGGCGCCTCGAAGCGGGCAAGCTGCGGCTGAGCGGCTGGGTCTTCAACCTGTCGACGGGCGAGGTGTTCGACTACGACCCCGTGCGCGGCGAGTACGTGCTGCTCGAGGCGCCCGAGGGGGGCTGACGCGGGCGGGCGCGCCTGCGCGCCTCTCCGCCCCCGGGGCAGCGAACGGCGGTTGGCGCCGCGGGGGTCACCACCCGTAGCCGCTCTCGCCGTGCTCGACGGCGTCGAGTCCCTCGCGCTCGTCGTTCGGCTTGGGTCGCAGCCCCACGAGCTTGTCGAGCACCTTCAAGAGGACGAAGGTGACGAGCGCCGAGTAGACCGCCACGGCGCCGATCGACGCGAGCTGCGCGAGCAGCTGCTCCGGGCGACCGCGGATGAGCCCATCCGCACCCTTCGGGTTCACGGCCGTGTCGGAGAAGACGCCCGTGAGGAGCGCACCCCACAGCCCGCCGACGCCGTGGATGCCAAAGGCGTCGAGGCTGTCGTCGTAGCCGAGCCGCTCCTTGGCGAGGACGGCGAGGTAGCAGACGCCCGAGGCCGTGGCGCCGATGACCGTGGCGGCCCACGGGGCGACGAAGCCTGCCGCGGGCGTGATGGCGACCAGGCCCGCGACGAGGCCCGACGCGATGCCGAGCGCCGTCGCCTTGCCCCGGTGGATCCATTCGATGACGAGCCAACCGAACGCGCCCGCGGCCGCGCCGAAGTGCGTGTTGATGAGCGCCACCGACGCGAGGCCGTCCGCGGCGAGCGAGCTGCCGGCGTTGAAACCGAACCAGCCGAACCACAGGATGCCCGCGCCCGTGAGGGCCATCGTGAGATTGTGCGGCACGTGGCGCTCGTGCGGGAAGCCGACGCGCTTGCCGATGACGAGCGCACACACGAGCGCGGAGATGCCGGCCGTGAGGTGCACGACGGTGCCGCCCGCGAAGTCGAGCGCGCCGAGCTTGGCGAGCCAGCCGCCGTCGCCCCACACCCAGTGCGCGACCGGGTCGTAGACCAGGGTCGCCCAGAGCGGCACGAAGAGCGCGTACGCGAGGAAGCGGATGCGCTCGGCGAAGGCACCGGCGATGAGCGCCGGGGTGATCACCGCGAACATGAGCTGGTAGGCGCAGAACGCCAGGTGCGGGATCGTGCCGTGCAGCTCGCCCGACAGGCCCGCGAGCCCGAAGAACTCCGGCTTGCCGAACAGGCCGCCCTGGGTCGTGCCGAACGCGAGCCCGTAGCCGACCACGAGCCACTGCAGGCTCACGAGCGGCAGCGCGGCGAAGGAGTGGATGATGCTCGACAGGACGTTCTTGCGTCGGACGAGGCCACCGTAGAAGAGCGCGAGGCCCGGCGTCATGAACATGACGAGGGCCGTCGCCACGAGGATCCAAGCGGTATCGGCGCCGTTCACCCTGCCGGTGATAGCAGCCGCTTGTTTCGAGCGTGTTTCCGGTGCCGGTGCCTACTCGGCGTCGCCGCCCGAGCCCGCGACCCAGGTGTCGCCCTGGCGCCACAGGGTCTCGATGTCCTTGCGCGCGCCCGTGGGTGCGACCTTGCGCGCCTGCTCCCGCACGGTCTGCTCGTAGGTGGGGCGCTCGACCGCGCGGAAGATCCCGATCGGCACCGGGCTCGTCGGGTAGTCGAGCTGCGAGAGCACGAAGGCGTAGCCCGCCGAGTCGACCGACTCGTCATGGCAGGCGATCGCGCCGACCGGCACCTGGCCCGGCCCGTCGCCCACCTCGACGGCCGTGGCGCGGCCGTGCGCATCGAAGCGCAGGCCCTTCGACTTGCCCGGCCCGAAGAGCAGGGGCTTGCCGTGCTCGAGCGCGATCACGCGCTCGTCGTGCACCTTCTTCTCGGCGAGGTGCTCGAAGGCGCCGTCGTTGAAGACGTTGCAGTTCTGGTAGATCTCGATGAAGGCCGTGCCCTTGTGGGCGTGCGCGCGGCGCAGCATCGCCTGCAGGTGGTCGGTGTCGGTGTCGAAGGCGCGCGCCACGAAGGTCGCGCCCGCGCCGAGCGCGACCGCGACGGGATTGAAGGGCCGATCGGGCACGCCGTGCGGCGTGGAGACGGTGCGCTTGCCGAGCTCGCTCGTCGGGGAGTACTGGCCCTTCGTGAGCCCGTAGATGCGGTTGTTGAACAAGAGGATCTTGAGGTCGATGTTGCGGCGGATGGCGTGGATGAGGTGGTTGCCGCCGATCGACAGCCCGTCGCCGTCGCCCGTGACGACCCAGACGGCGAGCTCCGGGCGCGCGACCTTGAGGCCGCTCGCGATGGCCGGCGCGCGGCCGTGGATGCTGTGCACGCCGTAGGTGTTCATGTAGTACGGGAAGCGGCTCGAGCAGCCGATGCCCGAGACGAACACCGTGTTGTCGCGCTCGAGGCGCAGATCCGCGAAGACCTTCTGCACCTGCGCCAGAATCGCGTAGTCCCCGCAGCCGGGGCACCAGCGCACGTCCTGGTCGCTCGCGTAGTCCTTGCGCGTGAGCTTGATGGGGGCGGCGCCTTCCATCGTCGTCGTGTGGCTCATGACCGCTCCTTCTGGCTCGTCAGCTGGTCGATGCGAGCCTTGAGCTCGCTGACGGTGAAGGGCTTGCCCTGCACCTTGGTGAACGACTGCGCGTCGACGAGGAACTCCGCGCGCAGGACCTTCACGAGCTGGCCGAGGTTCATCTCGGGCACGAGCACCTTGTCGAAGCGCTTCAAGAGGGCGCCGAGCTCGCGGTGCAGCGGGTTGAGCCAGCGCAGGTGCACGTGGCTCACCTGGCGGCCCTCCGCACGCGCGAGCTCGACCGACTGCGCGATCGCGCCGTAGGTCGAGCCCCAGCCGCACACGAGCAGCTCCCCGTGGTCGGGGCCCGTCAGGTGCAGCTTGCCGAAGCCCTGCGCGACCCGCGCCACCTTGTCGGCGCGGGTCTGGCACATGACCTCGTGGTTCACCGGGTCGTAGGACACGTTGCCCGTGAGCGCGTCCTTCTCGAGGCCGCCCACGCGGTGCGCGAGACCGGGCGTGCCCGGCCGCACCCAGGCGCGCGCCAGCGTCTCGGGGTCGCGCTCGTACACCTCGTAGCCCGTGGGGTCGGTGCGGAACTTCACCTCGATGGGTGCCAGATCGCTCTTCTTCGGCAAGAGCCAGGGCTCGCTGCCGTTCGCGAGGTAGCCGTCGGTGAGCAGCAGGACGGGCGTCATGTGCTTCACGGCCACCCGGCACGCCTCGATGGTCGCGTCGAAGCAGTCGGCCGGCGTCATGGCGGCGAGCACGGGGATGGGGCACTCGCCGTTGCGGCCGTAGAGCGCCTGGAGGAGATCGGCCTGCTCGGTCTTCGTCGGCAGCCCGGTCGAGGGGCCACCGCGCTGCACGTTGATGATGACGAGCGGCAGCTCGAGCGACACGGCGAGCCCCAGGAACTCGCCCTTCAGGGCGATGCCCGGGCCGCTCGAGGCGGTCACGCCGAGCTGCCCGCCGAAGGAGCCACCGAGGGCGGCGCCGATCGCGGCGATCTCGTCCTCGCACTGGAAGGTCGTCACGCCGTAGGCGCGGTAGTTCGACAGCTCGTGCAGGATCGAGGAGGCGGGCGTGATGGGGTAGCCCGCGAAGAAGATGTCGAGGCCCGACAGGTGCCCGGCCGTCACGAGCCCGATGGCCGTGGCCGAGTTGCCCATGATGTTGCGGTAGGTGCCGGCCGCGATGGGCGCAGGCTTGACCTCGATGCTCTCGGTGAAGATCTCCGCCGTCTCGCCGTAGTTGTAGCCGGCCAGGAAGGCCTTGATGTTGGCGTCGGCGAGCTCGGGCTTCTTGCCGAACTTCTGCTTGATGCTCTCGATCTCGGGCTCGGTCGGCCGGTTGTACATCCAGAAGGCCAGGCCGAGCGCGAAGAAGTTCTTGCAGCGGCCGATCTCCTTCGAGGAGAGGCCGGTGTCCTTCAGGGCGAGCGCCGTCAGCTTGGTGACGTCGACCTGGTGGACGTGGTAGCGCGCGAGCGAGCCGTCCTCGAGCGGGTTCGACTCGTAGCCCGCCTTCTGCAGGTTCGGCTTCGTGAAGGCGCCGGTGTTCACGACGAGGGCGCCGCCCGGGACGAGGTCCGCGAGGTTGGCCTTGAGGGCCGCCGGGTTCATCGCCACGAGCGTGTGCGGCTGGTCGCCGGGCGTGAACACCTCGCGCGACGAGAACTGCAGCTGGTAGCCCGACACCCCGGCGATGCTGCCGGCGGGGGCGCGGATCTCGGCGGGGAAGTCGGGCAGGGTCGACAGATCGTTGCCCGCGAGCGCCGTGACGCGCGTGAACTCCGTGCCGGTGAGCTGCATGCCGTCGCCCGAGTCACCGCAGAAGCGGATGACGACGCTTTCGCGCTCGGCGACGGAGCGGTTCTTCGGCTGGGTCGGCAACGGACCGCCGGCCGGCGCGCCGGCGCCGGTGGGCGAGAGGGGAGACTGTGTGGTCATGGGGAGTGGCTCGGGGTGCTAGTGGCAATCGGGCTTCGCGGGCAAGCCTTACCGCCCCCCTCGCGGCTCGTCCGACCAGGCCGGCCTGCCTCTCCGGCGCGGATCGCGCGCCTGGGCGGCAGGGTGCGCGCGCGACGCGCACGCACGACGCGATCCTACCACCACGCGCCACCTCGGTGCCATGTCTTTACGTAAGGGAATCAACTCCGGCCGGACGGCCGGCGACGACACGCTTGCGCGCGCCCTTTCGTCAGCGCCGGCCCGGTCGCGGCGCGGGTCGTGGCGGTGGCTGCAGCGGCGCGCCGCTCGCTCCGGCGCTCGCGCCGGGCGCGGGGTCGGACGCGGGCTCGTCGGTGCCGAGCGCCCGCGAGAGGACGGCGGCAAGCGCGAGCGCCACCATGAGCGCGACGAGGTAGATGGGCCAGGGCCGGCCCGCCTCTTCCTGCGCCTTCGCGCCGCGGGCCGGCGGTGCCGGCTCGGGGGCGGTGCGCGCGAGCGGACGCCTGGCGACCGGGGGCCGCTCGGACGCGAGCTTCGTGTCGCCACGCCCGGTGCCGACCGAGGCCGCGGCGACGTCGCCGACCGGTGGGCGGCGGCGCTTTCGGCGGCGGCGCGCGGGGCCCTCGGCTCCGGGGCCGCCGCCTTCGGCGACGTGGGTGTCGGCCGGCGCACCGGACGGCGGCGCGTCCGCGCGCGCCGGCCCCGGCGGCTCGGCCTCCTCGTCGCCGACGCCCAGGGTGTCGTCGGCGAGCGCTTCGGTGGTGATCGCCCCTTCGTCCTCGGCGGGCTCGGCGTCGAGCGCGAGGCCGCCGCGGCGCGAGATCGGCGTGTCGAGCACCTCGGGAAAGAGCACCGCCGCGCCGCGCTCGCCCCGGCGCACGGCCTCGCGGAGCGCCTGCCACAGCTCGCCGGCCGTCCCGTAGCGCTCGACCGGCTCGACCGCGAGCGCGCGGGCGAAGACGCGCTCGATCTCGTCGCTCACCGCGACGCCGTGGTGGCGCGGCGTGGGGCGCTCCTTCGGATCGGCCGCGCGCACGGAGAGCTCGACGGCGTTCTCGCCCTGTTGCGCCGGGTGGCCCGCGAGCATCTCCGTGAGGATGAGCCCGAGCGCGTAGGTGTCGGTCCAGGTGCCGCTGGCGCGCTTGCGCGAGTCGAACTGCTCGGGTGCGGCGTACTCGGGCGTGAAGGCCTTGAACGACTGCGCGGTCGCCTTGAGCGCGGCCGTGATGCTGCGGCTCTGCATCACCTTGGCGATGCCGAAGTCGAGCACCTTGAGGACGCGCTGGCCGGCGATCTCGGTCGCGTAGAGGTTGGCGGGCTTGACGTCGCGGTGCGCGACGCCGAGCCGGTGCGCGACGTCGAGGGCCGCGACGGCGGGCTCGAGCACGGCCATGGCCTCGGCGAGCGTGAAGGCGGACTTGGCCGCGCTGCGCCGCGCCAGCAGCCGCTCGAGCGTCTCGCCCTCGAGCCACTCGAGCACCAGGTAGGGCGTCCACACGCCGAGCGGCGACTCGGCCGCCCCGAGGTCGAGCGCCTGCACGATGCCGGCGTGCGCGCGCGACAGCCGGTGCAGGAGGCGGCCCTCCTCGCGGAAAGCATGGAGGAACTGCTCGCGGTCGGCGGGCCGGAGCGTCGCCGGGACGCGCAGGCACTTCAGGGCGACGGGATGGTCGAGCTCGAGGTGGTGGCCGCGGTACACGCACGCGAAGCCGCCCTCGTCCACGAGCGCGTCGACGCGGTACCTGCCCGCGATGCAGTGCCCGGCCCAGCCCAGCGGATCGTCGCTCATGATGCCCCGCGGAGCGTAGTACAGCCGGTCCCGACTGCGGGCGCGGATCGCGCCGTCAGTCGAGCATCGCGCCGACCCGCGCGGCTCCGAGCCACGCGCCGCCGTCGGCGACGACGACGGCGCCGTTGACGAGCGACGAGCCGTCCGATGCGAGGAACAGCGCGACGCTGGCGATCTCGTCGATGGTGCCGTAGCGCCCGATCGGGATGGTGCGCAGCAGGCGCGCGCCCATGTCGCCGGGCGCCAGGCGCTTCACGCCCTCCGTCTCGCCGATGGGGCCGGGGGCGATGGCGTTGACGCGGATGCCGAGCGAGCCCCACTCGAGCGCCAGGCTGCGCGTCAGCGAGTCGACGGCGGCCTTGGCGGCGGCCGCGTGGGTCTGCAACGGCGTCGCGCCATAGTGCAGGGTCGCCGACACGTTGATGATGTTTCCGCCGTGGTCGCGCAGCCGGCGGTCGAAGGCGGCCTTGCACACGTTGTAGGTGCCCAGCGCGTCGATCGCCATCACCGTGCGAAAGCCGTTGTACGAGAGCCCCGCCGCGGGCGCGAGGAAGTTGCCGGCGGCGCCGTTCACCACGACGTCGATGCGCCCGAAGGCCGCGAGTGCCGTGTCGATCGCGGCCTCCACGGCGGCGGGCTCGCGCACGTCCGCGGCGTGGGCGAGGCACGCCCGCCCCGTCTCGACGCCGAGCTCGCGCGCCGTCGTCGCCAGCCGGTCGGCGTTGCGTCCCACGATGACGGCGTCCGCTCCATGGGCCATCATGGCGCGCGTGATGCCCCTGCCGATGCCCGAGCCGCCGCCGGTCACGAAGGCCACCTTGCCGGCGAGGATGTCGTTCCTGAAGACGCTGCTCATGGGCCGCCAGCATCGCGC
>JADLAB010000495.1 GCA_020848455.1 Polyangiaceae bacterium
GCGGCGCGCCCTCGGCGACGAGCCGGCGCGCGAGCGCGACGTCCCCGTCGCCGAGCGCGCTCGCCGCCACGCCCGTCGCGGGCGCGCTCGGCGCGGCAGTCGCGCTCGGCGCGGACGGTGGGGCCACGACCGACGCCGCGGCCCCGGACGGGTCGGGGCGGGGAGCCGCCGACGTGCCGGCGGGCGGAACGCGTGGCTCCGACGTGCAGCCGAGCGCGACGAGACCGATCGAGAGCAGAGTGTGGGGGCGGAGCATGATGAGCCAAGGTAGGGCGCGCGGCGCCGCGCGTCGAGGACCGCTCGACCTGTAAGCCCCGAGCGTGGGGCGGCGTTGGTGCTCTCCTGGCCGGCGCGCACCCCCGGCCGACCGCGCGCTCCGCCGAGCGTGCCGCGCCGTGCGCGCCGAGCCGCCCCACCCCATCGAGGATGCCATGTCTCGTCGCCTCTGCCGCACCTTCGCACTCGCGCTCCCCGCGCTCGCGCTCGCCGCGCTCTCGAGCGCCTGCGCCCCGCACGCCGCGCCGCGCGCCTCGCTTCCCACGACGCCGCTCGCACCCGGCTCGGTGCTCGTGATGCCACGCGCGCCCGCGCCGCCACCGTTCGCAGAGCCGCCGCCCGTGCCGGTACCTCCGAACGAGCCGCCGCAGCCCGAGGAGCCGGTGCCCGCACCGGGCCCCGACGACGAGTGCCAGCGCGACGCGGACTGCCCGAGCGGCTTCGTGTGTGGCTCGCGCATCGTCGCCGCGTGCCCGACCTGCGACGGCGGCCCCGTCGTGCGCGTTTGCGTGGCAGCCGCCGCGAGCTGAGCGCGCGGGCGGGACCGCGGCGCGACTGCGACACTGGAGACTTCGCGTGTCATGGTTACGACTTCGGCGCGCGCACGGAGGCGGGTACACTGCGCGCCGCCGCAGCGGCCGGTCGCCGCACACGAGGTCCCCATGCGAACGCTTCTTCCTTTGACCGCACTCGCTCTGCTCACGACGTCCGCGACGGCGCTGGCCGACGGCTCGGAGTGGCTCGCCGGCAAGCCGAACGACGCCGTGCGCGCCGAGGGGGCGCCCACGGACAAGGCGCGGATCTACCTCGCCGCGGAGGGCGCGGCCCTGCGCCTCGCGAGCGTGGAGCTCGGCGTGCCGCGCACGCTGCGGGGCGCGGGTGGTTCGGCCGTCGTGCGCTACGGGCAGCGCTACCTCGGCCTGCCGGTGCTCGGCCAGAGCGTCGTCGTCGGCATCGGGCGCGACGGCGACGTGACGCGCGTGGTGCTCTCGGTGGCGCGCGATCTCGCGCTCGCGACGACCCCGGCGCTCGACGTCGCCGCGGCGAAGGTCGCGCTCGAGACCGCGGTCGCCCGCACGCTGCCCGCGCCGGAGCGGAGCGCGCTCGTCGTGTCGCCCGAGCGGGGCGGCACGCTGCTCTGGCAGCTCGACGTGCGCGACTCGGTCGGTGGCTCGCGCTACTGGGTCGACGCCACGACGGGCGCGCTCTTCGGCACGCGCGCGCTGGCGCGCGACGCGCTCGGGCGCGTCTACGAGGAGAACTCCCTCGACACGCCCGTGCCGATCGACGTCGAGCTGCTCGAGATGGACGTGGCGACCCCGCAGTACCTGAACGGCTGGGGCGGCCTCTTGCAGGTGACCAACTGGGTGTCGGGCACCTCGCAGAACGGCTACACGGTCGAGCAGACGCTCGTGCCGAGCGACGGCACGAACTTCCTCTACGACCCGCCCGCCGACGTGCACGACGGCACCGACGGCTTCGCGCAGGTGAACCTCTACTATCACCTGACGTCGATGAAGACCTTCGCCGCCTCGCTCGGCGTGCCCGTCGACCAGCCGAGCTGGAAGGTCACCGCGGTCGCCAACGCGCAGGAGAACGGCCAGGCGCTCGACAACGCCTTCTTCTCCGAGATGGGCCAGACCGGCGCCTACGCCGCGCCGAACCTCATCGCCATCGGGCAGGGCACGCAGAACGACTTCGCCTACGACTCCGACGTCTTCAAGCACGAGTTCGGCCACTACCTCACGCACAACGCGGTCGGCTACAACCTCGGGCAGACGTACACGACCTCCTACGGCATCTCGCCCTTCTCGGGCGCGATCGACGAGGGCGTGGCGGACTACCTCGCGTGCACCAACAACGACGATCCGGTGATGGGCGAGGCCTCGCTCGGCAACCAGCAGCGGGTGCTCACGAACACGAGCGCCGTGTGCCCCGACGACATGTTCGGCGAGGTGCACGCCGACGGCGAGATCATCGGGAGCCTGTCGTGGAGCGTGCGCACGGCCCTCGGGGCGGCCGCGGCCGACGAGCTCGTGTGGGGCGCCATCGCCATGCTGCCGGACGGCGCGACCTTCGGCGACTACGGCCGCGCGCTCGTGAGCTCGGCCGAGGCGCTCGTAACCGCAGGCACCCTGCAGGCGGCCGACGTGCAGACCGTCACGGACCTCGTGGCCGCGCGCGGGCTCGACAACTGCGACGCGGTCATCGCGCTCGCGCCCGGCGAGTCGAGGAACCTGACGACGCTCGGGCTCACCATGCTGGCGAGCTTCTTCGGCGGCACCTGCGCGCAGCTCCAGGGCTTCGGCGTGTCGATGCCCGCGCTGTTCCACTTCTCGCGCCAGGTCGGCGCGAGCGACACCGGCCTGCACTTCGCCGTCCACGCGGTCCCGTCGGGCGGCGGCAACGACCCCACGTTCTCGATCTACGGCCGCAAGGGCACGCACGTGACCTTCAAGAACGGCGCCATGATCCCCGTGGTGGACCAGTACGACCTCAAGGTGGACGTGGCGGGCATCGACGGCGAGGTCGTGTTCGACGCCGCCTCGGCGGTGCCCTTCGACCCGACCGCGGAGTACTTCTTCGCCATCGTCAACACCGGCTGCCCCACCCTCGCTCTCAGCGTCACGACCACCACCGACGGCGCGGGCGCGGGCGGCGCGGGCGGCGGCGGCGCGGGCGCGGGCGGCGCGGGCGCGGCCCCAGCGGTCGACGACCCGGTCGAGGTGACGAGCGACTGCGGCTGCCAGCTGCCCGGGCGCTCGGAGGGTCGGGGCGCCGGCGCGCTGCTGCTCGGCCTCGCCGCCGCGGCGGCGCTCGCGGGGCGCAGGCGGCGCACGACCGGCTGAGCTACGCTGTGGCCCATGCGGGCCACGCTCGCCGTGCTGCTCCTCGCGGCCCCCGCGCTCCCCGCGCTCGGGGGCTGCAACCCCCCGACGCCGCGCGATCCCTCGGTCGTGGCGCTCGAGGAGCGCCTCGGCGCGGCCGGCTTCGCCTTCGAGGACCCGATGGCGCTCGACGCGGCCACGCGGGAACAGGTGCGCCGGGCGGTCGGCACGAGCGGCGCGCCCGTCGCACGCCTGAAGCGCCTCGACGGCTGGCTCCGCAATGGGCGCGGCGCGTTCGCCTACGACCCCGACCCCTACCAGAACGCGCAGCGTGCCTACGACGAGCGCCGCGGCGACTGCCTCGCCTACGCGCTGCTCTTCGGGTCGCTGGCGCGCGTGCTCGAGGTGCCCACGCGCTTCCTGCACGCGACCGAGGTCCTGGCGCGCGGCGAGCGCGACGGCTGGTTCTACGCCTCGTCGCACGTCGCCGTCGGCCTCGGCACCGGGCCGCGCATGGCGGTCTTCGACTTCACGAGCGGGCGCATCACGAGCTCCGAGCTCACGCCCTTCGAGCTCGTCGGTGACGCCACGGTGCTCGCCCTGCGCTACTCGAACATCGCCGTCGACTGGATGGCGCATGGCCGGCTCGCCGAGGCGGAGCGGCTCCTCGGCGTCCTCGCCGAGCTCGCGCCCGGCGTGCCCGAGCCGCTCAACAACCTCGGCGTGGCGCGGACGCGCGCGGGCCGGCCCGCCGAGGCGCTCGCGCTGCTCGAGCTCGGGCTCGCGCGCTTTCCGAGCTACCCGCCGCTCTACACGAACGCCATCCGCGCAGCGGGCGCCGCCGGCGCGCCCGAGGTCGCGCACGCCATCGAGCTCGCCGGCAGCGACGTCGCGGAGCGCGATCCGTCGTTCCTGTTCGCGCGCGGCCTGCGCCTCTACCGGAGCCAGAGCTACGGCGCGGCCGCGGTCGACTTCGAGCGCGCGACGGCGGTGAGCCCGAAGAGCCCCGATCTGCACGCGTGGCGCGCCCGCGCGTACCTGTCCGCCGGCGACCTCGACCTCGGGCGCGACGCCTTCGAGACGACGCGCCGGCTCGCGGGCGCCGCCGCGCTCGTGCGCGAGCTCGAGCGGCAGTTCCCGGTGCTCGGCGCGCCCTAGGGCTGCAGGCGCAGCGGGGACGCGACCCCGCCCCCGCCCGCGTAGCCCGCGAGCCGCAGGCGCTCGCGTCTCCCGCAGCATTCCGCGGCCCGTGGCAGGCCTACCTGCGATGGAAAAGGTGAGCGTTGCTGGCCATGTCTGCGCGTTGTCGCGGGGCGGAGAGGTGTACTGCTGGGGCACGGTGCTCCTGCAATCCGGCAGAGAGGATGTGGGTGGCCCGAGGCCCGAGAAGGTGGAGGGCATCGGTCGCGCACGGGACCTGAGCATGAATGACGACGCCTACTGCGTGCTACAGGAAGGGGGCACCATTCTCTGTTGGGCTGGCTGGCTCTGGCGCCACGAGCGGCGAGCGGATCCGGGCCCGTGGCAAGTGGCGGGCGTCACGGACGCCGTGCGCCTTTGCGACCACCACGAGATTGCCGGCTTTCATCAGACACGGCACAGCTGCGCCATTCTGGCCTCTGGCGGCGTGGCGTGCTGGGGGGACAATCATTGGGGGCAGCTCGGGAACGGTACCAGGGAAGCGGAGCCTCGGCAGGCGGTGATCGTTCAATGGGACGACGCTGCGCTATGAGCCATGGCAGGCTTGCGCCGACCCGTGCCTCGACGCGGCGAACGGCCTGACCGCCGGGCGGCCGCATGGCGCTTCGGCTCCAGTCTAGGGCTGCAGGCGCAGCGGGAAGGACGCGACCCCGCCCTCGCCCGCGTAGCCCGCGAGCCGCAGGCGCTCGAGCACGCTCACCAGGCAGGCCGTGGCGAGCGGCTCGAGCGGGTCGGCGACCGACGCGACGCGCGCGTTGCGGAGCGCACCCTCGGCGTCGACCCGCACGGTCACGTCGACGGTGAGCGGCGCCCGCCGCAGGCGCTCCGGCAAGCACTCGAGCAGCACCCCGAGGTTGGCGGCGACGAGCGGCGCGAGGTCGAGGACGCCGGGGTCGGCGCGCACGCGCGCCTCGGCGACGTGCGCCGTGCCGCCGCCCGGATCGACGGGCTGCCAAGGCTCGTTCGGCACCTCGGCCGCGGGCGTCGGAGCGGGCACGGAGGGAGGCGGGGGCGGGGGCGGGGGCTCGGGTGGGTGCGGGCCGAGCGGGTCGAAGTTGCCGTCGTCGAGGACGGTCACCTCGGAGAGCGTCACGACCCGGCGCCCGCGCGGCCGTGCGCGCTCGGCCGCGAGCCGGCTCGCGGCGCGCGCCACGCGTGCGGCGAAGAGGTCCGTCTCGCTCTCTTGCTCCTTGCTGGCGCGCTCCTCGAGCTCGCCCTTCTCGGGCGGGCGCTTCGGGGCCGGGAGCCGCGGCGCGCGCTCGGCCGCCGCGAGCTCGGCGTCGAGCTCCGCGAGCGCCACGACGACCGCGAGGCGCCGGGCCGCGAGCTCGGCGTAGCCTGGCCTGTCTCCGCGCCCGAGCGCGAGCCCGAGCGCGAGCTCGAGCGCCGCCCGTTCGCGCTCGGCCTGCGCGCGCTCGGCGGCGAGGGCGGCGACCCGCGGCGCCAGCTCGACGGGCGCGAGCGCGACCGCAGGCTCGGGGCGCTTGCCCGCGACGCCCGGCGCCACCATGCAGCCGGTCACGCCCGCGAGCGCGAGCGCGAGGGCGAGCCCGAGCGCGAGCGTGCCCGGTCCGGCGACGCGCGCGGCGCCAGCTCGTAGGCAGGGCTCGGAACAGCGCGCGCCCGACACGGCCCGGATCCTAGCGCGCCGCGTCGGCCGTGGCGATCGCGGCCGGCACCGCACGAACGCCGGGCGCCTCACATGCGCGCCGGCGCCTCGATGCCGAGCAGCTCGAGCCCGCGCGCGAGCACGCGCGCGGTGACGTCCGCGAGCGCGAGGCGCGACCGGCGCTCGGCCTCGGTCGGGGCCTTGAGCACCGGGCAGTGCTCGTAGAAGGCCGAGAAGCTCGTGGCGAGCTCGTAGAGGTAGCCGCAGAGCTTGTGCGGCGCGAGGAGCTCGCCGACCTCGCCGACGACGGTCGGGAACGAGAGCACGGCGAGCGCGAGCGCCCGCTCGGACGGCGCCGCGAGCGCGATGGCGCCGGGCTCGGGCACCGACACGCCGCCCTTGCGGAAGATGGAGCGGATGCGCGCGTGCGCGTACTGCAGGTAGGGCGCCGTGTTGCCGTCGAAGGCGAGCATGCGGGCCCAGTCGAAGACGTAGTCCTTGACGCGATCGCTCGCGAGATCGCCGTACTTCACGGCCCCGATGCCGACCGCACGGGCGACGGCGGCGCGCTCGTCGGGCTCGAGCTCCGGGCTCTTGTCGTCGACGATGGCGCGGGCGCGCGTCACGGCCTCCTCGAGGAGATCGATGAGCCGCACCGTGTCGCCGGCGCGCGTCTTCAGCATCTTCTTGTCGGCGCCGAGCACCGAGCCGAAGGCCACGTGCTCGGCGCGCGCCGGCGCCGCGAGCCAGCCGGCGAGCTCGGCCGCCCGGAACACCATGGCCAGGTGCTGGCTCTGGGGGGCGCCGACGACGTAGATGAGGCGCGTGGCGCCGAGCGTCCGGAGCCGGTAGCGCAGGGCCGTGAGGTCCGTGGTCGCGTAGCCGTAGCCGCCGTCCTGCTTCTGCACGATGAGCGGTTGCGGCTCGCCCTCGCGGCCGGTGAAGCCCGGCGGGAACACGCACGTCGCGCCGTCGCTCTCGACGGCCAGGCCCTGCTGGCGGAGCTCGGCGACCACCTCGGCGAGCATCGGGTTGTAGAGGCTCTCGGCCGCGATGTCGGCGTCGCCGAGCGTGATGCCGAGCAGGGCGTAGACGCGGGCGAAGTAGCGCTTCGAGGCGTCGACGAGCCGGCGCCAGAGCGCGAGCGTGCCCTCGTCACCGCCCTGGAGCATCACGACGCGCCGGCGGGCGCGCTCGGCGAACGCCGGATCGGCGTCGAACTTCTGGCGCGCGGCCTGGTAGAAGGCGTTGAGGTCGGCGATCGAGTGCTCGGCCGCCTCGGCGCCGCCGTCGAGCAGGTGCTCGATGAGCATGCCGAAGGGCGTGCCCCAGTCGCCGAGGTGGTTCTGGCGGACGACCCGGTGCCCGAGCGCCTCGAGCACGCGCGCCAGCGCGTCGCCGATGATGGTGCTGCGCAGGTGCCCGACGTGCATCTCCTTGGCCACGTTCGGCGACGAGTAGTCGAGCACGACGGTGTCGGGCCGCGGCGCCGGCACGACGCCGAGGCTCGGGGTGGCGGCGACCGCGGCGAGCTCCTGCGAGAGGTGGCCGAGCGAGAGCCACACGTTGACGAAGCCCGGCCCGGCGACCTCGGTGCGCTCGATGATCTCGTTCGGCGGCAGGGCGGCGACGATGGCCGTGCCGACCTCGCGCGGCGGGCGCTTCAGCCGCTTGGCGAGCGCGAGCGCGGCGTTGACCTGGTAGTCGGCGTGCGCCGAGGGCCGCAGGGCGGGATCGGTGTCGGCGTGCTCGGCGCCGAAGGCAGCGCCGATGGCAGCGCGAAACAGGGGGAGCAGAGCGGCACGGGGGTCGGCCATGGTCAGGGCACCTGCTGGGGCCGCCCGGTCGCGTCGACGCGCACCAGGATGGCCGTGACGTTGTCGCGCCCGCCCCGCTCGTTGGCAAGGTCGATGAGGCGCTTGGTGGCCCGCTCGAGGTCGGTGCCGTGCTCGCCGAGGACGGCGCCGACCTCCTCGTCCGGAACCATGCGGCTCAGGCCGTCGGAGCAGAGCAGGTAGATGTCGCCGGGCAGCGGCGCCTCGGTGGTCACGTCGACGTCGAGCTCCTCCTCGATGCCGACGGCGCGGCTGAGCACGCCCGCCGTCTTGCCGACGACGCCGATCGCTCCGAGGGTGTGATCGGTGGTGAGCTGCTCGAGCTTGGCTCCGCGGTAGCGGTAGCAGCGACTGTCGCCCACGTGCGCGATGCTCACGCGCTGGTGGCTCGGCGAGAAGCAGAGCGCCACGACCGTCGTGCCCATGCCGTGGTAGGCGTCCTTGAGCTCCGCCGCGCGCAGGATGCGACCGTTCGCCTCGAGGATGGCGGCGCGCAGGCGGTTGCCGCGCCGCGGCAGCGTCGGGTCGGGGCGCGCCTCGCCGAACTTGCCGGTGCGGAAGCACTCGGTGACGGTCTCGACGCAGAGCTGGCTCGCGACCTCGCCCGCGGCGTGTCGGCCCATGCCGTCGGCGATGAGGAACACGTGGTGATCCGCGAGCACGCCGTAGGCGTCCTCGTTGTGCTTGCGCTTGAGCCCGGGGTCGGTGCGCGCGACGGCGGTGACGAGGATGAGCGCCTGCGGGCCCGAGGGCTCGTCGTCGTCGTCGATGCCGCTCGGACGCCGCGCCGGACGCGCGGCGGCGGGCGTGGCCACCCGAGGTGCCGGAGCCGAGGGCGCCGGCACCGCAGGCGCCGGGACCGCGGGCACGGCCGGCCCCGGGACGGGGGCCACCGCCGGGCCGGGCGCCCGGCGCGCCCGGCGCCGCATCACGACGGCGACGGCCAGCAACAGGCCGAGGCCGAGCGCCACGGCACCCGCCACGAGGTACAACATCGACCGGATATCCTAGCGCAAGTAGGCCTGGGCCTTCGTAGCGGGTTCGGCCCGCGGAGCATAGTCGCTCGTCGCGCGGCACGGCCGCGCGAGGGTGCGGCACGGGGGCGCGAGGGCGGTGTAGAGTGAGCGCCCGATGCACCCTCGCGAACAGGTGTCGCTCGCCGCGCACACGACCCTCGGGGTCGGCGGCCCGGCGCGCTACTGGCTCGAGGCCGAGGACGACGCCGCCGTGGTGCGCGCGCTCGACTGGGCAGCCGCGCGCGGGCTCGCCGTCACGGCGCTCGGGGGCGGCTCCAACGTGCTCGTGGCGGACCGCGGGCTCGACGCCCTCGTGCTGCGGCCACGGATGCTCGGCCTCTCGGTCGAGCGCGAGCCCGACGCGCTCGTCGTCGAGGTGGGTGCCGGCCGCGCGTGGGACGAGCTCGTCGCCTGGAGCGTCGCCGAGGGGGCCGCCGGGCTCGAGTGCCTCTCGGGCATCCCGGGCGAGGTCGGCGCGGCGCCGATCCAGAACATCGGCGCCTACGGGCAAGAGGTCGGCGCGGTCGTCCTCGCCGTGCGCGTCGTCGACCGCGCGACGGGCGCGACCGAGGAGGTGCCGGCGGCGCGCTCGGCCTTCGGGTACCGCGACAGCGTCTTCAAACGCGAGCCCGGGCGCAGCGTCGTCACGGCCGTGCGCTTCCGCCTCGCGCTCGGCCGGGCGGCGGAGCCCGCGCGGAGCGCGTACGCCGAGCTCGCGACGGCGCTCGGGCCGGGCCCCCACACGCTCGCCGACGTGCGGCGCACCGTGCTCGAGCTGCGCCGCAAGAAGTCCATGGTCCACGATCCGGCCGACGAGAACGCGCGCTCGGCCGGCTCCTTCTTCGTGAACCCCTCGGTCTCGGCCGAGACCGCCCTGCGCGTCGCCGAGCTGGCGGCGCCGCTGCTCGGGCCCGGCGAGCGCATGCCGCGCCACGCGACCCCCGACGGGCGCGTGAAGCTCGCGGCCGCGTGGCTCATCGAGCGCGCCGGCCTGCCGCGGGGCACCCTGCGCGGTCGCGTGGGCCTCTCGACGCGCCACGCGCTCGCGCTCGTCAACCGAGGCGGGGCGAGCGCCGCCGAGCTCGTCGCCTTCGCCGCCGAGGTGCGCGCCCGCGTGCGCGAGCGCTTCGGCGTCGCCCTCGAGCCCGAGGTGCGCCTCCTCGGCTTCACCGACGAGGAGCTCCGGCCGCTCGTCGCCTGAGCGGCGCCGCGAGATCCACCATGAAGACCCCGCACCAGACCACGACCCCGGCGACGCTCGACCGGCGCAGGCTCCTGCTCGGCGGCGCCGCGCTCGCGGCGCTCGTCCCCGGCTGCGATCGCGGCGTCGCGAGCGGCGGGCCATCCGACGGGCGTGCGGCGACCGCGGCTCCCCCCGCGAGGGCAGGCGGCGAGCCCGCCTCGGGCCCCGCCGACCGCTGGCAGATGCTCGACTTCCCCGCGAGCGCCGAGCGCACGGACCCCGAGCTCGCCGCGCTCCTCGAGGCGCCGAGCAAGGCTGCCGACACGCCGCTGCTCGTGGCGCTCCACGGCCGGGGCGAGGCGGGCCGAGGCCTGCCCGCGGGCGCGCGCGGCTGGCGCGACGACTACGCGCTCGACGCGGTCGAGGCGGCTCTCTTCCGGGGCCAGCTCGACGAGCGCGATCTGCGCGGCTTCGTGCGGCCCGAGCGCCTCGCACGCCTCAACGCGTCGCTCGCGGCCGCACCGTTCCGGGGGCTGGCGGTCGCGTGCCCGTACACGCCGGCACTCGCCGATCGGAGCCTCGAGGGGGCGTCGGGCTTCGCGCGCTTCGTCACCGGCGAGCTCCTGCCGGCGGCGCGCCGCGCGCTCGGGCTCGACCCCGCGCACCGGCCGGGCCGGACGGGCATCGACGGCGTCAGCATGGGGGGGCGGCTGGCGCTCTTCGTGGGGCTCGGGCACCCCGAGGCCTTCGGCGCCGTCGGCGCTCTGCAGCCCGCGATCCACGAGGACGAGGCGCCGTTCCTGAGCGAGCTCGCCGCGCGCGCGGCGGGCCGCCCGCTGCGCCTCGTGACGAGCGACGACGACGGCTTCCGCGTGGCCGTCGAGGCGCTCAGCCGGCGCCTCGATCGGGACGGCGTGCGCCACGAGCTCGTGCTCACCCCCGGCCCGCACGACTACGCCTGGAACCGCGGGCCCGGCGGCGTCGAGATGCTCCTCTGGCACGAGCGCGTGCTGCGGGGGCTGCCGGGGCCGTGACGACGTGCGCCCGTCGGGCCCGATCCGCGACACGTCGTCGCACGCCTCCTGCCGAGCTCGTCCACCATGCTCCTCGCCATCGTCGGCCTCTGCTTCTTTCTCCCCGGGCTCTTGCTCACGGTGCTCTTCGGCGCGCTCCTGCGCGTGCGCCGCGGCGAGGTCCGCACCCACGAGCGCATCCTGCGGACACCCACGACCCCCATCGCGCGCATCGCCGGCGGCGGCGTCTTCGAGATCGTCGGCTGCGCCGTGCCGAGCGAGCAGGGGACCGTGCGCTCGCCCCTCAGCGGGCGCGAGGCGTTCGTCTACAACCTGACGGTCTCGCGCACGTACCGCCACGAGGTGCGCGTCCTGCATCGAGAGGTCGACAGGCGCGCCTTCCTCGTAGACGACGGCTCCGGAGAGCGGGCGCGCGTCCTGCCCCTCGGCGGCGCGCTCATGGCCCGCACCCGCCGCTACGGCGAGGGAGGCGTACACGCCATGGTCGTCGTCGGCGACCTGCCGAGCGAGCCGGCCGCGCTCACGGCCGAGGGGGTCGCGTGGCTCGCGGCGCGCACGGGCTCCCTGCCGCACGAGGTGCAGATCGACGAGCGCGCCATTCAGGCGGGCGACAGGGTCTACGTGCTCGGCCCGGCGGAGCGAGGCCCGCGCGACGCGAGCGGTCGGAGCGAGGTCGTCTTCCGCCACGTCGACGAGAAGGGCGGCGAGCTCCTCGTGTCGAACTGCACCGAGGGCGAGCTCGCCGCCGTGCTCGGCGTGCGCCGCACGGCGCGGAGGATCCTCTTCCGCGTGGCGCTCGGCATGACGTTGCTCGGCCTGGCGCTCGGCGCGGTCGGGCTCGCCCAGCTCCTCGGCTAGCTAGAATCGCCGCGCGAACGCGAGGATCATGTCGTTGACCCGCTTCGGCTGCGCGAACGTCAGGTCGTGGCCCGCATGGTCGACGATCTCCGTGTGGATCTGCGGCGCGACACGCCGGAGGCGCGCGACGGCCTCGGCGGCGGGGTAGATCTTCTCGTTCGCGCCGACCACGAAGAGCAGCGGCACGGAGATGCTCGCCAGCTCCGCGTCGTCGAACACCCTGAGCTTGGCGCCGGCCCGAAGTGGGTGACATTGCCTCCCGACGAACGCGTCGTGCGCGAACTCGTCGACGAACCGCTGGCCTTCGCCCCCTTGCTGCACCGCGTCGGCGAACATCCAGTTCATGTAGCTCCGCACGAAACGAGGGTGCGGGATCAGCATGGTGAAGAGGCGCGCGATCACGCTCCAGGAGAGCGGCAGCACCACGTTGCCGGGCGCGAGCAAGATCACGGAGCGCAGTCGCTCCGGCCGCCGCAGCGCGAGCTCGGCCGCGACCCAGCCGCCGTACGACATGCCCGCGAGGTGCACGGGCGCGCGGAGCCCGAGGCCGTCGAGCAGCTCGACGAGCCAGGCGCAGAACTCCGCGGGAGCCCTGGGGAGCTTCGTGAAGACGCTCTTGCCCCACTCGTAGATGGGATCGATTGCGAACACCCGGAACGCCTCGCAGAGGGCGCGGACGTTCGGCGCCCACATGAGCGAGCTGGCCGTCGCGCCGGGCAGGAGCACGAGCGGGGGCGCCCCCTCGGGGCCGCTCGTCCGGGCGAACGTCTTTCCGAACGAGGTCTCGACGAAGTGCTCGTCGAACGGGACGGGCCAGCGCCTGGCGCGCTCCTCGCAAAGCGCGAGGAAACGGTCGCGGGCAGCGGGGGAGCGGAACGGGTGGTGCGCGGGGAAGGCCATGGCTCGGCTGGCTCTTGGTGGCGATCGGTTGCGTACCGTCGCCCTGGCTCGCTCGCAAGGCGCGCGTCATGGCGCGCGCCGACGGAGCGCGGCGCCGGCGCCGACCGCCGCACGCCGCGGCCCGCTGCAACGCCCGCGAGGGCCCTCACGTCACCCTGCGTAACGTCCGTGCAACGGACGCGTAGACGTCCTGGGCAGGTGGCGCGACATTCGCTAGCATCGACGAGCATCGACGTGCGCGCGCCGCGCGGGGCGGGAAGCACGCCGCCGGGCGCCGGACGCGCCTCGGGAGGGAAGCATGAGTGCGTTGTCGGAGCTCGTCGCGGCGCTCGAGAACATCGAGGAGCTGCTCGCCGATGAGGCGCTCGAGCTCGGGCTCGAGCCCCGGGACTTCGGAGCGGCCCAGCCGGAGCTCGAGGCGCTCGTCGCCGCGACGCGGCCCAAGCTCGAGGCGGACCTGAAGTGCGCCTGCGACGCTCCGGACGCGGCCGACCTCGCGCCGCTCGCCGTGACGCGCGTGGTGCGGGCCCTCGCAGAGGCAGCGGCCGTGCTCCACGCCTCCGGAGCGCAGCTCGCGGCGACGAAGCTCCTCGGGCGGGCCGAGGCGGTGGCGCGCGCACCCGAGGAGCGCGCCGAGCTCGAGGCGGCGGGCCGCGATCCGGATGCCGTCGTCGCGCTGTGCGTGGCGCGGCGCGCGTGGCGCGCGGGCCGGACCGCCGCGGCGCGGGCAGCGGCGCGGCACGTGCGGCGCAAGGCCAAGGAGCGGCTGCTCGCGGCGCGCGCGGCGGCCGTGCTCGCCGGGCCGAGACCCGTCGGCAGCGCGCCCACGCTGGCGACCTGGAACGGATGCGGCACGATGCTCTACGGCGCGCGGGCCCGGCGCCCCGACGGCTCCTACGTCGCCACCCAGTGGCTGACGCTGCTGTTCCTGCCCGTGGTGCCCGTGGCCGCCTACCGCGTCGCCGCCGCCGGCGAGGGGAGCTACCGCTTCTTCACGCGCGAGCGCCTGTCACCGCTCGCGCGTGCCTGGAGCGCGCTCTGCGCCGCGGCGGCGCTCGCGGGCATCGCGGCGTTTCTCGTGTCGGAGTACCGCGGCGCGCACCGCGCCGACGCGTGGCTCGACGAGGCGCGCGCGCTCGCCGACCGTGGCGACCGCGAGGGGGCGCTCGCGAAGTTCCGCGCCGTGCTCGACGAGTTTCACGACGAGGCCGCGAGCGTGGAGCGGGCCGTCGTCGGCATCGCGGAGCTCGCGGCCGGTGACGTGCCCGCACCGTGTGCGGCCGGTGGGGTCGAGCCCGTGCGGCGCGCTTCGCTCGCCGTGCTCACGCTGGCGGCGGACGTCCGCAGCGTGACGGGCACGGCCGCGCTGCGTGCGCGCCTGCTCGCCTGCGCCGACGAGATCGGCGACACCGGCGCCCGCGACGCCCTGCGCGTGCTCGACGTCGCGGCCGAGCTCGCAGAGGGGCGCGACGCGGCGCTCGACGCACGGCGCACCGACGCGCGGCGCGCCTACGCCGCGCGCGTGGCCAAGACGCGCCCCCTTCTGGCCCTGCGCGAGCTGACGAAGCTCGACGCCCTCGAGGACGTGCGCGCGGCCGAGCCCATCCTCGCCAGCTTCGGCGACGCTCCGTCGCTGTGGGTCGAGGCGACGCGCGAGGTCCGGGACTGGCTCGAGCTCGCGCGCCGCACCGGCCTCGGCGAGCGTGCCGAGGCGGTGGAACGCCAGGCCGACCAGGCGCGCAGGCTCCACGAGGAGGACGCTCGCCTGCTCGCGGCGGGCGACGACGACGCCATCGCGAAGGCGAGCGCGGCCCGTCCCGCCGATCAGGAGCTCGCGCTGGCGGTGGCGCGGCGCCTGCGGCAAGAGGGCGACGCGCGCGGCGCCGCCGACCTGCTCGGCAAGCTCGGCGCACCGGGCGCGCTCACGGCCGCGGCGCAGGAGGCGCTCGCCGCCGCGCTCGCCGACGCGGGCGAGCTCGGCCGGGCCGACGACATCCTCGAGGCGCTGTGCGACGAGCGCCTGCCGGCGTTCCAGGAGGCACAGGCCGCCTACGCCGCGGCCTCGGCGGCCGCGCGGCAGCGCATCGCGGCACGGCTGCAGAGCGACCAGCCGCCGGCCGACCTCGAGAGGCAGCTGCGCGGGGTGACGGACGAGGCGAAGCAGCGGCAGATCGTCATCGCCTGGATGTCGGCCGAGATCGACCACGATCCGGCCGTCGTCAGGGTGGCGGGCGAGTACGAGCGCCAGGGCGCGGCCGTGAGCGCGACCCTGGCCCACGGGATGCTGAAGCTGCGTCGGGCCGCGGGCGCGCGCGGCGCGGAGCGCACCCAGCACCTCGCCGCGGCGGAGCGCGCGTTCCTGGCGATCCGCGCCGAGGCGGCGGGCGATCCGAGCTACCGCCTGGCGCTGGCGCAGGTCTACCACCGGCTCGGCAAGATCGACGAGGCCGAGCGCGAGCTCGCCGAGGTGCTCGCGCTCGACGAGCCGACCCTCACGCTGCTCGTGGCGCGGACCTATCGCGAGCTCGGGCTGACGAGTCGGGCGCGGCAGGTGGCCAAGGACTCCTACGAAGCACTCACCGACCCGAAGGCCCGTTACGCGGCCGCCGATCTGCTGGCGCACATGGCGCCGAGCCTCGAGCAGAACGAGGCCTGGCTCCGCAAGGACGATCCCTCCTCGCCGACGGTGCAGACCGAGCTCGAGAGCGCGGAGGCCGCGCGGCTGATGCGTCAGGGCAGGCTCGCCGAGGCGGACAAGAAGTTCGCGCGCGCGGCGGAGTACTACGCCGCCGGCGCGAAGCACGACGCCACGTCGGCCAACAACGCCGCCATGGGCCTGCTCGGGCGCTACACGGCCACGGGCGACGTCGGCCACGTGCGCGCCGCGGTCGCGCAGCTCGAGCACGGCGCGAGCCTCGCGCCCGACAACGGCCTCGTGCACGCCAACCTCGTCGAGGCCCTCGAGCTCGACGCCCTGCTCGCGACGCTGGGGCGCTACGTCGACGTGCGCGCCATTGCCCCGGGCAGCGGGGCGCTGCGCCGTTTCGTGGGCAACAGCCTGCGCCTGCCGCTCGGCCGCGAGCTCGTGGCGGCGCTCCAGAAGCAGCCGTCCTTTTTGCGGGCGCTCGACGTGAGCCGCAAGCTCGAGACCCTGTCCCCCAACGCGCCCGACAGCTACGACTTCGGCGGGCGCGCGCACGCCTGGGCGGGCGACGCAGAGAGCCTCGCGGAGACCTACGAGCGCGTGTCGGCGCTGCCCGATCTCGCGGCCGACACGGACGCCGACCTCGAGCGCGAGTGGCTGAGCGGCGAGCGCGACGCCGAGGCGCGGGCGGGGATCGAGGCCGGCGTCGCGGCGGCGCGGCGCGCGAGCGAGCGGGTGCAGAGCGGCGGCTCGCGACCCACGCGTGCGTTCGCGGCCGCGATGCTGGCCGAAGCGCTGGAGGAGGCGCTCTACTTCGACCCGAGCGACGCGAACGTGGACGCCATGCTCGGCGCGGCGCGCCAGGCGCGCGAGCTGTGGCCGGAGGGCACCCCCGCGAGCGCCCTCGCGGGCTCGCTCTTCGAGGCGGCCTTCGTCGCTGCGCTCGGCAAGAGCCCGGCGCTGGCGCGCGCCTGGCAGAGCGGTCGGCGCACGACGGGACCGTTGCAGGTCGCGTTCGAGGCCAGCACCGGTCCGGACGGAGCCGAGGTCACGACCGCCCTGCGCTCGGAGCCGACCTTCGCCGAGGCCGTCGCACTGCGCCGCCAGGGTCTGGGCGGGCGCGCCGACCTCTGGGACTACCTGTTCGCGCGCCTGGCCGGAGACGCCGAGCTCGAGCGCGAGGCCGCGCAGGCCTTCGAGCGCCGCGAGGTCGAGCTCGGGCACGCCATCGCGGCCAAGCTGCACTCGGGTCGCCCCGCCGTGCAACGCTTGCTCGCGCTCGTGCGCAGCCGGGGCGCTGCGCCGCCACCGTGAGGCAAGACGCGCTCGCGCGCGGGGAGGCGATGGGGCGGTCCCACCCGGCAGGGGTGCTCTGCCGCAGGCCGCCCTCTCTGGTACGCTGCCCGCCGTGCCCGAGGGTGTCACCATCGTCGCGGAGCGAGCCATGCCGAGCCGCGGCGGGCTCGCCATGGCGACCTCGCGCATCGCCGAGCAGGCGCGCGACCGCGGCGAGGAGGTGCACCTCGTCGTCACCTCGCGGGACGTGGCGCCGGGTGCCTGCGGCCACCAGCTGCAGGACGGCGTGCACGTGCACCCGGTCGGACGCTTACCCGACGACGGCGACGCCTCGCTGGCCCTCGCGGACCACGCCGCCGACGTGGCGCGCACGGCCGGCTCGACGCTCGTGCACGGCATCTACGCCCTCGGAGCCGGCTTCACCGCCACCGTCGTCGCCGCGCGCCTGGGCCTGCCGTCGATCGTCAGCCTGCGCGGCAACGACCTCGACCGCGGGCTCTACCGCCGGCAGGAGCTGCCCCTGCTCTCCCACGCCCTGCAGCGGGCGACGCTCGTCACGGGCGTGACGCGCGCCCTGTGCCGCACGGCGGCGGCGGTGTTCGAGCGCGAGACGCACTTCATCGCCAACTCGGTGGACGCCGACCGCTTCCGCCCGGAGCGCCGGGACAACTCGCTCGTCGCGGCGCTCGGGCTCGGCACCGATCGGGTGCTCGGCTACAGCGGCGAGCTGCGCGAGAAGAAGGGGCTGCGCTTCTTGCTCCCGGCGTTTGCCGAGCTCGTGCGCGACAGGCCGCTTCGCCTCCTGCTCATCGGCGGCGTGCGGCGCGACGCCGAGGCGGCCTTCGACGAGTTCGGACGCCTGGCCCCCGAGGCCCGCGCGCGCGTGCACGTGGCCGAGTGGGCGCGCAGCCCGAAGCGCCTCTCGGCCCTGCTCGCGCTCTGCGATCTGTGCGTGTTTCCCTCGCTCCAGGAGGGCATGCCGAACGCCGTGCTCGAGGCCATGGCCGCCGAGCGCCCCGTGCTCGCGACGGCGGTGGGTGGACATACGGACCTGCTCGAGCACGGCAAGACCGGCGCGCTCCTGCCGCTGTCGCAGCTCGACGCCCTGCCCGAGGCCATCGCCGAGATGCTCGATCTCCGGGACGACGAACGCCGGCGCCTCGGCAAGGCGGCGCGGGCCCACGTCGTGGCGCACCACCACCCGGCCGCCGAGACGGCCGCGTGGGCCGAGGTGTACCGGCTGGCGCGGGCCGCCGGCGGTCCGCGGCACGCCCGCGTCGTCGAGCACACGCGGCCCGCGCCCGAGGCCCGCTAGCCCGCAGAGGAGCCGAGCGAGGCGTAGACCGCCTGCAGCGCCGCGGCGCTCCCGGTGGCACAGCCCCGCTGCGCCGGCGACAAGATCGCGCAAGCTGCCGTAATGACGCCAAAAAGCACCCACCCTGGATTTCTGTTCAGTGCCGTGCTACCAGGATCGCGTGAGTCGGCGAGTGAACGGATTGATCGGCCCGCTTTTTGACGGCAACCATGCGCTGTTTCCCGAGCAGCGTCGCATTGGGCAGGGACCCCCACCTCCGCCCCACAAACCAACTACTGCAGTTCCTCCTGGTCTCTTGCAGGCCGTTGACGCGGACATTCGTCGGGCGTGCGAGGCTAGGGCGCGCGCGATTGCGGCACAGTTGCGACGGGCGCTTGGGGAGCCCTACTACGTGCGCGAAGGATTCATTCTCTACAACACAGATTGCCGTGTTGTGCTCAGGGAGCTCGCCAAGGTTGGCACGGCAGTTAACCTGACGCTCACTTCGCCTCCGTACAACATCGGAAAGGACTATGAGGAGCCGAAGTCGCTCGGCGAATACGTTGGATGGTGTTCGGCATGGATGAACGAAGTCTGGGGCGTGACCGCACCAGGCGGCGCCTTCTGGCTCAACCTCGGGTATCTTTCAGTCGAGGGAAAGGGCCGCGCGGTCCCGATCGCCTATATCTTGTGGGACAAGTCGCTTTTCTACCTGCAACAGGAAGTGGTTTGGTCGTACGGGGCGGGCGTAACGGCTAAGCGCTTCTTTGCGCCGCGCAATGAGAAGTGGCTCTTCTACACGAAGGATGCGAACGATTACACGTTCAATCTCGACGACGTTCGCGATCCAAATGTGAAATACCCGAATCAGAAGAAGAATGGGAAGTTTCGGTGTAATCCGCTTGGTAAGAACCCATCAGATGTGTGGGACTTTCCCAAGGTCACAACCGGGTCGAATCGGAGTTCCAGGGAACGCACGCCGCATCCTGCGCAGTTCCCCCTTGGCGTTGTTGATCGCATCGTGAAGGTAAGTTCTGACTACAGTGATGTCCTACTCGACCCGTTTTCCGGTTCAGGATCATCCGGAATCGCGGCGGTCGGAAACGGGCGGGTATACATCGGCGTCGAACTTCGGGAGGACTACTGTCGTGCCTCAGCCGAACGACACGAGCGCTTTCTCGCCGCCCGAGATGACGAGGCAAGTCAAGCGGCGCTCTCCGTGCTATGATGGGAATAGAGTCCGAAGCTTGAACTTGTATGCCGCCGGAGTGAGCCGCGCCTGCTGCCCTGTAGCAGCGGTCTGAGGTATCCAGTCTGCATGGTCAAGCCAGCCAAAGCGCACCATAAGTATCTTAGGGGCATTCTTTCCCGTAAACTTCTCGAAGTTCACAGTCAGATAGTACCCGGCCTTCCCCTTCCGCCCTATTTCACCAGTTTTCGATGGTTGGGCGTAGCTGCGATTTCCAAAGACGTTCGTCGGATTCGACGACGTCTTGATTTCGACGGAGTACTTCACGTCCGCAAGGGACACGAGATCCTTATCGATGCGTGTCCTTTGACGGCACCACATCCCCGGGTAGCGTTGTTGAAATTCAAGTGGAATCAGCTCATGGAGGAGAAATCCCATGATCTGAGGCTGCGGCTCGATGTCGACACCGATTCTGTAGCCGGTGGGACCGATGCGAGTCTGAAAGATCGCTTCCCAAGAGCTGAGGACAACCTCGACGAGTTCCTCCGCCTTCAGAGGATGCCGGGCAAGAAGGTGGTCTGTCACCCCACCCCAGTTTACTTGGGGAATCTCGTGGTATGGCGATGCGGAGATCATTCCGCGACGCCCTCAAGCAGTGTACTGAGCGACACGCCAAGCGCGCGTGCCATCGCCGCAAGGTTTCGTACGGTGGGATTGCGTTCGCCGCGCTCGATTCCGCCAACGTACGTGCGGTGCAACTCTGCGCGGTCGGCTAGTTCCTCCTGCGACAGACCGCGTTCATGCCGCAGACTGCGTATTCGACGCCCAAGCGCCAGTAGGAGACGGTCTGCCACCTACAGAGGAGACGCGCGCGCCACCTCCACGTCCACAGACTATAAGTAGCATTTGGACATGGCATTCTTAGCGAGCCGCTCGGTTGCGTGCTTGGCGGGGAGGTCTGTTTGCCAGCGGCGAGACTGATGCAAAGTAGGCTGCCCAACAGCCGCTTCTGAGGGATCCCCACGAAATTTCATGACCCCGAAGAGAGTGCGACGTGCGATCGAAGCGTGAGGAGCGCGTGCGAGACGAGCGGTGGCGGCAGCACTGTGTCGCGGCGACGCAGGAGTTGGCAGCC
>JADLAB010000496.1 GCA_020848455.1 Polyangiaceae bacterium
CCCGCGCCCCGGCACTCGCTCGCGTATCCGCAGGAGTCCCCCTCCCGCGCCGCGCGCAGGCCGCAGGCCGAGCACGGCGCCGGGGAGGGGCGGCGGCGTTCCGCGGCCTCTCCGCCGGCATGTCCGCTCGCCTCGGCGCCGCGGGGCGCCGCCGGGGGTGGGCACCTACCGCCAATTGCCATAGAGGAGATGCCTCCGGGCCTGCGGAGTCCTGCAGCGTCCTGCGCCCGCAATCCGAGCGGGGTCATCCCCGAAATTCTCCCAAAAAGCGGGAGATAATTGGGGATGAGGGGGGTCATCCCCGAAATTCTCCCGGTTTTGGGGAGAAATCAGGGGATGACCCTCCCGCTCCCTCACCCGCACCCCCTCACGCGCCCGCTCCCGCTCCCGCTCCCCCTCACGCCCTCGCTCCCGCACCCCCTCACGCGCCCGCTCACGCTCCCGCTCCCCCTCACGCCCCCGCTCCCGCTCCCCCTCACGCCCCCGCTCCCGCACCCGCGCTGCGCCGATGGCGGAGGGCTGATCGCGCTGACGCTCTCGCGCCCGCTGCGCTACACCTGCGGTCCATGGAGATCCATGTCGGGGGTCGGGGCGCAGCCGCCGCCATCGCGCTCGTCGTCGGGCTCGGCGGCGGCGCGGCCTGTGTGGGCGCGACGGGCTCGGCCGACTGCCCGAGCGTGGCCGCGAGCGCGTCGGGCAGCGCATCGACCCCGCCGGCGGCGCTCGGGCCCGCGCCGAACGGCGGCGCGGACGCGGCGTCGGAGGACCTCTCGCCCCCCGACGTGGTGACCGAGATGCCGCGCGGCGAGCCGCCACCGAGCGCCGACGAGGCGGCGACCCTGTGGAGCGAGGCCGTCACGCTCGCGCGCGAGGCCAAGCCGCGCACCCTCAAGTGCCACCGCGTGGTGTCCGCCACGACGCGCTATGCCTTCATGGTCGCCGGCGTTGCGCCCGAGGCCGTGCGGCAAGACATGGCCGCGTACCTGCGCATCGCACGCTGTGCCGAGCAGCTCGGCTCCTACGGCTTCATGGGCGAGCTCGGGCGCGCCATGACGAGGGCCGCGCCCGACGCCGGCCACCCCGAGCTCGTGGCGCGCGCCTGGCTCGGCAAGCGGCGCCCCGAGCTCGCGCTCCGATCGCTGGCGCTGTCGAAGAAGAAGGCGCCCGACGACCCGAACCTCGCGCTCACCATCGCCAAGGTGCACTGCACGATGGCCCACTGGGCCGAGTGCCGCGCGGCGGCCGAGGCGGTGACCACGCTCGCCGAGCGCGTGCCGGACGCCGAGGAGCGGCGGCGCATGGTCGCCGGCGCGCACAAGTACTGGGCGCGCGCGCTCACCCACGAGGGCGCGCTCGCGGAGGCCGAGCAGCACCTGGCGTCGGCCGAGCAGCTGCGCGGCAAGTGGTCCGACATCGAGGACATCCGCGACGAGATCACGATGGCCCGGCGCTTCGCGACGATCGTCGACGTCGACGCCGACGACGAGGTGCTGCTCGGGATCTACCACCTCGTCGGCAGGATCGAGCCCGAGGCGCCGATGCTGCGGGTGACGCTGCAGAGCGTGGCGGACGCGGACGCGCGCTACCGCGTCGAGGTGGACATCGCCGGCGTCATCCAGCCCACCGTCGAGACCTTCACGTTGAAGCCGCGGGGCGCGCGCTACGTCGACTTCAACCCGGTGCTGCGGCCGGACTTCGCGCTCGACGCCATCCGCGGGCCGGTCCCCACGACCCTCACGGTCAAGGTGAGCAAGCTCGACCCCGCCGGCGCCGAGCTGGTGCTCGAGCGCTCGGTGAAGAGCAGCCTGGGCCCGCGCGACTACCTGCCGATGGGCACCTTCGAGGACGAGCTCGGCCGCTTCTTCACGCGCGACTCGCGCTACGTCGCCGCGTGGGTGACGCCCAACGACAAGTCGGTCGAGGCCTTCCTCGGCGAGGCGAAGAGGAAGCTGAAGAAGGGCCAGGCGTTCGATGGCACGCAGTCCGCCACCGTGCCGCAGGTCAAGGCCCTGTTCGAGGCGCTGCGCGCGCGGGGGGTCTCGTACGTGATGGACCCCGAGGTGCTGACCCGCGACGCCAAGAGCCAGCGCACGCGCCTGCCCGCCGAGGTGCTCGCCTCGACCAATGCCCAGTGCCTCGAGGGCTCGATCCTCTACGCGACCCTGCTCGAGGCGATCGGCATCCAGCCGTCGATCGTCTACGTGCCCGGTCACGCCTTCCTCGCGTGGAAGCCCGCCAAGGGGGACAGGACCCAGGACAAGGCGTTCTACCTCGAGACCACGATGACCGGCGGGCAGGCGTCCTTCGAGCGCGCGATGGAGAGCGCGCGCGCGCGCTTCGACCAGGAGGAGAAGAAGAAGCACGTGCACGTCGCCGACATCGCAGCGCTGCGCAAGGACGGCGTCACGCCCCAGCCCGCGCAGCAGGTCCCGGTCCGCCGAGCGACCCGCCCGCGACGCCGGCTCCGTGAGGCCGGCTCACGTTTCGAGACGCGCCCGGCGCGCCGGCCGCGCCGCACGCAGCGCCGGCGCACCCGCCCGGCGCGCGATGGCCCGGACCGCCGTCAGTTCGGAATGGGCTGCCCCACGCACACCGCCACCTCGAGCAGCACGTAGAGCAGGGCCTTCTCCTGGGGGAGGAAGCCGCCGCCCGTGCCCTCGGTATGGTAGGTGCTGTAGAGCACGCGCCCGCAGCCGCGCTCGAAGCTCACCGTCGTCGGCCGCACGCCGTTCGAGGGGGTCTGCCCGCTCACCCACACCTTCGGCGTCACCGTGATCGGGTTGCCATCCGGGTCGGTGTCGGGGACGTCGTGGACCTGGTCGATCATCGTCCAGTTCGCCTCGAGCGCGAAGCTCGTGATGCCCTGCGCCGCGAGCCACGCGCTCATGTCGGAGTCGTTCACGACCGCGGGCGCGGTGTAGCTGCCGGGCAGGCACGCCGAGCCGAAGGCGGCGGTCTGGTTCACCCAGTCGAGGTACTCGGGCCACACCTCGCGGATGTAGTCGTACGAGTAGTCGGTGACGTAGATCTTGCCGCCCTGCCCCACGAACTCTGCCAGGGTCGAGTGCGTGGCGGCGTCCTCGGCCATCGAGTAGGCGCAGGTCGTCCCGTCGCTCGAGTCGCAGGGCATGAACACGATGTGGTAGCGGTTCATCACCGCCGGATCGTGCAGGATCTTGTCCGGGTTCCACGGGCTGGCCGGGTCCGGCGGCCACGCGTACTGGAAGAGGTCGAAGCTCCCCGGCTCGAGGCCGAGCTTGCCGAGGCTCGCGCCGATGTCGTCCCAGGCGCCGACCACGATCGCCATCTTCGGGGTGTCGTCGCCGTTCGCCTTGTCCATGGCTCCCGGCATGGTGGTCAGCGCCGGGGCGACCGCCTGGTTGCCCGCGACGACATCGACCTGCCGCACGCGCCGGAACTGGCCCTTCTGCACCACGAGGTACTGCGGCCCGGTGACGTAGGCCGGTAGAACGAAGGTGCCGTCGGGCGCGCTCAGCACGTTCGGCGTGGTCGAGTCGATGGTCACGCACTGGTCGCAGTAGACCCCGTCGGGGATCGCCGGGGGCGGCGTCGAGCTCAGGTACAGGAGCGCGCCCGAGATCGGAATCGTGCCCTCCGGCGCGTAGACCGTGCCCACGATGTGCCCGACCGCCGCGGGCGCGGCCCCGCTGCCGCCGACGTTCCAGCCGCCGAGGCCGGAGCCGCCGGTCGCCCCGGAGCCGCCGGAGCCGGGGTCGCCGGCGGTGCTCTTCGCCGAGCAGGCGCCGAGCAAGCCGCCGCCGAACGCGAGCCCCCCAAGGCCCACGACCCAAGCCGACTGCCACCGCATCGTCGTCACCTTCGCGCGGCGTCGAGGGCTCGCGCTCGGGCCCCACGATACGCGCATCTCGGGCGTTCGCCTAGCCACCCACCGCGCGCCACGCCGCGCGGGCTCAGAAGAGCGACACCACCCGGCGGAGCGCGTCGCACTGGTAGGCCGAGCACAGGCTCGGCCGGACGAGGTGCACGGTGCAGCCCTTCGCGGCGTCGTAGAAGCGGCACGGGTAGCCGGCGGCGTCGAAGCGCACGCGCAGGGCCGGGTAGTTCTCCTCGTTCTGCCACTGCGAGCGCTCCGGGAAGCGCGCCCGGCCCTCCTCGAAGTCGATGAACACCTCCGCGTGCGTCACCTCGCGGCCGAGCATCGCGCCGAGGTTGCGGACGAGGACGTCGCGGTCGGCCTCGGCGACGGGCCCGATGATCCAGTCGCGCTCGCCGAGGTGACAGCAGCCACCGCGATTGCCGGCAATGCCCATGCATCGCTCGGCGCAGTAGTACTCGGTGACCTCGGCGAGCAGGCTCTCGCGCTCCAGCATGACTCCTCGACTCTCAGGCGCGCACCCGCCTGCCCCGGCGCTCGATGCTATCCGAGCCGCGCCGTCAGCGCGACAGCACGCGCGCCACGAGCGCGCTCCGCGAGTCGACCCCGGCCTTTTCGAACATGGCCGAGAGGTGGACCTCGATGGTACGCGCCGAGATGCCGAGCTCGGCCGAGATCGCCGCGTTCGTGTGGCCGCGCACGAGCAGGCGCAGCACGTCGAGCTGCCGCGCGGTGAGGCCGTAGGCGCGCCCCGCGCCGACGACCGCCCCGGTCGCGCTCACCGTGGTCTGGCCGCGCCGCACGGCGAAGTGCCAGACCGGCGCGCCCGGCGTGCGGAGGGTCGTCACCCCGAAGCGCCCGTCCCCGCCGCGGCGCGCCGCCTCGGCCAGCAGCCGGCGCGCGTCGGGCTCGGCCGCGAGATGCGCGTGGCCCGCCGCGTTCGCGTGGTGGACGGCGCCGTCGGCGCCGAGCAGAAAGGCGGGCGCGGGGAGCGCCTCGCAGGCGAGCTCGAAGCCCCCGCGCAGGGCCGGCGCCTCGCGCAGCGCGCGCTCGGCCGCGAGCCGGCGGCACAGCGGCTCGACGAGCCGCGCGAGCAGGGTGCGCTGGCGCAGCTCGAAGGGCGCGGAGCGGAGCGCGCCGACGTGTCCGAGCAAGAGCGGTCCGTCGCACAGGTTGACGCGCAGCTGGTCGAAGCCCCCGAAGCCGAGCTGGGCGAGGAAGCGCACGGACGGCGCGTTCGGGCCCACGAGCGCCTCGAGCCCGGCCCGCGTGAGGACCCGGTTGCGCAGTCGGGGCGCGGGCCGGAGCGGCCCCTGCCCCGTCGACGCTTGCGTCCCGAGCCACGCGTTCATCGCGCGGCGCACCGCGGTCTCCGTCTGGCCGGCGAGCGGCGCGCCCCCGAGGTGGAACTCGCCGAGCGCGAGGCCGGTCGGGCCCGGCACGAAGCGGTACGCGAAGACGTGCGCGGCGCCGAGGAGCTCCTCGAGCGGCGCGACCACGAGCGCGAGGGCGCCGGGCCCGTCGAGCCGGAGCGTCCCGAGCTCGGCGATCAGGGCCGCGAGACCCGCGCTGTCCCTCGAGCCGAGGCGCATCGGCCCGAGCAGAGCACGCCCGGCCGGGGCGTGTCGACCGCCAACGCGGGCCGCCGCCGGCCGCCGCACCGATCCCGGTACGCTCCCCCGGGCCAGCCGTACTAGCGTCCGCCGGATGATCGGGGAGTCATCCAGTCGTCGGGTACCGGGCGCGGCCCTCGCGCTCGTCGTCGTCGCAGCGCTGGGCTGTGGCGAGCCGCCACCACCCAAGGCCCGCACGAGCGCGAGCGCGTCCGCCGCGAAGCCGGGCGCCGCATCGAGCGCCACGTCGAGCGCCGCGTCGAGCGCCGCGTCGAGCGCCGCGCAGGTCCCGGCCCCGCCGCCCGCGAGCGACGGCAAGCCCCCGAACATCGTGTTCATCCTGGCCGACGATCAGCGCCTCGACGCGGCTCGCTGCATGCCGAAGGTCCACGAGCTCATCGGTGCGCGCGGCGTCACCTTCAGCCAGAACTTCGCCTCGACGCCGCTCTGCTGCCCCGGGCGCTCGACCGTCCTCACCGGCCTGTACGCCCACAACCACGGCGTCATCACGAACGGCGACATCGAGGAGGAGGGCGAAGAGGACGAGGAGAAGATGCCGGGCGCGGTCGCCTTCCGCAAGCTCGGCAACGACGAGCGCGTGTTCGCGCGCTTCCTGCAGGCGAGCGGCTACGCGACCGGCTACTTCGGCAAGTACCTGAACGGCTACGGCAAGGTCCTGAAGGACGACCCCGACTACGCGCCACCCTACTGGGACGAGTGGCACGCCTTCGTGGAGCCCGAGTTCTACGACTTCCAGATGCTCGACAAGAGCGGCTCCGCGAAGGCGAAGCGCACCTGCTACCTCACGAACCGCAAGGATCTGCCCCACGCGAAGAAGCTCGAGAAGAAGTGCCGGGCGGGCGCCGACGCGGTCGTCGAGGACGGTGCGGAGCACTACTCGACCGACTTCATCGCCGAGCAGGCGCTCGCGTTCGTGCGCGCCTCGGCCAAGGCCGGCAAGCCCTTCTTCGTCCACTTCGCCGTCAAGGCGCCGCACGGGCCTTACCAGAGCCCGGCGCGCTACCAGCCCGACCTCGGCAAGGCGAAGTTCACGGACGAGGCCCGGCGCCGCCTCGGCGACTGCTCCCTGTTCGACTGGAAGGACCGGCCGGCGAGCTACCTCGAGGCCGACATGCGCGACAAGCCCGAATGGGTAGTGGGCCTCGGGGGCAAGCTCGCCGAGGAGAAGGCCGAGCACGTGCGCAAGAAGCAGCTCATGAGCGTGCTCGCGACCGAGGACGCGCTCGAGCGGCTCGTCGACACGCTGAAGGAGCTCGGCATCGAGGGCAACACGGTGCTCGTCTACAATGGCGACAATGGCTATGCCTGGGGCGAGCACCATTACCTCAGCAAGAACTGCGCGTACGACGAGTGTGCCAAGGTGCCGCTCGTCGTGTACGACCCGCGGCACCCCGGCGGCGGCAAGACGCTCGACGTCTTCACGCTGAACGTCGATCTCGCGCCGACCTTCCTCGAGCTCGCGGGCGCCAAGGCCGGCGGCGACAAGAAGCTCGACGGAAAGAGCATGACGAAGCTCTTCGGCGGCGACGCGAGCGGCTGGCAGCGCGAGTACCTGCTCACCGAGTGCTGGGGCAAGGGGACGCCGCAACACGCCGACATCCACGCGGCGGTGCGCTCGAAGGCCTGGAAGTACGTCGAGCACTACGACGACACCGAGCGCACGAAGGTGAAGAAGCGCCAGGACGGCGCGAGCGAGCTCGAGCTCTACGACCTCGGCCGGGACCCCTACGAGCTCGACAACCTCGCGCTCTTGCCCGCGGCGAAGCTCGGCGCGCTCGGCACCTCCGAGGCCGAGGTGAAGGCGCGGCAGGTCGAGCTCGCCGCGATCCTCCACCGGCTCGAGAAGGAGTAGGCGCGGTCGTCAGCGCGGTTCGCACCGGCCGGCGCGCGCGGTGCACCGGCCGAGCCGCCGGCAGAACACGGAGCCCGCGCAGTCGGCGTCGCTCGCGGGCGCGCAGCGCGCCGGCCCGGTCGTGAGGCTGCAGAAGCCGGCCAGCCGGCAGAACTCGGACTCGGCGCAGTGGCGCGGCTCGGTCGGGGCGCAGGCGCCGTTGACGAGATCGCACATGCCCTGCGTCTGGCAGGCGCGGGCCGCCGCACATCCCTCCGGGCTCATCGCCGCGCAGAGGTAGGTCTCG
>JADLAB010000497.1 GCA_020848455.1 Polyangiaceae bacterium
ACGAGCTCCTTCTTCAGCCTTTCCTCGATCACGCTTCTGGTCGTCGTCGGTGCCGGCTCGGCCTGCAGCAAGGACGACGGAGACGCCACCCAGACCACCACCTCGAGCACCACGACCTCAAGCACCACCACCTCGAGCACCACCACGAGCTCGACGGCCGCGGGTGGCGGGGGCACGGGCGGGGATGTCTCGAACGCCGGGGCCGGCGGCACCGGCGGCGGCGGCGCGACGAGCAGCGGTGGCTCCGGGGGCACGGGCGGCTGCGGCGGGGCGACGCCGGTCGAGTACACGCTCAAGAACTACCTCGCCTGGTGCTCGGTCTCGGTCGAGGGCGGCGCGCCGTCGGCCGCCTCGCAGCAGGTCGTGTGCCTCGCCGAGGGCACGAAGGTGGATCTGGTCGCCACGCCGGTCGGTGGCTTCATCCTCGGGCCCGACATGTGGCACCACACCGACTTCGATCTCGGCTCGGGCGAGCCGGGCGTGGTCGCCAACGGCACGAGCTCGACGACGGACAATGCGACCGGGGCCACGACGTGCGCCTGGGTCTGCTGCCCGTTCGCCAACGGAACGGGCTGCAACGTGCCCGATCAGTGTCCGTGACGCGGCGCTAGCCGCAGGTGCGCCGCACACCCGAGCGCACGGCCATGGCCCGCAGCACGTCCCTCTCGGCGCTTGCGATCGCGTGCCTCGCCATCGGCTGCGGCTCGGAGCCGAGGCCGGGCGCGCGCTCCGACGGGGGTGGCGCCGTCGCCGCCGCGCCGAGCACGAGCCCGAGCGCGACCGCGACCGAGAGCGGCACGGCCCCGGCGGAGGTGGCGCTCACGCCCCGCGGACCGGCCGTCAAGATCGAGCAGCTCATCGGCGACGTCGACAAGCACCTGCATCGACCGACGAGCGGCCGCACGCTCGAGAGGTACGGCGTCGGGGGCACGGACCTCGGGTACGCCTTCGAGGACGGCGACCGCGTGGTCTTGCTCTTCGGCGACACGCTCGGCACCGAGGGGCAGGTCGGCTCCGACGCGGTCGGCTTCACGCGCGACCGCGACCCCGAGGACGGGGTGGCGCTCGAGTTCTACGCGCGCGAGGACGGCAAGTACCTGCCGTTCCGACCGCGGGACGCGCGGGGCAAGGAGCAGCGGCTGATGGGCTTCGAGGTGCCCGTGGCCGGGATCCGCCTCGGCGACGACGTGCTCGTGGCCTACAAGGACGGCCACACGGGCGACGAGGACGGCTCGAAGGATCCGGACGCCGAGCCCGCCGAGCCGACCGACGTGACGAGCCTCGCGCGCCTCGACGTCGCGACGGGCCGGGCGACCACGCTCTGCGAGCTGTCGCGCCAGCCGCGGGGCCGCTTCCAGAAGCTGTCGCTACGCGAGCCCGTCGACCCGACCGGGCTCCCCGAGGGCGGACCTTGGGTGCTCATGCACGGGACCGGTCGGCACCGCGCCTCGCACGGCTACCTCGCGCTCGCGCCGCGGGCGTCGTTCGCCTCGTGCACGGGGCTGCGCTACTTCGCGCGCCTCGAGAACGGCGCGCCCGTGTGGACCGCGGCGGAGGCGGAGGCGGGCCCGGTGCTGCGCGACGGCACGGGCGATGGCGGCATCGGGGAGCTGTCGGTGACCTGGGCCGCACCCGTGAAGCGCTGGCTCGCCGTCTACGACACGAAGCAGGCGGGCTCGCGGCGCATCCTCTTGCAGCACGCCGCGGCCCCGTGGGGCCCGTGGAGCGAGCCCGTCACGCTGCTCGACGGCAAGCGCGACGCCGCCGGGGTGTACATGCACGACCCGGCGCACCGCCCGGACGACGGGCAGGCCGGCCCGAAGATCGGCAAGGACAAGGACCACCCGGAGAGGGCGCGCGGCACGGTCTACGCGCCGTTCGTCGTCGAGCGCTGGACGCGCCTCGAGGGTGACACGCTCCGGATCTACTTCACGCTGTCGCTCTGGAACCCCTACGTGGTGCTGCTCATGCGTGCGGACCTCGCGCTGCACTAGAAGGAGACTCGGCCCGAGCGTGAGGTGGCTCCAGGCTTCTGGCTCCAGGCTTCAGGCACAGAAGCCGGAGCGCGCCCTCGAGTCTCGTGCCTGAAGTCTGCAGCCGGATCCCTGTAGCCGCGAGACTTTCGCCCGAAGGGCGAAAGTCGGGACTGAGCCCGATTCGGGGCCGTGCCCTTGTGCCGGCCGGTCGCCGTGCGCATGGTGGCGCGCATGACGAACCTCGCCACCCACCCGCCGCGCGTCGCGGAGCACGAGGTGCTGCCGCTGCTCGTCGCGCGCTGGTCGCCGCGCGCCATGAGCGGCGAGCCGCTCGCCGCCGGGGCTCTCGCGCGCCTGTTCGAGGCGGCACGCTGGGCTCCTTCGGGCGGCAACGTGCAGCCGTGGCGCTTCGTCTACGCCGAGACCGGCACGCCCGAGATGGCGGCCTTCCTCGACCTCCTCGAGCCGGGCAACCGCGTCTGGTGCGTGCGCGCCGCCGCCCTCGTCGTGGTGGCGAGCCAGACGACGCTCGCCGACGGCCGGCCGCACCCCACGCACGCCTTCGACGCCGGCGCGGCGTGGATGAGCCTCGCCCTGCAGGGCTCGAGCATGGGCCTCGTGGTGCACGCCATGGGCGGCTTCGACCGCGCGCGCGCACCCGCGGTCGCCGGCCTGCCGGACGGCTGGGCCGTGCAGTGCATGATCGCGGTCGGACGCCCCGGCCGGGTCGAGGACCTGCCCGAGCGGCTGCAGGCGCGCGAGGGGCCGAGCTCGCGCAAGCCCGTCGGCGAGATCGCCTTCCGGGGCCGCTTCGGCGCGGGCGCCTGACTCGACCTTCGCCCTTTCGGGCGTAAGTCGATCAGACCCAGTCGCCGCGGTCGGCCCGGCGTGCCCAGCGCGCGAAGTCGGCCAGGCCGTCCTCGAGCGCCACCCGGGGCGCGAAGCCGAGCTCGCGCCGCGCGGCGTCGTTGGCACCGACCGAGCTCACGACCTCGCCGGGGTGCGGCAGGCCCCGCTGGAGGCGCACGCGCTTGCCGAGGGCGACGCCGACCGCCGCGGCGAGCTCGCTCGTGCGCACGCCGATGCCGCTCGACACGTTGTACACGGACACGCCCCGTGCGGTCGGCGGCCGCTCGACGGCGGCGAGCGTCGCGTCGACGACGTCGTCCACGTGCACGAGGTCGCGCAGCGCACTGCCCTCGCCGAAGAGCTCGAGCGGCCGGCCGCGCAGGGCCGCGCGGCAGAAGGCGTGGACGGCCTGGGTCGGCGGCTGGCGCGGACCGTACACGGTGTAGTAGCGCAGGATGGTGCAGGTGAGACCGAAGGAGCGGTTCATCGAGCGGAGCAGGAGCTCCGCGCCGCGCTTGCTCGCGCCGAAGGGGCTCGCGGGCGCGTCGACGCGATCGGTCTCGCGATGCGGCAGCGCCGGGTTGTCGCCGTACACGGCGCCGCTCGAGGCGAACACGAGCCGCGGCATGCCGTAGCGCGCCACGGCGTAGGCGAGCTGCGCCGTGCCCTCGACATTGACGCGCTCGAAGCGCCACGGCTCGTGGATGCTGGCGCGCACGCTGGGCAGCGCGGCCAGGTGCACCACGGCGTCGAAGGGCCCGTGGGCGAACGCGCGCTCGAGCGTGCGCTGCGACAGCACGTCGCCCGTGACGATCACGGCGCGCTCGCGCAGGCTGCGCAGGTTCGCGTCCTTGAAGCGCGGGTCGTAGTGCAGATCGAAGTTGTCGAGGCCGACGACGTCGTCGCCGCGCGCGACGAGCCGCTCTGCGAGGTGCGAGCCGATGAAGCCCGCGATGCCCGTGACCAGAACCCGCATCTTCCGTGGCTCGCTTAGCACGCGGCCGCGGCCACGCGAAGCGCCGCGCGTGCTAGACGGCCTGCATGGATCCCATCCAGCGCTTCACGTTCACCTGGAACCGCGAGGAGCTCGAGCGGCAGAAGATCAACGAGGCGGCGAACGAGATCAACTCGCTCGCCAGCAGCTACGCTCACCTCGGAGGTCAGATCCGGCGCCTCCTCGCGGTCGATCAGGCGCAGAGCACGCGCATCGCCAAGCTCGAGGCGGTCGTGTGGGCGCTCATCGAGACCCTCGCCGCCTCGGGCGCCGTCGCCACCGCCGAGCTGAACGAGCGCATCTCGGACGCGCTCGCGCCCTTCGCGCCGCCCGAGCCTCCGGTGCCCGAGGGTCCGGGCGGCTACCGCGACGCGCCGCGAGCGGCACCCGGGGCGCCCGTGCCGACCCCGCAGCGAAAGCCACCGCCCGTCGTGGACGTCGCGTGCGTCGCCTGCGGGCGAAAGGTGCCCTCGAGCGAGACCTTGATCACGGCCGACGGCGCCCTGTGCGAGGCGTGCCACACGCAGCGCGTGCTCGCCGGCCCGGGCTGACGCGCCCCCTGCTGCCACCGCGCTTGAAGCACGCGGCGCGAAGGAGTAGATTTTGCGTAACTCAGACGTGAGTTACGAAGGCGGTGCGACGATGGCAGCGGTGAAGACGGGCGTACGGGTGCTCGGGACGATGACGGTGCTCGCGCTCGCGGCGACGGCGACCGCGCTCACGCAGCCGAACGGCGATCCGGTGCCGACCCAGCCCGGCTGCAACGGCGGGCTGCCGACGGGTCTCGCGGCCACCTTCGCGTGCGTCTGCACGCAGCCCGGCGTCTGCAACATCGGCGTGCCCTGCCCCTCGCCGGGCAGCTGCGACGACGGTCAGAACGGCACCTGCGAGACGACGCTCTGGCACACCTTCAACGACAACACCTGCATCCCGTCGAACCTGAGCGGCCTCGATCCGTACGCCGAGGCGGCCGTCCTGCCCGAGACCTTCCACCCGACCTGCCCGCAGACCTTCTCGCTCGTCACGCGCGGCACGGCGCTCTTCAAGAACGCCTTCGGCTGGTACAACGTGACGGGCAGCGCACCGCAGCCGTCGGATCTGCACGTCATGCTCGACTGCAACTCGACCCCGGGCGCGACGGCCGTGCTCGATCTCCAGGCCGAGCCCGCCTACCAGGGCGGCGAGATCGGCTTCTTCCTCGTCACGCCCGAGTCGCACGGCTCGCCGGGGAGCTGCGCCGCCGGCAACTGCTGCGCGTCCGTCGCGCGCCTCGAGCAGGCCGAGGGCTACGCGTACTACTCGGAGCGCAGCTACAACCCCGACGCGCAGGGCGCCGACTCGCTCATCCACCTTTTGACGTACCAGTCGCACCTCGCGAGCGACAAGTTCTACTTCGCCTGGGAGGACATCTTCGGGGCGAGCAACAACGACTTCACCGACGTCGTCACGGGCGTGACGGGCCTCAAGTGCTCGGGCGGCGGCCAGCCGTGCGACACCGGGGCGCTCGGCATCTGCGGGCGCGGGCTCACCGTGTGCCACCAGGGACAGCTCGCGTGCGAGGCGGTGTTCACGGCCGGCGCCGAGGGCTGCAACGGCGTCGACGACGACTGCGACGGCGACGTCGACGACGCGGCGAGCTGCCCGAGCCCGGACGACGTCTGCTACCAGGGCAGCTGCGTGCACTCCTGCACCTCGGGCGAGTTCCCGTGCCCGCCCGACAAGACCTGCGACACGACGACGGGCTACTGCCTCGAGGCGAGCTGCATCGGCCAGGCCTGCGCGGGAGGCACGATCTGCCGCGCCGGCGCCTGCGTCGCGCCGTGCTCGGGCGTCGTGTGCCCGCACGGCCAGGAGTGCGTGGCCGACCGGTGCCTCGATCTATGCGAGAGCGTGACGTGCGGCGCGGGCGAGACCTGCGTCGACGGGAAATGCGTGGGCGGGTGCAACCAGTGCAACGGCATCACCTGCACGGCGCCGCTCGGCTGCGACACGACGACGGGCGCGTGCCGCGACCTCTCGTGCGCGAGCCCCTGCCCCCCCGGCACCTACTGCGAGGCCGGTACCTGCCAGGACGCCTGCGCGGGGGCCGCGTGCCCCGGCGGCGAGGCGTGCGTGAACGGGGCCTGTGCGGGCAGCGCCGGCAGCGGCGGCGCCGGCGGCTCGAACCTCCCCGGTCCGGGCGGCCAGGGCGGCTCGGCGGGGGCGTCGGCGCCCTCGGACCCCAACGCCGTCGACACGAGCTCGGACGGCGGCTGCAGCTGCCGGGCGGGGAGCAAGTCGCGCGGCGCCTCGCTCGCGTTCCTCAGCCTCGGGCTCGCCGGCGTGTTCGGCGCGCGCCGACGGCGCCGGCCGAGCTGATCGGCCGCGCGGGCGCACGAGCCCCGGCGAGCGGTCCCTCCCGTCCCGGTCAGCGACCGGCGCGCGCGGGGCGGCGCTTCGGCGGCGCGTGCTCGACGCCGAGCTCGGGCGCGGGGCCGGCGCCGAGCAGGCTGTCGAGCCTGCCCACGCGGTCGCCGAGGATGCGGGCCATGACGGTGCTCACGTCGCGCCCGAAGCGCTGCGCGAGCAGGGTCATGTCGAGCGCCACCTGCCCGACGGCGAACTCGGCGATCGCCGCGGTCTCGCTGAGGACGGCCAGATCGCTCGCGCGCCGCTCGGTCGCGCCGATGAGCGTGCGCTGATCGTCGGCCACGACGACCAGCCGGTGCTCCCAGAACTCCTCGAGGCGCGCCTCGGGCAGCGCGTAGCTGAAGTGGATGCCCGCGAGCGTCGGCGGCAAGAGGGCGTGCGAGAACAGGACCACGTACACGCCGCGGCGGTGCGCGGCCGCGAGCTCGGCCTCGAGCACGGTGAGCTCGCGGGGCCAGCCACTCACGACGAGCAGCCGCTCGGCGCTCGACACGATGCGCCGCGCCTCCTCGATCACCCGCTCGTGCCCCTTGACGCTGAAGGCGTCGGCCGCGTGCTGCACCACCTCGAGGTGGGTGATGGCGTCCTCGAGCCTGTGGCGCGACGCATCGAAGCGCTGGCGCAGGAGCTCGACGAGGGCGTCGGGCGGCGTCGGCGCGAAGCGCTCCGGGTTGCCGGCGAGCGCGCGCGCGGCGCCCTCCTCGACCAGCCGGCGCAGCACGCCGTACACCGCCGAGCGCGGCACGCCGGAGCGCTGGCTCACCTCGTAGCCGGTCGTCGGCCCGCTCTGCAGGAGCGCGGCGTACGCCCGGCCCTCGTTGAGGTTGAAGCCCATCCCCACGAGGGCCTCGACGACCTCGGGCTTGCTCATGCGCGCTCTCGTGCACCGGATCGGCGAGCGGCGAAAGTCCCGCGTCCGTGGTCGTTTTGGTCGATTTGGACGAGACCGCCTTGACCGCCCCGCGGCGCGGACCCAGGTTGCCCTCCGGACGGAGGTCCCCATGCGCGTCTTCGTGAGCGGAGCCACCGGGATGATCGGGCGAGCCCTCGTGCGGCGGCTCGGGCGCGAGGGGCACGCCGTGGTCGCGTGGGTGCGCGACCGCGAGCGCGCGCGGAGGCAGCTCGGGGACGCGGTGGAGCTCGTCGCGCTCGGCGCGCCGGACGCCGAGCTCGCGGCCGAGCTCGGTCGCGCCGACGCGGTCGTGAGCCTCGCGGGCGAGCCCGTCGCCGACCGGCGCTGGACCGACGCGCGCAAGCGCGCCCTGCACGCGAGCCGCGTCGAGCCGACCGGGCGGCTCGTCGCCGCCATGGCAGCGCTCGAGCGCCGGCCACGCGTGCTCGTGTCGGCGAGCGCCGTCGGCATCTACGGCGACCGCGGCGCCCTCGAGCTCGGCGAGGAGAGCCCGCCAGGCGACGACTTTCTCGCCGGGCTGTGTCGCGCCTGGGAGGCGGCAGCCGGGGCGGCCGAGCCGCTCGGCGTCCGGGTCGTCACGCTGCGCATCGGGGTCGTGCTCGCGCGCGACGGCGGCGCGCTCGGCAAGATGGTGCCGCTGTTCCGCGCGGGGCTCGGCGGCCCGCTCGGCTCCGGGCGGCAGTACCTGCCGTGGATCCACCTCGACGACGTGGTCGAGGTGGCCGTGCGCGCGCTCGGCGACGAGCGCTACCGCGGCCCCGTCAACGTCACAGCTCCGGAGCCCGTCACGAGCCGCGACTTCGCGCGCGCGCTCGGCCGGGCCGTGGGGCGGCGCGCCTGGCTGCCCGTGCCGGCGTTCGCGCTCCGGGTGGCGATGGGGCGCGCCGCGGACATGGTGCTCGGCGGCCAGCGCGCGCGTCCGCGGGCGCTCACGCGGCTCGGCTACCGCTGGCTCCACCCCGAGCTCGGCGCCGCGCTCGCCGACGCCGTCGACGACGCCCCCCCGCGCGCGTGACGGACCCGTCCGGGACCGCGCCGTTGACGACACTGCCCGCCGGGTGAAACCATGGGAGCGGTGAAGCGCGCGCTCGGCATCGCCGTCCTCGGGCTCTTCGCCGGCACCGCTGGCTGCGGCGAGCCCACGGGCCCGGCGCGCGCGGGCGACCCGGCGAAGCGCTCGGTCCCCACCTACGCACCGTCGCCCGAGCTCGAGCGCGAGTCGTCGACGCCGGTCGAGATCTTGTGGGACGGCGCGGACGGCCGCCCCGTGCGCATCGCCGGCGCGTTCGCGTGCGACGAGCGCGAGCCCGAGCGCGCGGCGCGCGGCTTTCTCGCGCGCCACGCCGGGCTCCTCGGCCTGCGCGCCGACGGGGCCGACCTCGAGCTCGCGACCAGCCGGAACGGCCTCGCGGGCACCTACCTGCGCTTCCGGCAGGTCGCCGCGCCGGGTGCGAGCGACGCCGCCGCACTGCCGGTGTTCGACGCCGAGGTGGTCGTGCTCGTCGCGCCGAGCGGGCCCGAGCTCGCCGTCCGCGAGGTGACGCTCGCACAGCGACCCGGGCTCGCCCTCGCCGAGCCGCTCGCGGACATCGGGCCCGCGACCGCGCTCGCGGTGGCCCGCGCCGCCGTCGGGGCCCCCGAGGAAGAGGCGCCGCCCGAGGTGGTGCGCGGCATCGGCGCCGAGCCGGCGCGCGTGGCCTACCGCGTGCGCATCGCGGCCGTCGAGCCGGTGGCGGCCTGGGAGGTCCTGGTCGACGCCGCGACCGGCGCCGTGCTCTCGGGGCGCGATCGGGTGGTGCACGCCACCGGCACGGGCATGGTGTTCGACCCGAGCCCGGTCGCCTCGACGGGCAACACGAACCTGACGGACAACAACAACGCCACGTCCCCGACCCTCGACGCCGCCCGCTTCTCCGTCGCGCTGCCGAACCTCGACGGCTCGGGCTACCTGCGCGGCACCTGGGTGGACGTGCGGCTGAAGAACAACAACAACCGCGTGCAGAGCGCCGGGCTCACGTTCAACTTCAACCGCTCGCAGCTCGGCTTCGAGCAGACCAACACGTACTTCCACCTCGACCGCGCGCAGCGGCGCCTGCAGACCCTCGGCTTCACGAACGCCAACGCGCGCCAGCAGGTCGCGATCGCCGACGGCCTCAACGTCGACAACTCCCAGTACAGCCCGGCGACGCTGCGCATCGAGTACGGGCTCGGCGGCGTCGACGACGCGGAGGACGGCGACATCGTGCTGCACGAGTACGGCCACGCCATCCAGGACGATCAGGTGCCCGGCTGGGGCGCCGGCGGCGACGCGAGCGCCATGGGAGAGGGCTTCGGCGACTACCTGGGCGTGTCGTTCGGCCGCACGCTGAGCCAGCAGATCGACGACCCCTACTGCGTCGGCGAGTGGGACGCGACGTCCTATGATCCCGGCAATCCGCCCTGCCTGCGGCGCACGGATTTCCCGGGCCACTACCCGGAGGCGGCGACGGGCGAGATCCACGACGACGGGCGCATGTGGGCGACGCCCCTGTTCGCGCTCGAGACCACCGTCGGCGCGGACGTGATGGTCCGCCTGGTCGTCGAGTCGCACTTCTCGCTGTCGACGAGCGCCTCCTTCTTCGTCGCGGCGCAGGCACTGCTCGACGCCGACACGCTGCTCTTCGGCGGCACGCACCGGACGGCCGTGCGGCGCCGGCTCATTCAGCAGGGCATGTGCCGCATCCTGTCGGCGCCTTCTGCGCTCTCGAACGTGCTCACGTCGGTCCCGGTGTCGATCGACAACCCGCGCGTCGCCAACCAGTACGCCAACGACCTCGACGACACGCAGACGTTCTCGTACCCAGGCGCGCAGGCGCTGCGGCTGCACTTCACGACCCTCGACACCGAGACGAACCAGGCCTGCCTCGAGACGGGCTGCGACAACGTCTACCTCACCGACGGCAACGGCGACCTCTACCAGTACTTCTACGGGCAGCACGGCAGCACGCTGTCGGTGGTGATCCCGAGCGACACCGTGCACATCCGCCTCGTGACCGACGGCACGGTGCAGCGCCCCGGCTACCACGTCGATCGCGTGGACGTGCTCGGCGATCCGCTCGGCGGCGGCGGTGCGGGCGCGGGCGGCTCGGGCACCGGCGGCTCGGGGGCCACCGGCGGCTCGAGTGTGGGCGGCTCGGGTGCCACGGGCGGCTCGAGTGTGGGCGGCTCGGGCACCGGCGGCTCGGGGGCCACCGGCGGCTCGAGCGTGGGCGGCTCGGGTGCCGGCGGCTCGGGGGCCACCGGCGGCTCGGGTGCCGGCGGCTCGGGGGCCACC
>JADLAB010000498.1 GCA_020848455.1 Polyangiaceae bacterium
CTCTTCAAGAAGGTGCGCGCCCGCCTGGCCCAGGGGACCTTCCCCGCGGCGCTGGTCTCGCGCCTCGAGCAGCTCGCGGGCAAGTGAGCTAGCGAGCGCGCGCGCCCACGGCGCGAGCGGAGAGCCGGCACCGGAGACGGGCCGGCTCTCGGCGTTTTGTGCCGCGCCGCTCCCGACCGGCTCGCGCTCCCGCCTGGAGTCTAGACGGCTCCTGCGTGACGTGGCCGCGGCGCGGATCCCCGTGGCCTCCCGCTCTCCCTCCCGAAGCCTGGAGCCTGGAGCCCGGGAGCCTGGAGCCCGGGAGCCTGGAGCCCGTGTCGGCCTGCCGTTTCGTGCGACGCCGGTCTGCCTCCCCGGTTGACGGTGCCGGGCGACGCGCGTATGCGTGCCTACCCCCATCGCGGCCGCCGTACGCGGCCCTCTTGCCCCGGCGCAGCGGCGCGACGCCGCGCGTACGGGCGCCCCCCGAGGCATGGCCATGCGCCGATACCAGTTCACGTCCGAGTCCGTCACCGAAGGCCACCCCGACAAGGTCTGCGATCAGATCTCGGACGCGGTGCTCGACGCCATCATCGCCCAGGACAAGCGCGCGCGCGTCGCGTGCGAGACCTTCGTGAAGACCGGCATGGCGATCGTGGGCGGCGAGATCACGACCTCCGCCTGGGTCGACATCCCCGCGCTCGTGCGCCAGACGATCCAGGAGATCGGCTACACCGACGCCGCGATGGGCTACGACTTCCAGACCTGCGCCGTGCTCACGGCCATCGAGAAGCAGTCGCCCGACATCGCCCAGGGCGTGAACGAGGGGGACGGCCTCTACAAGGAGCAGGGCGCGGGCGATCAGGGCATGATGTTCGGCTACGCGACCGACGAGACGCCGGAGCTGATGCCGCTGCCGATCAGCTACGCGCACAAGCTCGCACGCCGGCTGGCGAACGTCCGCAAGAGCGGCAAGCTCCCCTGGCTGCGCCCCGACGGCAAGACGCAGGTGACCGTCGAGTACGAGGGCGACAAGCCGGTGCGCATCTCGACCATCGTGGTCTCGGCGCAGCACAACCCCGAGGTGAAGCACCGCGAGATCACGGAATCCATCCGCGAGGCGGTCATCGACAAGGTCGTCTCGCGCAAGCTCGTGGACGCGCAGACCAAGTACTACGTCAACCCGACGGGCCGCTTCGTCGTCGGCGGGCCGATGGGTGACGCGGGGCTCACCGGCCGCAAGATCATCGTCGACACCTACGGCGGCATGGGCCGGCACGGCGGCGGCGCCTTCAGCGGCAAGGACCCGTCCAAGGTCGACCGCTCGGCCTGCTACTACGCGCGCTACGTCGCCAAGAACATCGTGGCGTCCGGCGTCGCCCGGCGCTGCGAGGTGCAGGTCGCCTACGCGATCGGCGTCGCGCGGCCCGTCGGCGTCCACGTCAACACCTTCGGCACCTCGCGCGTCAACGAGACGACCCTCGAGCGCTACATCCTCGACCACTTCGACATGCGCCCGAAGGCGATCATCGAGCAGCTGAACCTGCTGGCGCCCATCTACCGGTCGACGGCTTCCTACGGCCACTTCGGGCGCAAGGAGTTCTCCTGGGAGAAGACGGACCGCGCGGCGGCCATCGCCGACGCGCTCCTGCCCCCGCGCGCCAAGCCGCTCGCCGCGAGCGGCAATGGCAGCAGCCGCCGCAAGGGCGGCCAGGCGGGCCGGCCCGACACGCATCCGCAACCCTGAGCGGTCGAGGGGGCCCGGGCGGCGAGGACGTGAGGCGCCGCACGCCGGCGGCCTCGGGCGTCGGCCTGCGCGGCGCGCCTCGCTCGAGCGGGCGTCGGGCGGGTCCGACCGGCGGCTCCGCCGGGGAGTGCGCCGGCGCGTGCGACGGGCCGTCCTGCCGAAGTGCTTGAAGTTGCGGACGCTCGCGCGGCGGCCGACCCGCGTGCCGGCGCTGTGCCCGACGTCCTCCAGCAAATTCCGGGCCGACATCGCCGAGGGAGGTGTTACAGTATGCGGTGCCGCGACCCCTCCCCCAACGGGTGGGGTCCCAGGTGACGCGCTCGTCACGCTGCATCACACCCGGAGCCCTGGCCATGTCGATGGAGATGAAGCTGCAGGTCAAGCTGTCCCAACAGCTTGTGATGACGCCGCAGCTCGTGCAGGCCATCCGACTGCTCCAGCTGTCGCGTCTCGAGCTCGTCGACGAGGTGCGCAAGGAGCTCGACGGCAACCCGGTCCTCGCCGACGAGATCGTCGAGCCGAAGGAAGCGGCCCCGCGCCCCGAGCACTCGAACTCCGTGCCGGCGGAATCGCCGAACGACGTCCAGACGCGCAACAACGAGCCCGAGACCGGTCACACGGACATGGGCCAGCGCGAGGCCGAGAAGCAGGTCAAGGACGTCGATTGGGAGCGCTACCTCGAGAACCAGCAGCTGCGCCAGCCGGTCGGCGCGACGCGCAGCGGCTTCGACGACCTGCCGCCCATCGAGCAGAACTACACCCGCGTCACGAGCCTGCGCGAGCACCTCGAGTGGCAGCTGCAGATGGCCGACTTTCTCGAGTCGGAACGCAACTTTGCCATGCTCGTCATCGGCAACCTCGACGAGAAGGGCTACCTCGATCTGAAGGGCGGCATCGGGCCGAACGGCGAGCGCATCCCGGACCTCACCATCGAGGACCTGGCCCACGAGGCCGAGCTCGACCCCGAGGACGCCGAGGAGGTGCTGCGCATGATCCAGCGCTTCGACCCCATCGGCGTCGCGTCGCGCGACCTCCGGGACTGCCTGATGGTCCAGGCCGAGACGCTCGGCTTCGACGACGTCGAGAAGGCGATCATCCGCGACCACCTCCAGGACGTGGAGCGCCGCAACCTGCCCGCCATCGGGCGGGCGCTCGGCGTGCCGCTCGACGAGGTGATCGACGCCGTCCAGGAGATCCAGAAGCTCGAGAGCGTCCCGGCGCGCAACTTCAGCGAGGTCGACGACCGCACCATCGCCATCACTCCTGACGTGTACGTCATCAAGGACGGCGACCGCTTCGTCGTGACCGACAACGACCGCGGCATGCAGCGGCTCTACATCAACGATGGCCTCGTCAAGCGCATGCTGCGCGATCCCAAGGCCAAGGAGTTCATCAACGAGAAGCTGCGCAGCGCGCAGTGGCTCATCCGCGCCATCGAGCAGCGGCGCCGCACCATCATCCGCGTCACCGAGTCGATCGTCGAGAAGCAGCGCGAGTTCCTCGAGCGCGGCGTCGCCTACCTGAAGCCGATGATCCTGCGCGACGTGGCCGAGTCGGTGGGCATGCACGAGTCCACGATCTCGCGCGTCACCTCGAACAAGTACGTCCACACGCCGCAGGGCCTCTTCGAGCTGAAGTACTTCTTCAACTCGTCGATTCAGCGCATCGGCGAGGAGGACATCGCGAGCGAGAGCGTCAAGCAGGCCATCAAGAAGCTCATCGGCGAGGAAGACAAGGACCACCCGCTGAGCGACCAGGCCATCGTGAAGATGCTCGAGGACAAGGACGGCATCCGGATCGCCCGGCGCACCGTTGCCAAGTACAGAGAAATGCTGGGCATCCTGTCGAGCGCCAAGCGCAAGCGGCTGTTCTGACGGGCGGGCGCGACGCGCGCGCCGACGCGAGGGGCTGTCATGCGAAGTGGGCTCGGCGTGGGTTTGCTGGTCGGCGCGGTCGCGCTCGGCGGCGCCTGCGGCAAGCGCCCGCGCTCCGTGTACGCCGCCGGGAGCTACGGGGCATCGGGGCACGTCGCGGTCACGACCTCCGACGAGGGCGGCGGCGGACCGGGCGGCGCGGGCGGGCTCGGCGGCGCGGGCGGGCTCGGCGGCGCGGGCGGCACGACCGGCGGTGCGGGCGGCGGCTCGGTCTGCGCGTACGACCCCGCCGATAGCCTGTGCCGGCAGTGCCTGAAGGCGAGCTGCTGCCCGGAGCTCGAGGCGTGCGCCGCCGACCCGCGGTGCGCGTGCTGGGTGGGCTGCTACGCCGGCCCGGGCTCGGAGGCAGCGTGCTACGCGAGCTGCGGCGACTGGAACGAGGCCTGGACGGACCTCTACTACCTGTGCGTGAGCGGCAGCTGCATCGGGCTCGGCTGCTGAGGTCCGGCGCGGGCTTCGTCACGCGCGCCGGGCGCACCGTGGTACGTGGACGAGCGTGAGCGGCGGGTCGAGCAGCAGCATCGCGGTCGTGGTGCCGGCCTTCGAGGCCGGACGCATGGTGGGGGACGTGGTGGTGGGACTCCGCCGCGCCTTCGGTGCCGCGACGCCCGTGCTCGTGGTCGACGACGGCTCGAGCGACGACACGGCCGAGGTCGCCGCGCGCGCCGGCGCCGACCTCGTGCGCCACCACCGCAATCGCGGCAAAGGGGCCGCCTTGCGCACCGGTCTCGCCGCAGCCGAAGCGCTCGGCGTGCGCGCCGTCGTGACGGTCGACGCGGACGGGCAGCACCCGCCGGACGAGGCCCTGCGCCTGCACGCGCGGGCGCCCGACCTCGACGCGCTGGTGCTCGGCGTGCGCGACCTCGCAGCGGCCGGCGCGCCGCGCGCCAACCAGCGCTCGAACGCGTTCTCGAATCTCGTTCTGTCCGCGTTCGTGGGCCGGCGGCTCGCCGACACGCAGTGCGGGCTCCGGCGCTACCCGCTCGCGGCGACGCTCGCGCTCGGGGGTCGCGAGGACGGCTACGGCTACGAGGCCGAGGTGCTCATCCGCGCCCTCGCCGCGCGCGTGCCGCTCGTCGAGCTGCCGGTGACCGTCCTCTACCCGCCCGAGCACCTGCGCGTGACGCACTTCGACTCGGTGCGCGATCCGGCGAAGATCGTGCGCCGCGTGCTCGCCACGGTGGCCGAGACACGCCTCCGAGCGCTCGGCGCCGCCGCCCGGCGCCTCGTCGGGCCCTGAGGCCGCCGCGGTGCTGCTTCGGCGTGGCGCGCCATGCGGGCGCGCGGTATGAGCCGTGCGACGGCGGGACGCAACCGATGCACGGCATGACGCGACGCAGCTTCACCGGAGCGCTCGTGGCGCTCGGCGCGACGCTCGTCACCGGCCCGGCACGCGCCGACGACGTCGACGCGGCGCTCGAGCGCCTGCGCGTGGCGCGCCAGGGCATCCGCACCCTGCGGGCGCGCTTCCGCCAGGTACGGCGCATCGGCGTCCTGGCGACCGAGATCGTGAGCCGCGGCCAGCTCACGCTCGTCCACCCGAACCGGCTGCGCTGGGAGCTCGAGAGCCCCGACCGCGTCGTCTACTGGGTCGGTCCCGAGGGGTTCGCGATGACGAGCGGCGAGGGCGTGAGCCGCGTGGCCTCGGGCGCGGCCGGCCGCTTCGCCCCGGTGCTCGGCGATCTGCTCGCCTTGCTCGGCGGCGAGCTCGGCAAGCTGCGCGAGCGCTACGAGCTCGCGGTGAGCGACACCGACGGCGCGCTCGGCCTCTCGGCGCGGCCCCGCTCCGCGGAGCTCGCCAAGCACCTCAAGGTGCTGCGGCTCTACACCGGCACGGAGCTGTGGCGGCTGCGGCGCGTCGAGATCCACGAGAAGAGCGGCGACGCGAGCCTCATCGACTTCCAGAGCTTCGAGCGCGACGTCGAGGTCGAGCCCGAGCTCATGAAGCCACCGCCGGAGTAGGCGCGTGCCGGTATGAGCCAACCACGGCCCCGACGCGAGGGTCCCGACCTGGCACGGATGGCACACACGCCGGAAATCACGGGCCTTTCCCACCACGCGGGCCTGGGCACGGGGCTTGCTTCGACGCCGAGCATGATGCTCTCGCCGCGACGTATCCTCGCCGCCGTCCTCGGACTCACGACCCTCGGCGCAGCGGCCATCGCCGGCTGCACGACGGTCAGCACCGTCGACGCGAACCAGGGCGGAGCGAACGCGGGCGGCGGGGGCGCCGCCGGGACCTACTGCGGCGAGGAGTACCCCACCGGCCCGCTCTACTGCACCGACACCGAGACCTGCTTCAGCTGCGCGGCCGACTGGGGTGGTCCGGACTACGACTGTCGCGAGACCCCGGCACCGACGCCCGAGCAGTTCGCCTGCTTCTTCGGCGTCTGCACGACGGCGAGCGAGTACTGCGCGCTCAACCCGTCCCCGTGGTGCGGGGGGGACTTCGGGCGGAGCTGCGAGCCGCTGCCGGCGAGCTGCGGCGTCGATCCGGACTGCACCTGTCTCGAGACGCTGCCCTGCCTCGAGTCCTGCGAGGTGTCGCCCGAGGGTGGGCTCATCGTGAAGCTTCAGCAGGGTTGCGCCTAGAGGAGCTCGGCGCGACACCGGCGCGCGGCTAGAGCATCGAGACGGGGTCCACGTCGAAGACCGCGCGCACGCTGCGGTCGAGCGCCTGGCGCACGGGCCCGAGCGACTGGAGCACGAAGCGCAGCGGCGGCCGGGAGCGCGCGCGCAGCAGGACGCGAAAACGGTAGCGCGCGCGCAGCCGGGCGATGGGCGCCGGGGCCGGGCCGAGCACCTCGACCTCGCCGCGCGTCACGGCCTCGGTCGCGCGGGCGCACGTCGCGAGCTCGAGGGCGGCCGCACGCGCCACGTCTTCGCGCGCGGCCTCGACGCGCAGCAGGGCGAGCCGGCTCCACGGCGGGTAACGCAGCTCGCGCCGGTCGGCGAGCTCGTGGGCGAGAAAGCCGCGCACGTCGTGACGCGCGGCGAAGCGGATGGCCGGGTGGCTCGGATCGCGCGTCTGCACGAGCACGCGACCGGGCCGGTCGTGGCGGCCCGCGCGACCGGCCACCTGCACGAGCAGCTGGAAGCCACGCTCGGCGGCGCGAAAATCGGGCATCGACAGCGCCGCGTCGGCGTTCACGACGCCGACGAGGGTCACGCCCGGCAGATCGTGGCCCTTGGTCACCATCTGCGTGCCGACCAAGATGTCGAGCTCGCGCCGGCGCAGCTTGTCGAGCACGCGCTCGGAGCGCGCGCCGCTCGCGACGTCGCGATCGAGCCGCCCGACACGCGCGGTCGGGAAGGCCTCGGCGACGGCGTCCTCGAGCTTCTCGGTGCCGAGCCCCTCGAGCGTGAGCTCGCCCACGCGGCAGTCGGGGCAGCGCTCCGGCAGCGCCGCCGTGAACTCGCAGTAGTGGCACATGAGCCGCCCGCCGCGGCGCTGGTGAAAGGTGAGCGCCACCGAGCAGCTCTTGCAGGACACGACGGTGCCGCAGGAGGAGCACACGACGCTCGGCGAGAACCCGCGGCGGTTCAGGAACAGGATCACCTGCTCCTCGCGCCCGAGCGTCTGCTCGATGGCGCGGTGGAGCGGCGTCGTGAGCAGCCGGTGCCCGGTCGGGCCGGCGCGATGGCGCCGCAGATCGACGATCTCGACCTCGGGCAGGGCCGCCGCGGCGTGCGCGCGCTCGGGTAGATCGAGCTCGGCGAGCCGGCCGCGTCGCACCAGCGCCACGCTCTCGAGCGAGGGGGTGGCCGAGCCGAGCACCACCACGGCGCCGGCGCGGTGTGCGCGCAGCATGGCCATGTCGCGCGCGTGGTAGCGCACGCCCTCCTCCTGCTTGAAGGAGCCGTCGTGCTCCTCGTCGACGACGACGAGGCCGAGGTCGGCGACCGGCGCGAACAGGGCCGAGCGGGCGCCGAGCGCGACGCGGAGCTCGCCCGAGCGCAGCCGCTGCCACATGCGGTAGCGCTCGCTCTCGGCCATGTCGCTGTGCAGCAGCGCGGCCGCGTCGCCGAAGCGCGCGCGGAAGCGGCCGAGCAGCTGCGGCGTGAGCGCGATCTCGGGCACGAGCACGAGAGCACCGCGGCCCGCGGCGAGCGTGCGCGCGACGGCGTGCATGTAGACTTCGGTCTTGCCGGAGCCCGTCACGCCGAAGAGCAGGAAGCCGAGCGGCTCGGCACCGGGCGCGTCCGAGGGGGGCGGCGCGGGCGCGGCGGCGCCGCCGGGCGCACCGGCGCCGAAGCGCGCGGCGAGCGCGGCGTCGATGCGCGCGACGGCCGCGAGCTGCGCCGGGGTGAGCTCGGGCGGAGTGTCGCGCACCGCCTCGGCCAGCTCGGCCGCGGCGACGGGCACGGGGCGACGCTCGAGCGCCACGAGACCCTGCCCGGCGAGAGTGCGCAGGGCCGCGCGCGCGTTCGAGAAGCGCGTCTCGAGCTCGGTCACGCTGCGTTCGCCACTCGCGCGCAAGAGCGCGAGCAGGGCCGCGCTCTGCCCGCGCAGCTTGCCGGGTGGCTCGCACAGCTCGGTCGGGCGCGCGAACTGCACGAGCCGCCCGCCGACCCGGCGCTTGCCGCCGCCCACGGGCTCGCCGTGCGCGAGCACGCCTTGCTCCTCGAGCGAGCGCACCTGCTCGCGCTCGACGGCCGGCAGGGCGAGGCGCAGCACCTCGCCGATCGGCGCGAGGTAGTACGCGGCGAGCTCGCCGAGGAACGCGAGCAGCTCGGTCGGCAGCACGGGCTCGGAGTCGAGCACGCCGCCGATGGGCTTGATGCGCTCGGGAGCGAGGCCCGCGGGCGCGTCGCCGAGCGCGAACACGACGCCGACCACGCTGCGCGCCCCGAGCGTGCACACGACGCGCGCGCCCGGACGCAGGCCGCCGACGAGCTCGGGCGGCACGAGGTAGGTGAGCGCGTGCCCGAGCGGCACGGGCACCGCGACCGAGGCAAAGCAGGGGCGCGCGGCGCGCTCGGTGGAGCTCACGGCGGGAGCGTCGAACGGTGCGCCGGGCGGCGCCATGCCGTCAGGGAGTGTAGACGCCGCCGTCGCCGAAGATCTGGCCGCCCGCGCGCCCGCCCCAGACGATGACGCTCGCGCCCGTCGAGACCATCGTGTGGTCGAAACGCGCGGAGAGCGCGGTCGGGGTCGCGGTCCAGGCGTTCGACGTGGGATTGTAGACGCCGCCGCTCTCGAGCGCGTTGCCCGCGGTGTCGGTGCCGCCCCAGACGACCATGGCCGAGCCGGTCCCGAGCCACACGGCGCGATGGCCGGTGCGCGCGGCCGGCTCGGGCGGATTGCTCGCCGTCCAGGAGCTCGACACGGTGCTGTACTTGGCCCCGGTGCCGAGGGCGTTCGTGCCGTCGTAGCCACCCCAGACGACGAGCTCCCCACCGCCGAACACCGCCGTGTGGTCGTAGCGGGCGCTCGGCTCGTTGATGGTCGTGAGCGAGGTCCAGGAATCGCCGGACGGGGTGTACGACCAGCCGCCCGCCTCGCCGGCGCCGGGCAGCACGATGCCGTCGATGGCCGCCACGATCCCGATGCCGCCGAAGGTGAGCATGCTCGTGCCGGTCCAGACGGCGGTGTGGTGGTCGCGCGGCACGAGCGGCGAGGCCATCGCACTCCAGGTGTTGGCGGACGGGTCGTAGCGCGCGCCGGTCGGCAGGCGCGACGTGCCGTCGTTGCCGCCCCACACGATCATCTCGGTGTCGGTCCACACGGCCGTGTGGAAGTAGCGCCGCACCGGGGCCCCCGTGAGCGACACGGGCGACCAGGTGTTGGTATCCGGATCGAACCTGGCCCCGGTGTTGAGCGCCGCGCCGGCGTGCAGGCCGCCCCACACCACCATCTCGGTGCCGGTCCACACCGCGGTCGCGAGCGAGCGCGCCGACGGCGCGTCGACCGTGCTCGTGGCGCGCCACGTCCGCGACGCCGGGTCGTAGATGCCGCCCGTGTTGGTGTCGCCGCTCGCGGTGACGCCACCCCACACGATCATCTCGTCGCCGGTCCACACCGCGACGTGGCGGTAGCGACCGACCGGAGCCCCGTCGGAGCTCGTCGGCTCCCACGGATCGAGGCACGCACCGGCGGCGCACGAGCCGAAGCACGCGTGGCCGCACGCCCCGCAGTGCTCGCTCGAGGTCTGGAGGTTCGTGCACACGTCGGGCTCGCACCACGACTCGGCGGCCGTGGGGCAGTCGCACGCGCCGAGCGAGCACACGGTGCCCGGCTTCTGCGCGCAGTCGGCGAGCTCGAGGCACTCGAAGCACGTCTGCTTGACCGTGTCGCACACCGGCGTCGGCGCGGCGCAGTCGCTGTTCGAGCGACACGCCGTGCCGCCGCCGCCCGCGCCGCCCACGTTCGCGCTGCCGCCCTGTCCCGGCGGCAGATCGAGGTGGATGGCGTCGGCGCACGCCACCGCGACGAACGGCGCGACGAAGAGCGGGAGCAGAGCGAGTCGATACCCGAGCGAGAGCGGGGCGTACTTCATGGGCGTCTGGGTCCGTGGGTGCCGAAGGGCGACCCTGGGTCGGCAGAGCGTAGCCTCGGAGCGGCGGCGTGTGAACGATAACCGGGCAGGCCGAGCAGGGCCGGGGGCCGAGCAGGGCAGGGGTACGAGGGGCCGAGGCAAGAAGCGACGCGACCCGCGCCCTCGACGGTCCTCGACGCCTTCGCCTTGCCCGACCCCGGTCGCGAGACTAGGCTGCGTCGCTCCCATGGCTTGTCGTCCGATCGAGCTCGCGTTGGCTGCGGCGCTTCTGGCGCTCGGGTGCCAGCCCAAGATCGGCGACGAGTGCGGGTCCGCCACCGACTGCTCGGCCATGGGCGATCGCATGTGCGACGTCACGCAGCCGGGCGGTTACTGCACGCTCTTCAACTGCGAGCCGGGGACGTGCCCCTCGGAGTCCGCCTGCGTGCTCTTCCAGAGCGAGCTCGACCCCTCGTGCGGCGCCCTCGACGACATGCGCATGGGGCGCTTCGCCCGCACCTTCTGCATGCGCGTGTGCACCGCGGCGAGCGACTGCCGCGAGGGCTACCAGTGCGTGACCCCGCGCGACGCGCAGGCCCGCGTCGTCGACAAGTCGACCGACACCGACGACCCCCAGGACACGCAGGTGTGCCTGGTCGCAGGCTCGCCGCCGCAGGGCTCGAGCGTCGGAGCCGGGGTGTGCGGGCCGGCCGACGGCGGCACCCTGCCCCCGCCGTGGGACGGCGGCACGAGCACGGGCGGCACGGGCGGCACGAGCACGGGCGGCACGGGCGGCACGAGCACGGGCGGCGCCGGCGGCACGGCGACGGGCGGCGCGGCGGGCGCCGGCGGGTAGGCGGGCGCGCCCGCGCCGGGGCCCACGCCCACGGTGGCTTTCGGACGCGAGCCGCCGTACACCAGGGCCGCGATGTACCAACGGCTCCTGCCGCGCACCTTCGAGGCGTCGCTGCGCGACCTCGAGCACCCCAAGGTGGCGGTGCGGGTGGCGGCGGCGCACGACCTCGGCCGCCACGTCGAGGCGCACCGCGAGGACGTGGTCGCGGCGCTGTGTCGGGCGCTCGCCGACGACCCGGCCGACCCGGTGCGCGCGGCGGCCGCCCTCGTGCTCGGCGAGGTGGACGCCACCGAGGCGCTCGAGGCTCTGCTCGGCGCCGTCGAGGACGAGTCGGTGCAGGTGCAAGAGATGGCGCTCTGCGCCGTGGGCGAGCTCGTGTCGCCGACGGACGCCGCCGACGGTGGGCGCGCGCTCGGCGACGGACCGCTCGAGCAGCGCGTGCTCGCCGTCGTCCGCGAGGCACTCGGGCACGAGCGGGCCGCGCTCCGCTTCCAGGCGGTGATGGCCTACGCGCGGCTCTGCCCGACGCGCAGCGAGGCGGTGCGGGCCCTGTGCGCGGCGGCGGGTGACGACGACGAGCGCGTGGCCCACATCGCCCTGCGCATGGCCGAGGAGCTCGGCGGCGTCGACGGCGCCGCGGTGCCGCCGGAGCTCGCGGCGCGCGCGGCCGAGCTCGTCGACCACCCGAGCCCGCGCGTGCAGATCGCGGCCGCCATCGTGGCGGCGCGCGCGGGGCGCGACGAAGGCGACGCGGTGCTCGTGCGCGTGGCAAACCGGCAGCTCGCGACACCCGAGGCCGAGGACGAGGCCGCGGCCGTCGAGCTCTGCGGAGAGCTCGCGCTCGCAGAGGCCGCGGCCGGACTCGAGCGCCGCGCCTTCGGCTGGCGCCGCGACCCGCTCGCCTGGCACGCGCGCGTGGCACTCACCGTGATGCGTCACCCGCGCGCGGTCGCGAGCGTGATGCGCGAGCTCGGCTCGGTGGGCTTCGCGCGCCGCACCCTCGCCGTGGCGACGGCCGGGCGCGCCGGGCTCGAGGAAGCGCGGCCGCTCATCGAGGCGATGCGCGGCCGCCCGCGGCGGGCCGACCCGGGCGCGGTCGAGCAGGCCCTGCGCATGCTCGACGAGGCGCGCGCCGAGCGCGAGGCTCTGGCCGCGGACGACGATGTGAGCGCGCGGGCGGCGCGCGCGGGAGGTCCCTCATGAGCCAGAACTGGTGCGGGGTGCGCTACGCGGGCGGCGGACACCTCGAGAGCTACTTCATCAAGGCGGTCGACCCGAGCTCGACCCGTGCGTTCTGGCTCAAGGCCACGATCTTCGCCGAGGTCTCGCGGCACGGCGGCGCGCCGCGGGCCCCGCTGGCCGAGGCGTGGGCCATCAGCTTCGATCACCGCGACGGTCGGCGGCACGTCGCGGCCAAGCACCAGCTGCCGCTCTCGGAGGCGTCCTTCGAGCGCGACGGGCTCGGCGTGCGCTGGCGCACGGCCGCCGGGGAGTCGCTCGCGATCGAGCCGGGACGGACGCGCGGCGAGGTGCGGAGCGGCGGGCGCACGCTCCGCTGGGATCTCGCGTTCGCCGGCGACGAGCGACCGATGGTGCCGCTGCCGCTGCCCAGCCTCTACCGGGGGCCGTTCCCGAGCACGAAGCTCGTCACGCCCTACCCTGACGTCCGCTTCACGGGCGAGCTCGACGCCGGAGGCGAGCGCTGGAGTGTCGAGGGTTGGCGCGGCATGCTGGGCCACAACTGGGGGCGGCGACACGGTGAGCAGTACGCCTGGTCGCATTGCAACCAGTGGGAAGAGGACGACGAGCTCGTGCTCGAGCTCGCCGTCGCGCGCGTGCGCGCCGGCGGCGTGCTCCTGCCGGCCCTCACGATCGCGTGCCTGCGCCACCGCGGGGTCGACTACGACTTCAACCAACCGCTCGCGCTCTTGCGCAATCGCGGCTCGATGGATCTGCGCAGCGTGCGCTTCGCGGCGGCGAGCCGCTTCGGCCGCATCGCGGGCGAGATCGCCGCCGACACGGAGGACTTCGTGGGCCTCTACTACCCGAACCCCGGCGGTGCGATGACCCACTGCCTCAACACGAAGCTCGCGCGGGCGCACCTGCGCTTCGAGGCCGCGGGGCGGCCACCGCTCGTCGTGACGAGCCGAGCCGCCGCGCTCGAGATCGCGACGCTGCGACCCGACCATGGCGTGCGGATGTCGGTATGAGCGAGACCTTCAGCGCAGCCGATCTGGAGCCCGGCCGGGAGGAGAAGCGCGCCGCGCGGCGCGACGTCGTCGAGACGGTCGCCGCGGCAATCGCCGTGCTCGCGGCGGGCATCTGGGCCGGGGGCATGGTCGCGCTCGGGGCCTGCGCGGCGCCGTTCGTGTTCGAGCTCACGCCCTACCCCGCGAGCGGCCACGCGATGGGCGCCGCCTTCGCGCGCTTCGACTCCATCGCCATCGGCTGTGCGGTCGTCCTGCTCGGGGCGGAGCTCCTGCGCAGCTGGGTCGCGCGGCGGCGCCGCCCGACCCTGTGGTCGCGGCTGCGCCGGCTCGTGGCGATCGGCATGGCGGCATGCGCGGCGTTCATCGGCCTGCGGCTCACGCCCCACATCAACGAGCTCCACCAGGCCGGCGTGCGGCGCAACGTGGGACCGGAGGGCGTCGAGCTCGAGTCGACCCACAAGCAGGCCGAGATGCTCGGCAAGATCGAGGTCGGGCTCGCCCCGCTCCTCGTGGCGCTGCACCTGTTCACGCTGCGGCGCAGGCGCGCGGACGACGACGACGAGGCGTGGGTCGAGGCACCGCTGCCCCCGGGTCCCGGTGCCTTCGCGCGCGCGGGCACGTCGCCCGCAAGCGGGCCGACGGGTCGGTCGCCCGCAAGCGGGCCGGCTGGTCGGTCGCCCGCGAGCGGGCCGACGGGTCCGCGCTCGGGCGTGCGGGCGCGCGTGACGCCCCTCGACGACGAGCCGCGCTTGCCCGTCGAGGGCGACAAGACCGCGGACGACGAGACCGCGAAGGGCCACCAGGTCGCAGCCGACGAGCCGGGAGGGCGCGACGATGCCGAAGGATGACACGCTGCACAGCGGCTTCGTGAGCCACGACTACGTCCTCACCTTCAGCATCGCGGACGCGGCCCAGCGTGCCGCGCTCGTCGCCCTGTGCCGCGGTCCGTGGCAAGGCGACGAGGTCACGGCGCACACCTGGGAGATCTCGAACGAGCTGTCGCCCGACGGGCTCGAGAGCGCCGTCGTGCCGCTGCTCGGCCCCGACGATCGCGCGGCGTACTACTACCTGTCCGACAGCAAGCGCATGTTCCGTGTCGTGCTGCGCTGACATCGCGCGTGCGCCGGCACCGAGCCAGAAGGAGCGCCCTAGCGCCATGAAACCCCGCAACCGTCGTCGCGGTCTCGCCCTCACCGCCGCCTGCTTGTTCACCACGCATTGCGGCACCCCACCTCCGAGCGTGCCGACGAGCACGGCGGGCACGGCGCCTGCAGGCACGGCGCCGCAGGCGCCGCTGGCGCCCGGTCTCGGGGAGGCGTGGGCACCGCTGCCCCGCCCGAGCGGCGACGCCTACGGCGACCCGCTTCCGGACGGCGTGCTCGCGCGCCTGGGCACGGCGCGCTTCCGTTCGCTGCCGGCCGATCCGGTGCAGACCGAGGACGATCTGCGCGACCTGGCGGTGTCGGGCGACGGAAAGCTCCTCGCGGCGCTCACCGGACAGGGCATCGCCGTCTACGACGCCGGAAGCGGGCGCTCGGTGGGCGCCTGCCTCGCGGACCTTCCGAGCTCGGGCCTCGTCGGGCTCGCGTTCGCGGCCCACGCGCCCGTGCTCGTCGTGCATGACGAGGTGCAGAGCTACACTTGCCGGTTCGGCGGCGCCGAGGCCGAGGAGCGGGTGTTCCCGCCGAGCCTCGCCGCCGCGACGGAGCCGCTGCCCGCGACCCCGGCGGCCCGCAAGAAGCCCCCGCGGCGTCCGCCCGCTTGCGCGGCGCTCAGCCCCGACGGCGCGACGCTGGCGCGCTGCGAGAAAGGTGGCGAGGTGTCGCTCTGGGACGTCGCGAGCGCGCAGCGGCTGCGCGTGCTGAAGGGCCACGCGAAGCACGCCTCCGCGGTCGCCTACGAGCCGAACGGCGCGCGCCTCGCCACGGGCGGAGCGGACGAGGCCGTCGTCGTGTGGGAGGCCGCGAGCGGCAAGAAGGTCCGCAGCGTGCCGCTCGCGAAGGCCCGCGGCGTGCGGAGCCTCGCGTGGGCGAGGGATGGCGCGACCTTGGCGGCGACCACCGTCGACGACAGCGTGCGGCTGCTCGACCCCGACAAGGGCGCGGTCGTGACCACGCTGCGCGCGCCCGCACCTCCACCGGGCAGCCGCCTGCCCGTGCCCAACGTCCCGCCCGAGGAGCTCGGCGAGGCCGTGGGTGACGGCGGCGCGCTCCTCGCCGAGCCCTGGGACTGCGCCACGGCACCGCTCGCGCGCGCGGAGCTGTCCGCCGACGGCGCGCTCGTCGCGACCTGGCTCGGCGCGCAGGAGGTGGGCTGCGGCGGCGCCGAGCCGAGCGAGGTGTGGCTCTGGGACGCGAAGACGGGCGCGGTCGTGCGGCGCCTCGCGCCCACGTCGTTCGGGGCGGCGTTCCTGCCGCAGGGCGAGCTCGTCACGAGCGACCACGACGGTCTGCTGCGCTTCTGGAGCGCCGCGACCGGAGCCGAGCGCGTGCCCTTCGAGCGCCACCTGCACGACATCGCGGGCATCGCGTTCGCCCCGGACGGTGCCGCGGTGGCCACGCTCGACGGCGACGACGAGCTGCGCCTCTGGAGCGCGGCGTCGGGCGCGCACCAGCGCCGGGTGCGGCTCGAGCGCGAGCACCCGACGAGCCTCGCGCTCGGGCCCGCGGGCGCGCTCGCCGTCGGCTACGGCGACGGCGCCGTCGAGCTCCGCGACACCGCGACCGGCGAGGTGCGGCAACGCACGCAGACCGCAGACGGCGAGGCGCCCACCCGGGTGGGCTTCGCGCCCGGCACGGGCCGGCTGTTCGCCGTGACCCCGACCGCCCTGACGTGGTGGGACGGCGCGCCGCTCGCCGAGCAGAAGCGCGTCGCCGCCGAGGGCGAGACGAGCTTCGGCCTGTCCGCCGTCGCCGGCACGACGCTCGCCGTGACGACCGGCCCGCGCGAGGTCGCGCTCCACGATCTCGGCGACGGCACGCGCCGCGGGCTGGTGCGCCTGCCGGCCGCCGGCGAGGCAGGAGCCCCGGTGGCGAGCGGCGCAGGCGAGCCCGGCGACCCGGGCGACGCCGCGCCCGACGAGGCCGCCGACGAGGGCGACGCAGAGGAGGACATCGCCGAGCTCGCGCTCTCGGCCGACGCCTCGCGGCTCGCGCTCGTGACCGCGACACGCGTCGTCGTGTGGGACCTCGCCGCCGGCAAGGCGCTCGGCGACTTCGAGCACGGCTCGGCGGAGTGGCTCCCGGCCGTGAGCTTCGCGCGCCAGGGCAACTGGCTCGTGCTCGGCACGGCCGGCGGCCTCGAGCTCTGCGACGCGCGGACCGGCGACGTCCTCAGCGCGAGCGGCGAGTCGGGCGCCGTGACGGCGCTCGTGCCCTTCGGACCGCAGATCGTCGCGAGCGGCAACCACACGGGGACCGTCCTCTTGTGGGATCTGGCGGCGCTGCCCATCGACACGCCGTTGACGGGCGGCAGCGCGCGCTGAGCCGCACGGCGCGCCGGCGCGGCCTGCTACGATCGCCGCCGTGCGTCGGCTCGTCCCGCTCCTCTGCCTCGCGGCGTGCGCCGGGGACGCGCCCCGCGCCGAGAGCCCGCGACTCGCGCCGGTGGCTGCGAGGATGGCGGTCGCGCCGACCGAGCCGCCGCTCGGCGCGCCCAGCGTCGAGCCGGTGCCGACGGCGCGCGCCACGTCGAGCGCGCCGGCCGCGCCGAGCTCGGGCTTCCTCGTCGACTCGACGGGCCCGAGCCTCGCCGAGCGGAGCGCACTCTTCCTCGAGCTCGGCGCACGCGCGCCGCGGGCCTGGGGAGAGGACCTGCCCGGCGTCGAGCGCAGCGTGGCCGGGGCGGGGCCGCGACTCGCGCTCACCTTCGACGCGTGCGATGCCCGTGGCTACGACGCCGAGCTCGTCGCGTGGCTGCGGAGCGAAGGCGTCC
>JADLAB010000499.1 GCA_020848455.1 Polyangiaceae bacterium
GAGGCCGTCGGCACGCCCGACAAGCCGATCCGCTTCACCGGCTTCGACAAGCGCAAGGGCGGCTGGGGCTACCTCGGCCTCTACGCCCAGGCTCGCAGCGTGCGCATCGAGAACGCGATCGTCGAGTACGCGACGACCAACGACACGGAGGGCGCCATCCGCTGCGACGCCGCGGCGGAGGGCACGATGAAGGACGTCGCGTTCGAGCACCTCGAGGGCGTCGGGGTGTCCTACCCGAGCGGCGGCGCGCCGAAGTGCAAGCTCGAGGGCGGCAAGGTCAACGACGCGAAGGCGCTCGAGTACAAGCCGGCCGACTGACGCGGGGACCAGGCTGGTCGTCCGTCGGCAGTTCTCGGCCCGGCACGGGCCTTCGGGCCGGGCGCCAGTCGTCAGTGGTCAGTGGTCAGTCGGCAGTTCTCGGCCCGGCACGGGCCTTCGGGCCGATCCAAGCGCCAGAAACGCGCGCGCGCAGGCCAGCGCCGCACGTGAACCGGCCGTAACCACCCCCAGACCTCCGGTCTCCCCCGAGTTTCGGCCGCTTCGAGCCGCATTTCGGGGCGGCACCTCGCGCGCTCGACCGCGCATCGCGCACTTGCGCGTGCCCAACCGGCCGTAACCACCCCCAGACCTCCGGTCTGCCCCGAGTTTCGGCCGCTTCGAGCCGCATTTCGGGGCGCGGGCCTGTCGACCACTGCAGGGCTCGCTGCCCGCGCGGCGAGAAAAACGGATCACGGAAGGTCAATGATCGTTGGCGTGCGCCGATCCTTGACTGCACCGTCTGGGACGCCCCGCGGCAATGCGCTCGAAGAGCCGCTCGACGAGCGGGGCGAGAATGTCGGCGGCTCGGTGAAAGAGCGCGTTGATGGTGCTGCGGCTCATCGGGATGCCGACGCGCTGGTACTCCTTGGCGAGGTTGTACTACGCGCGGCAGTCGGCGCACTTGCTGACGATGAGGTGGGCGATGAAGCCCGCACATACTGCGTCTTGTTGCCGACACGCTCGGGCGGCGGCGCCGTGACGACGTACTGCCCGCACGAGGACGCGAGGGTCTCACGCAGATGGACGCGCTTGCGGAAGTGCGGCGCCACATAGTCGTAGATGACCGACGGCTTGCCATCGCCGACGGTGCGTAGCTCGGCGTTCTCGCAGTGTGGGCAGACGCGCTGCTCGGGCGGCACGGCCGTCGGGACCACCTCGATCTCGAGCACGGCCTCCTTCTGCTCGCGACCGCGACCTCTGCCGCCAGCCGCGCGCCCGCCGAACTGAACGCGGCGCCCAGCCGGATACGCATTGGATTCAGCTTAGAGGCAGGAAGTTCCGGTGCCGACGCAAACAACGGTTCCGACGTCTGGGCGACACCCGGCGACAAGGCTGCCCTCCGGGTAGGTCCCAACGAAAACCAACTCGCCGCTTGCATGATCATAGCAAAGCGTGATCGGCGGCGACATCAAATCGACGATATCGAACACAACGACGTCGCTGCCGAGGCTCTGGACGCACGATGCAGTGGCGGTAACCTGAGACTCCAGGGTGCTGCTGCAAATAGATGAGGGATAGACCGCTGGGTAGCCGGTCGCGGCCACGAACTCAGCGACGGATTCCAAGGCGCATTCCGCGACAGCGGGGTCCCAGTCGTCACCTGCGGATCGGCCGCCGCACGCCTGGCTGACCGCCGTGCCCGTGAGAAGCAGAAGGAGCCCACGTGGCATGTCACGGCGGCGCAGTGCGCCTCTGTGAGTGCTGGTGGGAAGGACGTGCTGGTGCATGGTATAACGTCGCCGTCTGCCTAACGTGGTTGCCATTCAGCTGCGAATGGCCGGCTGGATGGACCCTCATCGTAGCCCGGCGCCGTAGCGAGGTGGCGAGCGAAGCGTGCCGGCGAGATGCCCCGGGCGCCCGCGGCCCCGGCGCCGGTGCCGGTGCCGGCTTCGCCCGTGACGGTCGCGCCGCCCGAAGGTCCGGCGCCACCGGTCGGCTCGATGCCGGAGTGGTCGGCCGCGCAGATCCTCGAGCAGGTGAGGCCGCGCTTCGATGCCTTCACGAGCGCGGGCTACGGCCTCGGCGTCGCGTTTCTGGAGCTGTCGCGGCCGGGGCGCTATCGCGACGAGCTCGGGTATGGGTCGTTCGAGGAGCTGCTCGAGGGGCAGGGGCTCGGGACCCGCATGACGGCGTACAAGTACATGACCGTCGTGCCGCACTACAGTAGCACTTCTCCATGCCGCAGAGCTTCCTCACCTCGGCGAGCGTACATCATACGCGGGTTGAAGGCCGAGAACCCGGAGGCGGATCCGCGCATCGCCCTCGAGCCGGGGAGTCGCGTGGCGGGGGTCGACGTGCACGCGTCGACGGGGCGCCAGATCCGCGACGCGGTCCGCGGACTGAATTCGAGGCCGAGGCCGAGTGGGCGACCCATCCGGCCCGACACGAAGCCGATGCGGCGCGCGGCGGGCCGATTCCGGTCCGCCATGAAGCGCGCGGACATCCCGGCGCGCGTGCGCGTGCATAGCGAGGACGGAAAGCCCTGCGTGGGCGCGCACTTCGACGCGGGTCCGGCGCTCCGGGTCGCCCAGCTCGTCCGGGCCGCCCTCGCGCACGCCACGCCGCCTCCTTGAGGCCGGCGCGCGGCGCGCGAACGCCGCGCCGTCGAGGCGGCTATACGTCATCGACGGGGCACTCCGCGGCACTCCGACACGAGCACGAAGGGCGAGGGCGAGCGAGAATGGCGCTCTCGAGGCAAAGAAAGGCGCGAATCGACGCGACCGAACGGGAGAGGCTCACCCGCGCCCGGTCACGCTCCCGCTCGAGGCCTCCGAGAGCGACACAAACCCCCTGTCTTCCCGGAAGACAGGCTACTTCTGTCGCTGTGGCGGCGCCCGGCCCCCCCGCTCCCGCCCGCACCCGCACCCGTTCACGCCCCCGCGCCCGCCCGTCCGCGTTGAAGCCCCGCCCCCGCACGGGTCCCGCCCCCGCACGGGTCCCGCCCCCGCACGGGTCCCGCCCCCGCACGGGTCCCGCCCCCGCACGGGTCCCGCCCCCGCACGGGTCCC
>JADLAB010000500.1 GCA_020848455.1 Polyangiaceae bacterium
CGACGTCAGCCCGCTCCCCTGCCAAGCCGCCACGCGCTCCGCCCAGATGGCCTCGTTGCCCATGGCCCCGAGGATGAGGCGTCAGCGCTCGACGCGACAGACGGGGGTGGTGCAGCGGGTACCCATATCGACCCGCCGGCGCGAGTGGCAGACCAGTGGAACTTGCTCGCGGGCTCGTCCTGGAACGACCCGGAGGTCGACGAGGCTGCGTTGTTGGGTCTGTCGCAGGTGCGGCTGGAGCGCGCAGGGACCGCGCCAGCCTACGCGGGCATCCGCTGCGCGTTGTGACTGCCGTGCTCAGGGTGCGAGCACGCAGGTGCCGGCCGAGCACACCTCGCCGCCGCCGCAGTTGCTGTTGTTGCTGCAGGGCAGCGTGCAGTGCAGCGGCGACGGGTAGGCGTCCGGTTGCACCAGCGCCGTCCAGGTGTTGTTGCTGACGGTGGCGGTGGCACAGCTCGGCCAGGTCACCGTCCCGACGTGGACGAAGCGGCCCGTCCGGTCGAGGGTGATGTTGGCCCAGGTCTTCACGAGGACGCCCCCGCAGTAGACGTTGACCGTGGCCGTCGTGGGCCCGTCGCCCGGGTCGATCGGCGGCTGGCCGGGGCGTTGCAGGCTGTGCTGGCAGTAGTAGGCGACGCCGACGTTGTAGGTGCCCGCCTGCGGGCTGGTCAGAATGTTGATGTTCTCGGGGCCGTAGCCGTCGGTGTCGTCGATGTCGAGGCTGGAGTTGCCCGCGGGTCCATTCGGGGGCCAGGCGCCGGCCGTGTTGCCGAAGAAGCAGTCGGCGTCGGACGTGTACCAGTAGCCCGCCGGCCCGATCCCCGCCTGGACGAGGTGCAGATCCGCGTCGCCCCACGCCTCGTCCCAGACGAGCTCGATGTGCAGGTCTTGCTGTGGCACCGACTCGATGACGACCACGCAGCTCACCGTGTGCCCCTCGTCGTCGGTCGCCCAGAGCGTGAGGGTGTAGCTGCCGGCGAGGTCGACGAAGAAGGTGGTCGCCGCGGAGTTCGGCAATGCGGGCTGCGAGGCCGAGCCGGCCGGGGCGCTCGTCACCTCCCACAGGTACGACATCGTGCCGCCGTCGGGGTCGCTGCAGCTCGCCGACAGGTTGAGCGTCGCGAGCGGCTGGGTCTGGATCGGCGTCGCGGGGCAGGCGCACACCGGCGGTAGATCCGGGCAGTCCGCAGCCTCGTCCGTCGCGCCGTCGCAATCGTCGTCCTTGCCGTTGGCGCAGATCTCCGTCACCGGATTGATGGCACCCACGCACGAGCCCCAGCTGCCGCCGGAGCAGGTCAGCGTGCCGAGGCTGCAGGCGCCGACGTCCGTCACGCCGCAGACCTGGGTGAGGAGCTCGTCGGTGAGGCCGTCGCAGTCGTCGTCGGCGTTGTTGCAGCTCTCGCCCGTGGGGCCGACGGAGCCCGCGCAGGCGCTCCAGACGCCCGCGCTGCAGGTCTGCGTGCCGGCGACGCACGCTCCGACGTCGGAGCCGCAGCCCTGGGTCAGACCCTCGTCGGTCGAGCCGTCGCAGTCGTCGTCGATGTTGTTGCAGGTCTCGGTGGTGGGGCCGACGGCGCCCGCGCAGCTGCCCCAGGCGCCGCCGCTGCAGGTCTGCGTGCCGGCGACACACGCGCCGACGTCGGTGCCGCAGGGCTGGATCTGGCCGTTGACGCAGTTGCAGCCCTCGTCGGCCTGGCCGTCGCAGTCGTCGTCGAGCAGGTTGCACGACTCGACGCCGGGGCTCACGCCGCCGATGCACACGCCCCACTGCCCCGCGGCGCACGTCTGCGTGCCCTGCGTGCAGATGCCCGCGTTGCTGCCGCAGGCCTGGGTCAGGCTCTCGTCGACCGAGCCGTCGCAATCGTCGTCGATGTCGTTGCAGACTTCCTGGCTCGGCCCGACACCGCCCGTGCAGGCGCCCCATTGCCCCGCCGTGCAGGTGGACGTTCCCGCCTGGCACGCCCCGACGCTCTGGCCGCAGCTCTGCGTGAGACCGTCGACGACGCCGTCGCAGTCGTCGTCGAGGCCATTGCACGTCTCGGGGTAGCCATTCAGGGCCCCGACACACGGCCCGTACTGGCCGTCGATGCACTCCTGGGTGCCGGCGACACACTCGCCCACGTCCGTGCCGCACGGGACGGGCGCGCTACCGATGGCGCACGCGCAGCCGTCGTTGCCGACCCCGTCGCAATCCTCGTCGGCCTGCGCCTGGTCGCAGACCTCCGGCGCGGGCAGCACCGAGCCGTTGCACAGGCCCCAGACCGGGAACTCGCCCTTGTTCTCGCACGACTGCACACCCATCGTGCAGTTGCCGACCCCGGCGCTCGGGCTCGGACCGGCGTAGCAGTCCTGGGTCTGGCCCTCGGTGCACGGGCAACCGTCGTCGACCGAGCCGTTGCAGTCGTTGTCGAGGCCGTCGCCGCAGGTCTCGCCCTCGAGGCAGCCGTCGCCCCCGCTGCCGCCGCTGCCGCCGGTGAGCACGGTCCCACCCGCGCCGCCACTGGCCGTGGTGGTGGTGCCGCCTGCGGCGCTCGCGTTGCCGCTGCCCGGGTCCTCGCCGGTGTTGCTGCCCGCCGCACACCCGAACGCGCTCACCACGGTGAGCCCCAGCACCAACCAGCTTCGCGGCATCATCACAGTCCTCGTCTTGTCGTCTCGTCGCGCGAGCGCCACGCCCGCACCAGCCCCGCTGCCACCACCACGGTGAGGCCGCGTGCGCACCCCCACCTCCGGCAAAGTGGCAAGACCAGGGCACAGATGGCTCACGAATCGGATCGACCCGTGCGCGATGGTCTCCGGCGACTGCCTACCCCCTGCCGAGCGCGGTCGCCTAGCACATCTCCACGCTGCGCGCTACGCGCTCGGATCTCCGCGCTGCGCGCTACGCGCTCGGCCGCCCCGCGGCCTCGCGGCGCGTCTCGAGCTCCTCCCAGCGCGTCGTCAAGCGCTCGGCCTCGACGCGCGCTCGGGCGAGCTCCGCGCCGAGCTTGGCGATGTCGAGGCCCGACCCGTAGCCGCTCGGGTCCGAGAGCCGGGCCTCGAGCGCCGTCACCGCCTCTTCGGCGGCGGCTACCCGCTCGAGCAGGCCCTCGAGCTCGAGGCGCTCGGCGTAGGTGAGCCCGGCCGCCTTCGGGGTGCGGGCCGGAGCCGGCGCCTTCGGTGGCGCGCTCGCGGCCGCGGGGGGCGGCTCGGAGAGCGCACCCGGGCGCGGGCGCTGCCCGAGGTAGGAGTCGTAGTTGCCGGCGTAGCGCACCACGCGCCCCTCGCCCTCGAAGGCGAGGATGGCCGTCGCGACGCGGTCGAGGAAGTAGCGGTCGTGCGTGACGACGAGGGCGGTCGCCTGCATGTCGAGCAGCATCTCCTCGAGCGCGGCGAGCGTGGCCGTGTCGAGGTCGTTCGTCGGCTCGTCGAGCATGAGCAGGCTCGCGGGCTCTAGCAGCATCTTGGCGAGCGCGACGCGCGCCCGCTCGCCGCCCGACAGCGAGCCCACCGGCTGGCGCTGGCGGGTCGCGTCGAAGAGGAAGCGCTCGAGGTAGGAGCGCACGTCGAGCACCTGGCTGCCGAGCGTCACGCGCGAGGCCCCGCCCGACACGTTGTCGGTCACGCTCGCGGCCGGATCGAGCCCGCGCCGCTCCTGATCGAGGTACGCGATGCGCGTGCCCTTGCCGCGCACGATCTTGCCGCCGGCGGGCGCGAGCTCGCCCGAGAGCGCGCGCAGGAGCGAGGTCTTGCCGGCCCCGTTGCGCCCCACGATGCCGATGCGCTCGCCCTGCGTGACGACTAGATCGAGCCCGGCGACGAGGACGGTCGGCCCGTACGCGAGGCGCAGAGCCGAAAGCTCGAAGAGCACCTTGCCGCTCACGGTGGCGGTCATGCCGAGCTCGACCGTGCGCTCGGCGCGCGCCGGCCGGGCGGAGCGCGCGGCCTCGGCGCGCCCGATGCGGGCCTTCTGCTTGCCGGTGCGCGCCTTCGGCTGGCGTCGCAGCCACTCGAGCTCGCGGCGCAGGAAGTTCTGGCGGTTCGCCTCCGTGCGCGCCGCCAGAGCCTGGCGCTCGGCCTTGGCCTCGAGGTAGGCCTCGTAGCCGCCGTCGTAGCTCGTGAGCTTGCCGCGATCGATCTCGAGCGTGCGCTCGGCCACGCGGTCGAGCAGGTAGCGATCGTGCGTGATGAGCAGGACGGCGCCCTCTTGCTCCTCGATGAGGTGGCGCTCGAGCCACTCGATGGTCTCGGCGTCGAGGTGGTTCGACGGCTCGTCGAGGATCATGAGGTCGGGCCGCGACACGAGCACGCGCGCGAGCGCGACGCGCCGCCGCTCGCCGCCGCTCAAGGTGCCCATGCAGGCGTCGGGCGCCGTCACCCCCACGTGCATCATCACGCGCTCGACCTCGTGCCCGCGCTCCCAGCCGCCGAGGCGCTCGACGTCGGCGGCCGCTGCGGAGAGGGCCTCGAGGGCGCTCGGCGCGGGCTCCGCGGCCGCGGCGATCTCGGAGGCGAGCCGCTCGTGGCGCGCCTTGGCCTCGAGCCAGCTGCCGAGGCCCGTGGCGACGACGTCCCGGGCGCGCGCGTCGTCGGGGAAGCTCGGCGCCTGCTCGAGGTACTCGATGCGCGCGCCGCGCCGCCACGCGAGCTCCCCGGCGTCGACGGGCTCCGCGCCCGCGAGCACGCGCGCGAGCGTGCTCTTGCCCGAGCCGTTCACGCCCACGAGCCCGACCCGCTCGCCCGGCTCGAC
>JADLAB010000501.1 GCA_020848455.1 Polyangiaceae bacterium
CGCGCGCCAGGCCGTCGCCGCATTTGACTGGCGGCCCGCGATGAGTCAGAAGGCGTTCCCTTTTCCGGAGGACGACATGATTCGCGAGGACTGTTTGCTTTTCAGCGGTGGTGCGGCGGGTGCAGAGGCGGCGTTCGGCGCGGCGGCCGAGCGTCACCGCGTCGACGAGGTGAACTTCACCTTCGAGGGCCACAACCCCGCGCGCCAGCGCGGCCGACGCATCCTCACGAACGCGGAGCTCCGGCGCGGCGACGTGAGCATCGGCTACGTGAGCAAGCTGATGCACCGCAAGTACCCGGACACGGCGCTCTTCCGCAAGGTGCTGCAGACCATCTGGCACCAGGTGCACAACGCCCAGGAGGTCTTCCTCGTCGGCAAGATCAACGAGGACGACACCGTGACGGGCGGCACCGGCGTCGCGGCCGAGTACGCCAAGATCCTCAACACGCCGCTCTACGCCTTCGACCAGCCGAAGAACGGCTGGTTCCGCTGGAACGCCGGGGTGTGGCGGCCCGAGCCCGAGGCGGTCATCCGTCAGCCGCTCTTCTGCGGCACCGGCACGCGCTTCCTCGAGCCGAACGGCCAGGCCGCGATCGATACGCTCTTCGCGCGCACCTTCGGCTGAGGGCCGGTCGCGCGGCCACCGGTCAGCGCCTCCGCGTGGTCGTCGTCGTCGCCTTCGGGGGCGGGGGTGCCGGAGGCGGCGGGGGTGGCGGCGGGGCGCTCTTCGGCGGCGACTTCGGCGGCGCGACCGCGGGTGGCCGCGGCGCGCCCGGCGCGGGCGCGCCGCTCGCGGCTGCGCTCGCGGGCCCCGGCGCCACGCGCATGCCGCGCACCTTGTGCGCGCCCTTCCCCTCGATGGCGGTGGGCGCGAGCTCGATGCCCTCCGTCTCGATCTTGCCCCCGAAGAAGTCGGCGAGGATCTTGTAGCGGCCCGTGACGCTGCCACCGCGGAACGACACCGCGCCGCCGTTCGACTTCACGAGGTAGGCCTCGCCGGTCTGGCCGGCCGTGCCGACCTCGATGGTGCTCGTCAGGACGGCCACCTCGCCCGAGCCGAACTGGGTCTCGATCGCCGTCACGCCGTCGAGGCTCGCGCGACCCGCGCCGAGCCGCAGCGTGACGCCGGAGAGCTCGATGCGCGACGAGTTGCCCGCGACGACACCGCTCGTGCCGACGATCAGGGTCGAGTCCGTGATGTAGATCTTCGCCGCGCCCGACGCCGTCGCGAGCGTGTCGGCGCGCAGCGTGCTGTTCTTGATGTGCACCTCGCAGCTGCCGCTCGCGTCGATGGCGACGTCGAGGCTCGTGGCGACGTCGACACCACTCACGTCGTAGCTCTGCAGGGAGCTGCAGCTGAGCGTGCTCTTGCCGTCCCACGCGAGGTCCTTGGCGGTGGGGCTCTCGCGGTTCGAGCTCCCGAAGCCGCTCATGGCCTGGTCGATCTGTCGCCACACGAAGAACGCGATGCCGCCCGCCATCAAGAGCGGCATGAGCACCACCATCGCCACCGCCGCACCGCCCGCGCGGTAGGCGCGGGAGACCTGGTGGTACTGGAGCGGCGTGTGCACGTGGAACGTCGGCGGCGGCGTCCAGACGGGCGGCGGCGTCCATCCGCGGGGCGTCTCCCCGAGCTGGGTCGTGAGCTCCCGGCGCTTCGACGTCGTGCCGCAGTAGTTGCACTTCGTGTAGAGCGCCTTCGGCTGCACGTCGAGCGGTGCGCCGCAGTTCTTGCACTGGAGGATCATGCCTCGTCGAGCATAGCGGGCCGGCGCCCCGACGGCGTGGCGATCGCTCGCTCGACCGGTGCCGCGACGGCGGCGCCCTGGTTCGACGCCGCGTCGCGACGAACGCGTGGCAGCGCTCGAGCGGGGCGGCGAGGCGGTGGCTCACGGCCAGGGATTGCTGCCGCTCGTGAGGCCGCGGTCCCAGCAGGTGTCCCCGCCGTAGAACGACCAGGAGGCCCCGTTGACGTGCTGGTCGTCGTTGGAGTCGCACTCGGCGGCGTCCCAGTCGTCGTAGCAGTACACGCGCTGGCCGTACGAGTAGGACACCGGTCCCGACACGCAGGCACCCACGCCCGCGCAGGCCCCGAGCTGGGCGCCGAGCGCCACGGCCACGACCGCTGCCGCAGCCGCAATTCCACGACTCATGCCACCGTCGATCCGGCTCATGTCGCACCTCCTTCGGTAGCGCGCGGCGAGCGCGAGAGCCACCTGCATTCGCACGTCAGTAGACGGGCGCGCAGGTGCCGTAGACCTCGTCCAAAGTATAGCCGACCGCCGACGCGTCGTCGTCGAACGACGCCCTCGCAGGGCAGACGCGCACCCGTCCGCGCCCCCGTGCTAGCTTGCCCGGCGACGAGCGGCTGGCGATGAACGACTTCGAACGACAGCTCGAGACGGCGCGCGCCGCGGCCACGGCGCTCACCCGGGCCATCGGCGAGGTGATCGTCGGGCAGCACGAGGTGGTCACGCAGACGCTGTGGGCGCTCTCGGCGGGCGGGCACGTGCTCTTCGAGGGCGCCCCCGGGCTCGGCAAGACCCTGCTCGTGCGCACGCTCGCGCACGCGCTCGAGCTCGACTTCTCGCGCATCCAGTTCACGCCCGACCTCATGCCGAGCGACGTCACCGGCACGAACGTGCTCGTCGAGGACGAGCGCGGCGGGCGGCGCTTCGCCCTGCACAAGGGGCCCATCTTCGCGCAGGTGGTGCTCGCCGACGAGATCAACCGCGCGACGCCGAAGACCCAAAGCGCCCTGCTCGAGGCGATGCAGGAGCACGCCTGCACCATCGCGGGCGTGCGCCACGCCATGGTCGAGCCCTTCTTCGTGCTCGCCACCGAGAACCCCATCGAGATGGAGGGCACCTACCCGCTGCCCGAGGCGCAGCTCGACCGCTTCCTGCTCAAGATCCTGGTGCCGACGCCGGACGAGGACGTGCTCACCGAGATCCTCGCGCGCACGACCGGGCGCGACCGCCCGCCGCCCGAGCGCGTACTCGGCCGCGACGAAGTCCTCGCGCTCCGCGACGCGTGCCGCGACGTCGCCGTGGCCGAGCCGGTCATGCGCTACGCCGCGCGCCTCGCGCTCGCCAGCAACCCCGAGGCCCCCACCGCGCCCGAGCTCGTGCGGCGCGCGCTGCGCTACGGGGCGGGCGTGCGCGGCGGGCAGTCGCTCGTGCTCGCGGCGAAGGCCGCGGCCCTGCTCGAGGGGCGACCGCACGCGTCCTTCGCGGACGTGGAGCGGGTCGCGAAGCCGGTCCTGCGCCACCGGCTCATCCGCTCGTTCGAGGGCGAGGCAGACGGCATCACGACCGACGCCGTGGTCGAGGCCGTCGTCGCGGCCGTCCCCGCGCGCCCCGAGCGCGTGGAGCAGGCGCGAGCGCGCGCATGAGCCGCGCGGGCGCACGCACCGCCCTCGCGGCGGCGCTCGGGGCGCTCGCGGTGCTCGCGGTGCTCGGCCTCCTCGCGCCGCGCGGCGCGCGCGCCGACCGGCCGAAGCTCGACGTGAGCGTGCAGCCGGTGCTCGGCCCGAACAGCCTGCTGCCGATGGGCTTCGGCGAGGTCGCCGTCCGCATCGCGAGCCAGGGCGACAAGGTCGCGGGCGAGGTGCGCGTCGCGGTCGAGCAGCTCTGGGGCAGCGCCGCGCCCGGTCCGGCGACCCGCGTTCCCTTCGCGCTCGCGGCGCACGACGAGGTGCTCGTGCACGTGCCGGTGCGGCTCTCCGAGCTCGAGGACGTGATGGCGCGCGTGCTCGACGAGGACGGCGAAGTGCTGTTCCAGCGCGGCGTCGCGCGCAGCACCGGCAACGAGGTCGAGCTCGTCGTCGTGGACCGGAGCATGGCACTCGGCGGGCACCTGCGCGGGGCGGGGGTGGCCGCGCGGCGCTGGCCGTGGGCACGCACGGGCGGCCCCGGCTACGCCACGACTCCGGGCGGCAGCGCGGACATCGCCGCGCCGCAGTTCGACCCCGCGACGGGCGACCCGGTCCTGCCCGACTACGCCGTCGGCTACGCGCGCGCCGCGGCCGTGCTCCTCGGCACCGAGGAGCTCGTGCACCTCGGCCCGACCGCGCTCGCCGCGCTCGGCACCTACGTGCTCGGTGGCGGCACGCTCGCGCTCGTGCCGAGCCGGCCCGAAGACTTGCGTAGCGAGGTCGTCGCGCTCCTCGTCGGCGGCGAGGTCCGGAAGCTGCCGGCCGCGCCCGAGACGCTGCGCACGCTCGAGATCGACACGACCGCGGGCGTGACCGGGCGGCTCCTGCCGCACGTGTGGCTCCCGGAGCCGGTGCTCCGGCCCGAGCTCGCGAGCTACGCGGGCGGCAACCTGCGCCCGAGCCTCTACGGTGCGAGCGCCGCCTACGGCCTCGGCGAGGTGCACCTGCTCGGCTTCGACCCGCTGCACCGCCCGGGGCTCGACTCGGGCTGGGTGCACAACCGCATCCTCGACCTCTTGCGCCGGGCGCTCGAGCGGCGGGCGAGCGTGCTGTTCCCGCCGGGCGATCTCGAGATCCCGCCGCGCGACGTGCGGCGCCTGCTCGATCCGAACGAGAGCTCGCGCTGGGGCATCGTCATCGCGACGCTCGTGCTGTGCGCCTACGCCATCCTCGCCGGTCCGGTGAACTTCGGGCGCTGGCGCAAGAAGGGCAAGCCGCTCGCCGCCCTGCCCTCGCTGGCGCTCATCGCAGCCGGCTGCTTCGCCGCGGTCGTGGTGGTCGGCTTCGCGGCCAAGGGCTGCGTGGGCCGGGCGCGCAGCCTGTCGATCGTCGAGGCCGGGGCCGGCATGAAGCAGGGGACGCTGCGGCGCTACCGCGCGTACTTCGCCGCGAGCTCGGGGTACGCGACGCTGTGGCCCTCGACCGAGGACGGCATCCTGGCGCTCTCGGGCGAGGACGAGGGGGGCGCGGAGCTCCGGATCGACGGCGCGGGGCTGCGCCTCGAGAAGGTGCCGCTCGAGCCCTGGGAGACGGTGCTCGTGCGCGAGGACGGGCGCGCGAGCCTCGGGGACGGCGTGGCGCTCGTCCCCATCGAGGCAGGCGGCGGCGTCCGCGTCGTCAACCGCACGGGCCACACGCTGCGCGGCCTCGTCCTGCACGCCCCCGCGAGCGCGTCGCGCGCGGGGCTCGACCTCGGCTACCTCGCCGAGCTCGGCGACGGCGACAGCGCGGAGTCGGCGAGCTTCACGGTGGTCGGCTCGCTCTCCCGGGTGGGCGGCGCGCTCACGATGTACGCGCCGAGCACGCACGTCTTCGAGGGGCCCGTCGAGTCCCGGTCCCCCGGCCTCGGCAAGGCGTGGAGCGCGCTCGTCAGCATGGTGGGCGACGCCGACTGGTTCCCGGCCGACGTGCCGGCGCTGCTCGCCGAGCTCGTCGACGGCGACGCGCGCACCGAGGACGGCGGCTTCCGGCTCGAGCAGCGCCGACAGCTCGTGCGCGTGCTCGGCTGGGGAGGCGAGCCATGACGACGCCGGCCATCCGCGTGCGCCACCTGTGGCACCGCTTCGGGCAGTTCGACGTGCTGCGCGACGTGAGCTTCGAGGTCGCCCCGGGGGAGATCTACGGCTTCATCGGCCCGAACGGCGCGGGCAAGACGACCACGATCCGGATCATGGCGACCCTGCTCGAGCCGCTCGCGGGCCGCGTCGAGATCGACGGCATCGACGTGGCGCTCGAGCCCGAGGCGGTGCGGCGCATCATCGGCTACATGCCCGACCACGCGGGCGTGTACGAGCGCGTCACCGTGCGCGAGTACCTCGAGTTCTTCGCCGACGCGTACCGCGTCCACTCGCTGGGCGTGGTCGACGCCGTCCTCGAGCTCACGGACATCGTGCCGCTGCGCGACCGCCTGGTGGCCGAGCTCTCCAAGGGCCAGAAGCAGCGCCTCGGCCTGGCGCGCATCCTGCTCCACGACCCGAAGGTGCTCATCCTCGACGAGCCGGCGAGCGACCTCGACCCGCGCGCCCGCATCGAGATCCGCGACCTCTTGCTCGACCTCCGCACGCTCGGCAAGACGATCCTGCTGTCCTCGCACATCCTCACCGAGCTCTCCGACGTGTGCACCTCGGTCGGCATCCTCGAGCAGGGCCACATGGTCGTGTCGGGGCCGATCGGGCAGATCGGTGAGCGGCTCGCGACCCAGCGCGCCGCGCAGGCGAGCGGGCTCGTGCCCGAGCCGGGCGCGGTGCCCGTCGCGGCAGCGGCGCCCGAACGGCGCGGCCTCAAGCTGCGCGTGCTCGGCGACCCGTCCGCGGCGGCCGTCGCGCTCCAGGGTGGCCCCGGCATCGTGGACGTGGCGGTCGTGGGCGCGACCGTGCAGGTCGGCTACCTCGGCGGCGACGAGAAGGTCGCGCAGATCGTGCGGCGCCTGTGCGAGTGCGACGTCGGCGTGGTCGGCGTCGAGCGCGAGCAGAACGAGCTCGAGCGCATCTTTCTCGAGGCCACCCGGAGGCCGTCGTGAGCTCGCAGACCGGCATCGAGACGCCCCGCGCGCCCGCCTCGCAGCGCGTCGTCGACCGCATGCGCTTCCGCGTCGGCCGCTGGCGCGCCGAGCCGAACCCGCTCTGGATGCGCGAGATGCGGCAGATGGCGCGCATGGTGCGCACCCCGATCGTGCTCATGACGCTCACGCTGCTCGTCGCGCTGCTCATGGCGGCGCTCGGGGGCACACTGAGCGGGCGCAAGTCGCCGGCCGCCGTCGGCTCCGCGCTCTTCCAGGTGTTCTTCTCGGTCGCCTACTTCGTCGTGACGATGGTGGGTCCGGCCCTCGCCGCGAACTCCATCGCCTCCGAGCGCGAGGGCAAGACCTGGGAGGCGGTGCTGCTCACGGGCATCCGCCCGGTGGAGGTGGCACGCGGCAAGTTCCTCGCGGCGTACACGGCCGTCGCGACCTACATCGTCGCCCTCGCGCCGGCCGGCGCGGTGCCGTTCCTGTTCGGCGGCGTGACGCCGGGCGAGGTGTTCCTCGCGTTCGTGTTCCTGTTCCTCGTGGCCCTGCTCGCGGTCGCCTTCGGGCTCGCGGTGAGCTCGAAGATGCAGAGCCTGCGCGGGGCGCTCGTCGTGACGCTCCTGCTCGCCCTGCCCCTGTCGGCCTTCGTGTACGTCGCGCTCGGCGTCGGGCTGTCCTTCCCGGTGCACGAGCAGTGGCACCAGGTGCCGCGCGGCGGCGCGGTGTGGCTGCCGACCGCGCTCGTGCGCGCCGAGTTCGGCACCGAGTACGTGCTGCTGCTCGTCGTGGCGCCCGTCGCCGCGGTGGGCCTGCCCGCGTGGCTGCTCTACGAGATCACCGCGGCGAACCTGCTCGGCCCGAGCGACGACCGCTCGAGCGGGCTCAAGCGCTGGTACCTCGTCACCTCGCTCGCCCTGCTCGCGCTCGCGCTCGTCCCGATCTTCACGGCGGCCCACCCGCGCGACCGCTTCGCCATGGCGCTCGTCGCGATGTGCGTCTACTGCCTCTTCGCCGCCTTCGCGGCGTTCCTCTTCACCGGAGAGCCGCTCGGGCCGTCGCGCCGCGTGTCGGCGCGCTTCGCGACCGCACGCGCCGGGCCCGTCCGGCGTTTCCTCGGGCCCGGGGTCGTCGGCGCTGCGGCGCTCGAACTCGGCACCGGCCTCGTGACCATCGGGGCGCTCATGGCCGTCGCCCTCCTCACGCGCCCGACGTCGAGCTGGCGCGACGAGCTCGTCGTGTACGTCCTGACGGCCTACGCCGCCGGCTTCTTCGTGTTCCTCGTCGGACTCTCGGCTTTCCTGCGGGCGCGCACCCAGACCCCGCTCGTCGCGCGCGTGCTCCTGCTCGCGGTCCTGTTCGGCGTGTCCGTCGTGCCGTGGATCATGGCCGCGATGTTCGGCGTGTTCGGCAGCGGGCGCTCGAGCGCGCTCGTCTCGGCCTGCGCCTCGCCCTTCTACGTCTTTTACGCCGTCGACCGCGTGCGCGACGACAGCGCGGTCACCGCGAGCCTGTGCGCCTCGGCGGTGTACGCCGTGCTCGGCCTCGTGTTCTTCGCGCGCGCCGTGGCGCGGGTGAGGGTCGCGATGGCCGAGTACCGCCGCTACGTCGACGAGGGCGACCGGCGCCTGCGCGAGGAAGATCTCGCGCTCGCCACGGCCGCCGCGAGCGCGGCGCTGCCGCCCGCCTTCGAGCCCACCCTGGAGCACGGGGCCGAACGCGAGGGCCCGCCCGCGGCCCCGAGCGAGCCGGGCGCCGAGGCCGAGCCTGCCGCCGAGGGCGAGCCTGCCGCCGAGGGCGAGCCCGCGGCCGACGGCGCGCCCGACGGCGAGCCCCGCGACGGCGGCGACGGGCCCAGGTAGGCGTCGACCGTCGCCTGGGCGGTGCGTACGACGGCCGCGGAG
>JADLAB010000502.1 GCA_020848455.1 Polyangiaceae bacterium
GGCGCTGCGCCCACAACGCTCGAGCCACGCGGCGTTCGCCTGCGTGACGGTACCCTCCGGCCCGATGAGGCAGAGGGCCACGCCGGCCTCCGCGAAGAGGCGATCCACGAGCCGGTGCACGATGGAGAAGCTACTCCCGGCGCGGGCGGGCCGCCACGGGGTCGGGCAACCACACGGCGCCGATGACCGCTTGGCGCGCGCGGTCGGCGCCGTTAAGAGCCGGGGCGACATGAGCAAGAAGAAGCAAGCCGTGCTGGCGTTCTCGGGCGGGCTCGATACGAGCTTCTGCGTCCCGTACCTGATGGAGAAGGGCTACGACGTCGTGACGCTGCTCGTCGACACCGGCGGCTTCGACGAGGGCGAGCGCCGCTACATCGAGCAGCGCGCCAGGAAGCTCGGCGCGGTCGAGCACGTCACGGTGCCGGGCGGGCGCGCCATCTGGGAGCAGGTGGTGGTGCCGCTCGTGTGGGGCGGTGCGCTCTACCAGGGCCAGTACCCGCTGCTCTGCTCGGACCGCTACGTCATCGTCGAGGAGTCGCTGCGCCTGGCGCGCGACCGGGCCATCACGACCTTCGCCCACGGCTGCACCGGCATGGGCAACGATCAGGTGCGCTTCGACCTCGCCGTGCGCGCGCTCGGCGACGCCGAGATCGTGGCCCCCATCCGGGAGATCCAGGCCGAGCACCCGAACGTGCGCGCCTACGAGCAGCGCTACCTCGAGGAGCGCGGCTTCGAGGTGCGCGCCAAGACCTCGAAGTACAGCATCAACACGAACCTCCTCGGCGTGACGACCTCGGGCTCGGAGATCGACGCCTTCGGCGCGCCCGGGCCCGAGACCTACTCCCTGTGCGCGCAGCCGAGCGACTGGCCGAGCGTGCCGCTCCGGGCGCGCCTGCGCTTCGACAAGGGCGTGCTCGTCGCGCTCGACGGCCACGCGCTTGCCGGCGAAGAGATGCTCCGCCGCCTCAACATGCACTTCGGCGCCTACGGCGTCGGCCGCGGCATCTACACCGGCGACACGACGATCGGCCTGAAGGGTCGCATTGTGTTCGAGTGTCCCGGCATCACGGCGCTCCTCGTCGCGCATCGCGCCCTCGAGGAGGCGGTCCTCTCTGCCCACCAGAACGCGATGAAGCCCGTCGTCGCGCAGAAGTGGGTCGAGCTCGTCTACAAGGGCTTCTTCTTCGAGCCTCTCAAGCGCGATCTCGAGGCCTTCCTCGCGAGCTCGCAGGCCCACGTGAGCGGCGAGGTCGTGCTCGAGACCGAGGGCGGCGTGTGCCACGCGGTCGAGGTCGCCTCCGATCACCTGCTGCTCGACCGGCGCGCCGTCTACGCGCAGTCGGCCGACTGGGGCGTCGCCGAGGCCGAGGGCTTCATCAAGCTCTTCGGTCAGAGCTCGACCCTCTCGGCCCGCGTGAACCCCGTCTACAAGCTGTGACCGCAGGCGACGCGCTCCCCGCGGCGCTGGCGACGCTCGAGGCGCTCGTCGGCTGCGACACGCGCAACCCGCCGCGCGCGCCCGCCGCGGGCGGCGTGTTCGCGTTCGTCGACGGCGCCCTGCCGCCGGGCTTCGCGCGCGAGCTCGTCGATCTCGGCGACGGCTGCGTCTGGCTCTACGCCTGGCGCGGCACCCCGCGCGTCTGCTTCAACGTGCACCTCGACACCGTGCCCGCCGATCCGGGCTGGCGCGGCGACCCCCTCGGCCTCGTCGTCGAGGGCGAGCGCGCCGTCGGGCTCGGGGCGTGCGACATCAAGGGCGCGGCCGCGTGCCTGCTCACCGCCGTCGCGCGCGTGCCGGGTGACGTCGGCCTGCTCTTCACCTCGGACGAAGAGGCGGGCTCGAGCCGCTGCATCCGGAGCTTCCTCGACCGCAAGCTCTGCCCGCCGCGCGTCGTCGTGGCGGAGCCGACCGCGTGCCGCGCCGTCCTCGAGCACCGCGGCATCGCGACCGCGACGGGCTCCTTCCGCGGCGTCGGCGGCCATGCGTCGTCGCCCCGCGCGCTCGCCGACAGCGCGCTCCACGAGGCCGTGCGCTGGGCCGCCCGCGCGCTTGCGTTCGCCGAAGCGGCCGAGGCGCGCCGCTACCGCAGCCTCGCGGGCATCCGCTTCAACCTCGGCGTCCTCGCGGGCGGGCAGAAGGCGAACATGATCGCCGCCGAGGCCGAGCTCCGCTTCGGGGTACGCCCGCTGCCCGATCAAGATCCGCGCACGCTGCTCTCCGAGCTCGGCGCCCTGGCTCCCGACCCGGCGCGCGTCGCCTGGACCCCCGCCTTCGTGGCGCCGCCGCTGCCTCACCCGGCGCCCGGCACGCTCGACCGCGCGCTCGCCTTCGCGGCGGACCTCGGCCTCGAGCCCGCCGAGCCCGTCGACTTCTGGACCGAGGCCGCCCTCTTCTCGGCCGCCGGTCACGACGCCCTCGTCTATGGGCCCGGCGACATCGCCCAGGCGCACACCGCGGGCGAGTGGGTGAGCCTTTCGGAGCTGGCCCGGGCGGAGGCCGCGTACGAGCGGTGGGTCGGCGGCGGCGCCTGAAGGCGTGCCGATTCGTGCTCACGCCCTCAGCGACCCGGCACGCGCGCGAGCTCCGCGAGCGAGAGCCCGAGCTCGCCGTAGCCGAGCGTGCAGCGCGCGTGCGCGATGCCGCCCGACTCGGGCGCCGTATGACGGTAGCTCTGGTAGGGCACGACCACCTGGAGCTCGTTCTGCCCGAGCCCGAAGCCGACCTCCTGCGGGCTCGGCGTCGGCAGCTGCGGGATGTACTCCTCGAACGGCGTCGTCGGCTGCACGAGCAGCGGGCTCAGGCACTTTCGCACGGCGCGCGCGAGCGCCCCGGGCGCCCGACCAAAGATGTCGGCGGCCGTGATGGGCGCGCCATCGGCCAGCCGATAGGTCACGCTTCCGACCGTGGGGCCGGTCGCGGGCGCCTCCATGTCGTTGCGGGACTCGCAGAGCACGCTCGCGAAGCGCGCGTCCGAGAGTGTCGTGTCGCACACGATCTCGCTGCGGTCGCCGCGTGCGACCGCGGCGTCGTAGTAGGCGCGCACGGCGTCGTTCACGCGCGCGACGACGGCCGCGTGGCGCGGGTCGGCGCTCGCGAACTGCGGGTAGTGGCGCAGCAGCCCCCACGTGTCGGACACGGTCACGCGCGCGAAGGCGAGGGGACCGGGCGCAGCCGTGGCGAGCGCGGCCGGGTCGAGGAGCTCGGGGCGCAAGAGGTGCGCGAAGGGCCCGCAACCGAGCTCCTTGCCGAGCGCGCTCCACGGCACCGAGCAGGTCCCGGAGCCGCCCGGCGAGTAGCGGTCGCCCGCCTCGAGGTGCAGCTCGAGCGGCCAGGGCTCGACGCCGCCGAGCCAGGCGCTTCCGAGCCCGGGGTTGTCGAGGGGTATCTCGGCCAGGTGCGAGAGCGGCGTCCCCCGACAGGCGGGCGCGAGCGCCACGCGCGGATCCGCGCCGGCGCCGGGCAGGGCTACGGGCACGTCGATGCGAGTCCAGTCGTTGCCGTAGCGGTAGAACACGAAGGACCCGCTCGGGCCGGTGCGCGGGTTGCCGCTGCCGTTGAGGTAGATCGAGGTGCAGAACGCGACGAGCAGCTCGCCGTCGGAGCGCGACACGTGACACCAAGCCTGGTAGGCGGAGCGGGCCGCGCCATCGAGCAGGAGCTGCGCGCGCTGGAGCGACGGCTCGGTCGCACGGTCCGCCGTCGTGAACACGAAGCCGGACGGCGTGCCGGCGAGGCCTACCCCGACCGGCGCACGCGCCGGCCGCCGCACGCACGGTGGCAAGGGCTCGCCCGCGGGCTCCGCGCTCGGCACGCCACTCGGTGCGGCGCTCGTGCTCGCGCTCGCGTCCGCGGTGCTCGACGGGCCAGGCGCTCCGCCGGGCGAGCTCGCGGACGGCGCGGCGCTGGCGAGCGGCGCCGCACCGGTCGGCGCGCTCCCGAGGACTTCGGTGCGCGCGGTCGGCGCGCTCCCGAGGACTTCGGCGCGCGCGGTCGGCGGTGCCAGGCCGGCCGGCTCGGGCGCACGGCACCCGGGCCCCAGACGGGCGATCGACAGGACGCCGGCGAAGGCGAGGGCGGGGGCCAGGAGCCGAGCTCGTAGGGCGCGCGGGTGCGACGCGGCACGCATGGTGGCGCGATTGTCGCACGCGGCGCCCGGCGAGCGCGACGGGGTCGCTACTTCTTCTTGGGTACCTCGTGCAGCGCGAAGGCGGCACCCTGCGGGTCCATGAACTGCGCGATCCGGGCGCCGCCGGGCACCTCCATCGGGCCGTTCATGACCTTCGCGCCGCGCTTGGTGGCGCGGGCGATGGCGGCGTCGAGGTCGTCGGTCTCGGTGTAGTAGAGCCACATGGGCGGCATCGGCGCCCCCTTCGGGGTCGTCATCATGCCGCCCAGCATCGTCTCGCCGAGGCCGAAGATCCGGTAGGTCCCCATCGGACCCATGTCCATCTCCTGCACCATCTTCCAGCCGAGGACCTGCGCGTAGAACTCGAAGGCCGCGGCGCTGTCGCTCGTCAAGAGCTCGCTCCAGCAGAACTCCCCCGGCTTCGAGGCGTCGTGGAGCGCCATCGGGCGGCTCGGCTCGAACACCGACAGCGACGCGCCCTGCGGATCGGCGATCACCGCGAAGCGGCCCACCGTCGGGATGTCCTCGGCCTCCTTGTACACCTTGCCGCCGAGCTTCTTCACGAGCGCGACCGTGGCGTCGACGTTCGCGACCTGCACGTTCGCCATCCAGTGCGGCGGCGCGCCCATCTTGGCCGCCTCGTCGGGGAGCTTCATCACGCCCCCGAGCGGCCCCTCGGTCCCCACCCACATGAGGTAGTCGCTGCCCTCGCCGAAGGGCTGGGTCTTCCAGCCGACGACCTCGGAGTAGAAGGCGATCGCCGCCTTCGGATCCGTGGCCAGGTGCTCGTACCAGACGAACTGCCCATTGCTTGCGTTGCCCATCGAAGCCTCCCGCGCGCCGCGCGGCGCGCTCTCGTTCCCCAGGCCGGGGATGATGCCCCGCCGGCCCCCGGCCGGCAACCCGATCCTCGCGCGCGTCCCGCCGCCGGCCGTGCGGGTCAGCGCCCCTCGCCGGCCGGCGCCTCGCCCGGGACACGCTCGGGCTCCACGAGGTCCGGCCCACGCGACATGGCGGCCCAGAACCCGGCCATGAGCAGCAGCGCGAGGACCCAGCCGAGGATCACCACGTTGCGGGGCGCGCGCCGCGCCCAGCTCTGCCAGGCGGGCTCGGGTGGCGCGAGGGCCGCGCCGAAGGTCGCGAAGAGGGCGGGCGCGCGGTGCTCGAGCTCGTGCGCGAGGTGGGCGGCGACGAGCGGGCGCTCGGCCGCAAAGGCCCGGACCTCGCGCTCCGCGGGACCCTGCGGGCGTGCCGCGAGCGGCGCGAGCAGGGGCGACCAGAGCGGCGGCGGCACGAAGGGGTACACGGCCAGGAGCTCGTTGGCGAGCGCCCAGCGCTCGGCGTGCGGCGCGAGCACGGCGAGCTCCGAGCCCGGCGCGAACTCGCGCGCGAGGCCGTCGCGCAGGCCGAGGGCGGCGTCGTGCTCGCGCGCCGCGAGGAGGGCCTGCAGGGTATCGAGATAACCCCATACGACCGGCGGCGGCAGGCTGCCGTCGTCGGCGTCGGCGAGCAGGCCCGTGAGGATCTTCGCGGCGCGCACCGTCTCCCCGCGCTGGCGCAGGGCGGCGGCCGCGGCCAGGCGCAGCCACGGCGAGGTGGCCCGCTCGGCGCGGCACAGGAGCTCGGGGGAGGCGCGCTCCGGGACGTCGTAGAGGATGCGCTCGGCGAAGCCGGGCGCCCCGGCGCGCTCCGCGTCGCACAGGGCCTGCGCCGCCTCGTCCGTGTGGCCCGCGCTCTCGAGCGCGTCGACGAGCTCCTCCCAGGCGTCGGCGGAGTCGGGGCGGGCGCGCGCGGCCCTGCGCCCGGCCGCGATGCGCTCCTCGGACTCGACCCTCGGCGGCGGCGCGGCGGCGTCGTCGGCCGTGTCGGCCGCGCGCGCCTCGACCGCGGATGGCTCGAGCGCGTCGGCGGGGGGCTCGGCGCCGTCCGGCTCCGGGCGCGCCGGGCGCCCGGAGCTCTGCCCCGACCCGAGCTCCGCGGACACGCACTCGAGGGCCTGCCGCACGCGCAGGAAGCCCTCGGGGTCGCGCTCCGGCGAGTGCCGCCGCGCGGCGCGAAGGTAGGCGCGCCGCACGCTCGGAGCGTCGGCGCCGGCGTCGATGCCGAGCTCGCGGAGCGCCTCGTCGAAGGTCATGCGGCGCGCATTGTCCCAGATCTCGGTGGCGGTGGTCGAGCCGGGCCGGCGCGCGGTGGCTCGGCGCCCGCGGGTGCCCTCGTGGCGCGTCACACTTGCCGGCGCCCGTGCGATGCTGGCCCGGAGGCCCCGACCATGACCGTCGTCCGCGCGCGCGCCCTCGCGCTCCTCTCGGTCCTCGCCGCCTGTGCCGGCCCGGAGCCGCGCGCGCCCGGCGCGTCGCCGGGCTCGGCGCCGTCGACCCCGGTCGAGGTGGTGGCGCGCGCGTCCGCCTCGGTCGTGCCGGCGTCGGTCGAGCCCGCCCTCGCGCCTTCGCCCGCGCCACCGCTCTCCGACGCGGACCTGTGCCTGCTCGAGCCCGCCGCCGTCGTGCCGGCCACGACCGGACGGCCGGGGCCCCATTACCCGGGCCCGCTCTGCCGGGGCGTCGACCCGTTCTGCGACACCATTGCCGAGCCGCCCGACCCCGCCGACACGTGCTTCGTCGCCAGCGGCAACATCGCGCGCGCCGCGACGCAGAGCCTGGCGCCGGCGCCCGCCCGCGCCGCGCCGCCGCTCACGGCCTGGGACGGGCAGACCAGGCCGAAGTGGCTCGACCGAATCGACGCGCACCTGCACCTCTCGCCGCTCGAGCACGCGCGCCTGCGCGAGCACGGCTTCGTCGTGCTCGATCGGCTGCCGTACGCGAGCTACGCGGCGGCCTTCCACGACGTGTTCCAGGAGGAGCTGCCGCTCTACGTGGGGGTCGATCCGATCCTCCACGCCGTCTTCCGCGGGACCGAGCTCGCGCTCGAGCGCGTCGAGCGCCGCCGCCTCGTGCCCGCGCTCACCTCGCTCTTGAAGAAGCTCCGGACCACCCTCGCGACCTCGGGGGCGCGGTTCGACGCCGAGACGCGCAACGACCTCGATCTCCTGCTCGGCGTCGCGGCGTCGCTCTGGGGGACGCGTCACTTCGTGCGCCCCGGCGAGGCCGAGCCCCCGGCCTCGCTGTTCGGGCAGGACGCCGCCGTGGCGGAGCTCGCGGGGCGCGCGGGCCAGGGGCTCGACGAGGTCGAGCTCTTCGGGCGGCGGCGCATGATCGACTTCTCGCAGCTCGAACCGCGCGGCCACTACACCGGGGGCTCCTACCTCGAGGAGCCGCTCGACGCCTACTTCCGCGCCGTCATGTGGCTCGCGCGGCTCGAGCTCAACCTGGTGTCGCGCGGAAGTCGCAGCTCCCAGCCGGGCGAGGTGCCGAACCCCGAGGAGACCCCGCGCGAGGCGCGCGCCGCCATGGCCCTCGCCGAGCTCGTCGAGCGCTCGGGCGCTGCCGTCGAGCTCGGCGCCTTCGAGGAGGTGTACGCGCGCTTTGCGGGTCGACGCGAGGACGTGTCGCCCGCCGAGCTCACGCGCGTCATGCGCGCGCACGCGCTCGGCTGGGACGCGCCCTTCACGGCGCTGGCGGCGGCCCTCGGCGACGGCTACCGCCGCACGGCGCGTACGCACTTCATGCCGCAGGGCGTGCGCGATCTGCCCGTCATCCTCACGGTGCTCGGCCCGCGCATCGTGCCCGACATCGCGCCCCTCGAGCGGCTCGTCCACGACGCCGTCCCGCAGCGCATCCGTCTCGGAGCGCCCGACGTCGCCTACGCGCTCGGCCACGACCGCGCGCGCGCCTACCTCGCCGACGATCTCGCAGGCCACCCGAGCCTCGGTGCCGAGCTCGACCGGGCGCGCGCCGAGCTCGCTCGCCAGGCCTCGTCCAGCCGCGACGTCTACGGCTCGTGGCTCCGGAGCGTCCTCGCGCTCGGCGCGCCGCCCGCGGGCATCGTGCCGAGCTTCATGAAGAGCGACGCCTACGCCGATCTGCGCATGGGCTCGGCGCTCGTCGGCTACGGCCAGCTGCGGCACGCCTTCGTCGTCCTCGCGGGTCAGGGCTACGACGCCTACGGTTGCGAGATCCCCGATGCCTACGTCGAGCCCTTGCCGGCCTTCTTCGACGCGCTCGTCGCGCACGTGCAGGGACTGCGGGCCACGGCGCCCGGCTGGGAGGGCCTCCTGCGCACGCTGACCGTCCTGGCGCGCATCGCCCACGACGAGACGACCGGCGCGCCGCTCGCCGAGCCCGAGCGACGCTGGCTCGGCATGGTGTCGGAGCACGTTCCGAAGCTCCTGATGGACACGGGCGAGCCCCCGAAGTGGACGGGCTGGTACTTCGACATGTTCGAGGACCGCGAGCTCGGCGCGACGGCCGCGCCGGCCTTCGTGGCCGACTACTTCACGCTCACGAACGCCGGCCTCGTCGAGTACCTCGGCGCCGACGGCCCGCGGCTCGCGGTCTTCATCGTCGACGTCGGCGGCGAGCCGCGCGCCATGGTCGGGCCGGTCGCGAAGGGCTACGAGACCGAGACGCCCATCGCCGCGCGGCTCGACGACGCGCGCGCCCTCGAGCACACGGGCAAGACGGCGCGCTGGCGTGCGAGCTTCGCGGTGGCCGAGCTCTCCGCCCCGGAGCTCGGCCTCGTCGGCCGGCAAGCGCGCTGCGAGAAGGACGGCGCTGGCGAGGCGCGGCTCGCGCTCCGGAGCGAGCGTGCGCTCGGTCCCGTGACCGTGACCTTCCTCGACCACCACGGCGACCCCGTGGGCGCGCCGGCCACGCTCGACGTGGGTCCGGGCTGGCGCGTCGTGGCGCTCGTCGAGCCGTCCGCGCCGTCCGCGCCGTCCGCGCCGTTCGCGCAGTCCGCGCCGTTCGCTCCGCCTCGCGACCTCGTCCGGGCGTTCCACGTGCGCATCGAGGACCTCGCGCAGGCGGGCCTCGGCACGGGCGCCTACGATTACTTCACGAGCCCGAGCGTGTTCGCCGACAAGTACGGCGCGAACCCGCTGCCCAGGCGCCCGCAGGGGCTCGCCGACTTCGGCATCGGCGCGCCGGTGCCGCGGGGGGGCTCGCCGCGCGGCCGCCCCTGGGACGGCGATTTCTAGAACCAACCAAGTGGCACCGTTGCTTCGGTCTACCCGGGGTTGGTTACCAGGGAGGCCCGCGGCGCGAGAGGGTGAGTGGGCGCGAGCGGGCGCGGGCGCGGGAGCGGGCGCGTGAGCGGGAGCGCGAGCGCGAGTGGGAGCGGGCGCGTGGGCGGGCGCGGGCGCGTGAGCGGGAGCGGGTGCGCGAGCGGGAGCGCGAGGGAAGGGATCAAGACATCATTTCCACTTTAAGGGGGACCTCGTTTCCACGAACTTGGCCGTTCCTACGCGCTCTGTGGGTGCAAATTGGGCTCGGCGGTCGGGGGCGGCGCGTCCCCTGCGCGCGCGCTTTCGGGGGCACCGCCGACTCGGCCGCGCCGTCCCCGA
>JADLAB010000503.1 GCA_020848455.1 Polyangiaceae bacterium
GTGGGGTCGGCGCCGGCGCACGGTGGCTGCACCGTGGGCGCCCGACCGCTCACCCGAGCATCCCCGCCAACCTCACATGCGCCGCCACGCGCTTGCCGAACGCGTCGCGCAAGGCCTCGCCCTCGACCCCCGCGAGTCGCGCCTCGAAGCATTTACGCGCGGCGCGGAGCGTCGCCTTCGCCTGCTCGTCGCGGCCGAGGGCGGCGAGGGCGTCGTGGCGCGCGAGCAGGAGCTCGACCTCGCTCTCGAGCATGCCGCCGACGGCGTCGCGCGCCTCGAGGGCGCGCTCGCACTCGCCGAGGGCCTCGTCGGGGCGGCCGAGGGCGACGAGCGCCTGGGCGCGGCGCGTGCGACAGGCGGCCTCGTGGCTGCGGGCCTGGTGGCGCTCGACGGCGGCGAGGGCGAGCTCGGCGCTCGCGCAGGCGGCCTTCGCGTCGCCGGCCTCGCGCTCGCACTTCGAGCGGTGCTCGAGGGCAGCGATGAGCAGGCTCGCGTCGCCGAGCGAGCGGGCCGCGGCGAGGGCGCGCTCGGCGTGCTCGCGCGCGGCCGCGCGGTCGCCGAGGGCGTCGAGCACGCGGCCGAGGTGGTGCTCGACCGAGGCCGTGACGAGGCCGAGGCCGAGCGAGCGCGCGGCGGCGAGGGTCTTGTCGAGGATCTTCCGGGCCTGCTCGTGGTCGCCCGCGGCCGTGAGACAGGCCCCGAGGCCGATGCCGCTCAGGGTCGCCTCGCGGACGGCGCCGACCTCGAGGCAGAGGGTGCGGGCCATGCCGGAGTGCAGCAGCGCCGCCGACAGCTGCCCGAGGCGCGCCTCGACGTCGGCGAGGGCGCGCGCCGCGGTCGCGCGGATCATGCTCCCGGCGCCGCGCTTCGCGAGGTCGAGGCCCTCGGTCGCGAGCTCGGCGGCGCGCACGAGCTCGCCGCGCGCGGCGTGGAGGTCCGAGAGCGTGGCGCGCACGAGCACGCGCAGCTCGAGCACGTCGCCGGCGTCGGCGAGGGGCATCGCCTCGGTCGCGGCGCGGAGCGCGCCCTCGACATCGCCCTCGGCCGCGCGCGCGTGGGCCCGCCAGCGCAAGAGCGGCGCGCCGGCCCGATCGCCGACGGCCTTCGGGAAGGCCGCGGCGAGCGCCCGGGCCTGCTCGACCTCCGCCGTCAGGTGCTCGGCGTCGGCGAGCCAGTGGAAGGCCTCGGCCCGCAGCAGCCGGACGGCGAAGAGGTCCGAGGCGAGCTGCGCGGTCGGCGGGGCGGCGCCGAGCGCGAGCACGTGCGCGCCGAAGCGCACGACGTCCGCCGAGCTCGCGCGCGCGTGGGCGGCGTGCACGGCGCGGATCCACCACAGGGCCGCGCGGTCCGCGGCGCCGGCCGCCTCGAAGTGCTCGGCCACCTGCTCGGGTGCGGCGTCCGAGCGGCGCGACAGCCACGAGCCCGCCGCCTGGTGCAGGGCCCGGCGCTGCTCGTCCGTGACGAGCCCGCGGCACACCTCGTAGACGACCGCCTGCCGGAACATCCATTCCTCGCAGCCAGCGAGGCGGCTCACGGAGCTCGGCAGGAGCAGCTCGCGACGCCTGAGCTGGCCGAGCAGATCGCCGGCGAGCGGCTCGCCGAGCGCCTCGAGCCCCTCGCGCCAGAAGGAGCGCCCGAGCACGGCCGCGCGCTTCAGCAGGTCCTTCTCGTCGGGTGCGAGCTTGTCGAGCCGCGCGAGGACCGCGCCCTCGACGGTGAGCGGCAGGGCGTCGGGGTCGGCGCCCTCGCGGACGGCGAGGCAGAGCTCCTCGGCGAGGTAGGGATTGCCCGCCGCGCGCTCGACCACGGTGGGCTCGGCGCGGCCGAGGATGGCCTCGACGATGCGCGCCGTGCCGTCGTCGCCGAGCTCCGCGAGCTCGATGCGGCGCGCTCCCGGCCACGCGTCGCGCTCGACGAAGAAGGTCGGCCGCGCGGTCGCCACGACGACGAGCGGCAGCTCGCGCAGCCGGTCGGCGAGCCACGCGAGCAGGGCGAGCGACGCCGTGTCCGCCCACTGCGCGTCCTCGAGCGACACGAGCACGAGCCCCTGCGCGGCGAAGCCCGCGAAGAGGTCGGCGCACGCGAGCCGGATGCGATCGGCCATGGCCTGCGGATCGCCGCGCGCCGCCTCGAGCTGCGGGTTCGCCGGAAAGGGCACGCCGAGGAGCTCGCCGAGAAAATCCGCGACGCCGCGCGCCGCGCCGGGCTCGAGCTCGGCCGAGGCGACGAGCGCCTCGATCTTCTGCTGGCCCGCCTCGAGCTCGCTCCCCTCGGGCAGCTCGGCCTGGCGGCGCACGAGCTCGCACACGACGCCGAAGGAGGAGCTCGCGTGGGCGAGCTCGCCGCGCGCCTCGAAGTGCCGGTGCGGGGCGCCCGCCTCGGTCAGCCGGCGCAAGAGCTCGAAGCGCAGGCGGCTCTTGCCGATGCCGGGCGGGCCCGTGACGACGACCACCGCGGCGTCGTCGCCCTCGCGCACACCCTCGACCACGGTGAGGAGGCGGGCGAGCTCGGCCTCGCGGCCCACGAAGGGCACCGTGCGGCCCGCGACCTCGCGCGGTCCGAGCGCGCGGGCGCCCGCGCGCGCGCCGAGCACGCGCGCGCCGGCCACGTCGAAGGCGCCCATGATGCGCTCCTGCGTCGCGGGGCACGCGACCACCGTGCCGTAGCTCTGCACCACCGCGCGGCCGGACTTCGGCAAGCGCGAGGGCGGCCGCAGGGTGGCGACGCGCGGCGCCGTCGCCGCGAGCACGCGCTCGGCCGCGGCGACGGCCGCGCCCGTGACCGCCCCCGGCGCGCCCATGCGCCGGACGGCGCGCCCCGTCCCGACGGCGATGCGCTCGGCGATGCGCCGCACCTCGAGGCCCATGCGCACGGCGCGCTCGGCCTCGTCGCCGAGCCACGCCTCGCCCCCGAAGACGGCCACCGCCTCGCGCGGGCCGAGGGGCGAGCCGACCCCTCCGTAGTGGCGCACGAGCGCGAGGAAGGTGTCGTGCGCGTCGGCGTCGAGGCCGAGGACGAGCGCCGCCGACACGAGCCGCACCTCGTCCGTGAGCGCGCCCATCACGCGCGGATCGAGCTTGCGCTGCGAGGCGCGCGGGGCCGACACGGCACCCGCCTCGCTGCGGAGCGCCTGGACGAGCTCGTCCATCGAGGCGGGCCGGTCCGCGCGCGCCTTCGCGAGGGCCCGGAAGATCACCTGCCCGAGGCCCGGCGGCACGTCGTCGGGCAAGGGATCGGGCGGCTCGGTGACGATGCGCGTGAGCTCCGCGAGGTAGCTCAGGCCGGTGCCGAAGGGCTCGCGGCCCGCGAGCGCGTGGTAGAGGACGGCCGCGAGCCCCCACACGTCCGTGCGCTCGTCGACCTCGCCCACGCCCGAGGCCTGCTCGGGCGCCATGTACGAGGGCGTGCCCATGACCGTGCCCGGCACCGTGATGCGCGACACGGGCATGCGGCCGTCGCCCGCGCCCCAGAACGCGATGCCGAAGTCGAGAACCTTCACCGTGCCGTCGGCGCAGACGAAGAGGTTCGCGGGCTTCACGTCGCGGTGCACGATGCCGAGCGCGTGCGCGGCGGCGAGCCCCTCGCCCGCGGCGCACGCGACCGCGACCGCGCGCCCGACCGGGAGCTTCTTGTCGCGGTGCAGGGTCTCGGCGAGCGGCTCGCCGACGAGCCGCTCCATCACGACGAAGGGCGTCCCGTCGTCGGCGCGCCCGTAGTCGACGGCCCGGACGACGTTCGGGTGGCGGAGCTTCAACAGGGCGCGCGCCTCGAGCTCGAAGCGCTCGCGCACGCCCTCGGCCTCGAGCCCGAGCACCTTCAGCGCCACGGGCCCGCTCGGCCCCTCGGCCGCCCACACCGTGGCCATGCCCCCGCGATCGAGCAGCGCCACGAGCCGGTAGCGCCCGACGGTGTCGCCCACCGCGAAGACCTTGCCCGCCCCGTCGCTCACGGGCGGAACGGTACGCTTCGCGCGCGGGGCGGGGAAGGCCTCCGGCCAGAGCTGCGTGGAACGCCCCCCCGGCGCAGCGTATGCTCCCCCGGTGACGCGCGTGGCCGTGGTGCTGGGACCTCTCGGGGTATCGCGCGACTTCATCGACTACCCCTATTTCGGCGACCTCGGGCCGCTTCAGGCGACGTCTGTCCTGCGCTCGCACGGCCTCGAGGTCGCGGTCGCCGACGCCTTCGCGCTGCCGACGAGCGACGTCGTGCCGCTCGCCGAGGACGAGGTGCGCTTCGGCGCGCCCCCGGCAGACGTCGCGGCTCTCGTCTGCGCGCCCGCGGACGTGCTCGTCGTCGCGCTCTCGCCCTTCCACCGGCCGCCGCGGCGCGATCCGCTGCTCGGCGAGCTCCTCGTGGCGCTCCGCGCCGACCACCCCGACACGCCGCTCGTGCTCGCGCACCTCTACCAGAGCGGTGAGCACGTGGTGGACGCCCCGGCGCACGCCATCCTCGCGAGCTACCCCGAGGCCGACGTGCTCTTGCGCTTCGAGGCCGAGCACACGCTGCCCGCCCTGTGCGAGCTCGTCGCCGGCACGCCGCGTCCCGAGGTGGCCCAGCGCCTGCGGCGCGCCCTCGGCGAGCGGGTCGAGGTCGTGGGCGGCGAGCGCGCGGCGCTCACCGGCGAGGAGCCGCCCGACCTCGACGCCCTGCCCGTCCCGGCCTGGGACCTCATCGA
>JADLAB010000504.1 GCA_020848455.1 Polyangiaceae bacterium
CGGCTCAGCGCGGGACGACGCGCTTGGCGCCCTTCGGGATCTGCCAGCCGTTCGTGACGTAGAGCTTGGCGCGCGGCGCGACGCCGTGCACCACGGGCTCGATCACGCCCTGGGACGTGAGCCCGACCCCGGGACAGCCGCTGCACGTACCGGCCAGGTGGAGGCTCACCTCGTCGTCGCCGACCGCGACCACGTAGAGCGCTCCGCCGTCCTTCTCGATGAGGGGTGCGATGACCGATCGCAACACCTCGAGCACTCCCGTCGGCGTGTCCGCCGCCATTCGTCTCGTCCTCCTTGGCTGCTCGGCCTCGCGAGGCGCGGGCCGCCGCGACCCTAGCACGGATCAGGACGACCGGCGGCCTGTCCTCGGACTCGACTTCGGCCGTCGTCGCGCCGGTGGTGCTTGACGGCCCGCGGCGAGCTTCGTACCCGGCGGGGCATGCAGAACGCGGCGGAGCGCCGGGAGACCCCAGCCGGTGAGGAGTTCGACTACGTCGTCGTGGGCGGGGGCTCCGCGGGGTGCATCGTCGCCGCCGAGCTCGCGCGCGATCCAGCGACGCGCGTCCTGTTGCTCGAGGGCGGCGACGCCGCGGACGCCAACCCCGAGACCTTGCTCGCCGACGGCTACAAGGACGCCTTCGTGAACGAGCGGCTCATGTACGAGCGCTTCAGCGTGCCGCAGGCCGCGTGCGGGGGCCGGCGCTGGTTCCTCGGCTCGGGCCGCGGCATGGGCGGCAGCGGGGCCATCAACGCCATGGTGTACACGCGCGGCGCGCGCGAGGACTACGCCGAGTGGCCCGTCGGCTGGCGCTGGGACGACGTCGTGCCCGCCTTCGAGGCGCTCGAGCGCGTGCTCGGCGTGCGGCGCCGCGAGCCCACGCGCTTCACGGAGAGCTGCGTCGCGGCGGCCGTCGAGGCGGGCTTCCGCCGCAAGGAGGATCTCAACGACGGCGATCTCTCGGGCGTGCTCGGCTACGAGTGGATGAACTTCGACGGCCGAGAGCGGCGCTCGTCCTACGTGTCCTTCCTGCGGGCGCAGGGCGCGCGGCCCAACCTCGAGGTGTGGACCGGGACGCGGGCCCTGCGCGTCCTGTTCCGCGAGCGGCGGGCCGTCGGCGTCGAGTACCGCCGGCGCCTGCACGACGGCACGCTCCGCGTCGGGCGGGTCGCGGTGCGGGGCGAGGTCGTGTGCACGGCCGGCGCGCTCGAGACCCCGCGGCTGCTCATGCTCTCGGGGGTCGGGCCTGGCGCGTGGCTTCGGGCCGCCGGCGTCCCCACGGTCGCGGATGCGCCCGCGGTCGGGCGGAACCTGCACGACCACCCCAACGTGCAGCTCTTCTTCCTCGGCAAGCGGCGCGTCGACTGCCTCTACCCCGAGCTCTACGGCTTCCACCGCGCCGGCGCGGGCCGGCACCTCTGCGCGGGCCAGGCCGACAGCTGCTACGTGTTCTACCCCGGGCCGTCGTCGTTCAAGGAAGGGGTCGTGAAGCTCCTGCCGGCGATGGTTCTGCCGGAGCGGCTCTACGCGCTGCGGCCGCTCGTCGCCGGGATGCGCGGCGCGCTCGCCGCCGTCTTCGGCTCCGCCCCCGCGCGCGCCGTCGTGCGGCACCTCTGGGGCATCGTCGTCATCCTCGGCAAGCCCCGCAGTCGCGGCACGCTCCGCCTCACCTCGCCCGATCCCGAGGCACCCGCGGCGATCGATCCCTGCTACTTCAGCCACCGCGACGACCTCGAGACCGTCGTGCGCGGCGTCGGGCTCGCGCGTCGCATGGCGGCGACCGCGTCGGCGCGCGCCATGGGGGCCTTCGAGCTCATGCCCGGATCGCGCGTGCGCGACGACGCCGCGGTCGCAGAGTTCGTGAAGCACAACGCGATGACGACCTACCACTACGCCGGGACCTGCGCGCTCGGCGACGACGGGGCGGTCGACGGTGCGCTCCGCCTGCGCGGCGTCGACGGCGTGCGCGTCGCCGACGCGTCCGTCATCCCCACGACGCCGGTCGCGGCGCTGAACGCCCCGAGCATGATGATCGGGCTCCGGGCCGCCGCGCTCGTGCGGCAGGGGCGCTGAGGGCGCGAGACGCCCTGGTCGTGGCGCACGTTGGCACAGGCGCGGCAGCGCCAAGCTCTGGGGTACGGTCGCGACGCTGGCGAGCGGATCGCCCGCCTGCGAGCAAGGTGGTTGCCTCGAGCTCGGGCCCTACGAGGTCTCCCCGTGCGATGCCGATCTCGTGGGTGTCGCCGGGCTGCTCGCCGCGCCGCAGGCGGCGAGCGTGACCGTCCGGTACCGGATCGAGATGCCGACCCAGCCCGACTTCCAGCTGCCCGCGGCGGCGAGCGTATGGCTCGTGTCGGCCGCCGGGGCGCACCTCCAGACCGTGCTGGCCCCGGAGGCGGCCGACTTCGTCGCGGGGTCGGCGAGCTGGAGCACCGCCTGGAGCGAGGTCGTCATCGACGCCTCGGCCTACTCGGACGACACGATGGGCATCGCCATCCACGCCGGCGACCGCACGAGCGATTGCGGCTGGGGACTGCCGATGCCGCCGTCCGCGATGACGCTCTACGTCGACTCCGTCACGGCGCAGTGAGCACGCCCCACGCCGCGGCGTCCGTGGAGGCGCGGCGCGCCGCGGGCCGCTGCGCCTGGCGAGCTCACCCGAGCGCGCGCGCGAGCTCCGCGAGGGTGCGCTCGACGGCCTCGAGGCCGTTCTCGAAGCGCTCGGAGGCGAGGGTGCGGCGCGTGAGGCGCATGTCGGGCGTGAGCCGGTAGGGCGAGGCCTTCTCGCGCAGGAGCGCGGCGAGCTTCTTCGGATCGAGGGGCGTGTCGTCGCGCAGGTGCAGGGTCACGCCCTTGTGGCTCGCCTCGCAGCCGAGCACCTTCAGCGTGCGCAGCTCGGTCTTGGCCTGCATGAGCCTGAGGAAGCGGCGCGCCTCGGCGGGCGCCTCGCCGAAGCGATCCTCGATCTCGCGGCCGATGTCGCCGATGTCGTCGGCCGAAGCCGCGCTCGCGAGGCGCTTGTAGAGCGACAGGCGCACGCCCACGTCGGGCACGTAGCTCTCGGGCAGGTAGGCCTCGGCGTCGAAGGACAGCTCGGGATCGACGTCGTCTGCGACCGGCGCGCCGCGCAGCTCCGCGACGGCCTCCGCGAGCATGTCGCAGAACATCTCGAAGCCGATGCTCGCGACGGCGCCGCTCTGATCGGCGCCGAGTAGATCGCCCGCGCCGCGCAGATCGAGGTCGAGCGAGGCGATCTCGAGGCCGCTGCCGATCTCGCTGTAGCGCTCGAGCGCCTCGATGCGGATCTTGGCCTCGTCGCTGAGCGGCTGACTCGGCAGCACGAGGTAGCAGTAGGCGCGCTCGCGGGCGCGGCCCACGCGTCCCCGCAGCTGGTAGAGCTGACCGAGGCCGAAGAGGTCCGGGCGGTCGATGAAGATCGTGTTGCAGCGCGGGATGTCGAGGCCATTCTCGATGATCGCCGTCGCGCACAAGACGTCGTAGTGGCCCGCCACGAAGTCGAGCATCACGCGCTCGAGCTGTCGCTCCCCGAGCTGCCCGTGTGCGATGCCGATGCGCGCTCGCGGCACGAGGGCGCGCAGCCGCTCGGCGCGCTCGCCGAGCCCCTCGATGCGGTTGTAGACGTAGAAGGCCTGCCCGCCACGCCCGAGCTCGCGCAACAACGCCTCGCGGATCACGCCCTCGTCGAAGCGCGTCACGAGGGTGCGCACGGCGCGACGATCGGCGGGCGCGGTGGTGATGAGCGACAGGTCGCGCAGCCCCGACATCGCCATCTGCAGCGTGCGCGGGATGGGCGTTGCCGTCAGCGTGAGCACGTCCACGTTGGTCTTGAGCGCCTTGATGCGCTCCTTGTGGGCGACGCCGAAGCGCTGCTCCTCGTCCACGATGAGCAGGCCGAGGTGCTTGAAGTGCACGTCCTTCGAGAGCAGCCGGTGGGTGCCGATGACGACGTCGACGCTGCCGTCGCGCAGCCCGCGCACCGCCGCCTCCTCGGCGCGCTTCGAGACGAAGCGCGACAGGGTGGCGACGCGGACCGGGTAGTCTGCGAGGCGCGCCTCGAAGGTGGCCGCGTGCTGCTGCGCGAGCACGGTCGTGGGGCAGAGCACCGCCACCTGCCGGCCGCTCGAGGCGACGCGCATGGCGGCGCGCAGGGCGACCTCGGTCTTGCCGAAGCCGACGTCGCCACACACGAGGCGATCCATGACGCGCGAGCTCTCGAGATCGGCGCTCACCTCGGTGATGGCGCGCGCCTGATCGTCGGTCTCCTCGTAGGGGAAGCTCGCCTCGAACGCGGCGTAGTCCGCGTCGGGGGGCGGGGTGGGGACGCCCAGGGCGGCCTGGCGTGCCGCGTAGAGTCGCAGGAGCTCGTCCGCCATCTGGCGCACGCTGCCCTCGGCGCGCGCCTTCTTCTTCGCGAAGGTCGCGCCGCCGAGCCGGTCGAGCTTCGGCTCGGCCGCGTCGCCGCGGAACTTCTGGATCTGGTTCAGCCGGTAGACGGGCAGGTAGAGCTTGTCCCCCCCCGCGTACTCCACGACGATGAGGTCGAGCATCTGCCCGCCGTGCTCGCGGTGCACCAGCCCGCGGTAGCGCCCGACGCCGTGCTCGACGTGCACCACGGCATCGCCCGTCCCGAGCGCGCGCAGATCGTCGAGCAGCTCGGCCGCGCGCCGCTTCTTCTGCTTGCGCCGGTGCGCGCGTGTGCCGAAGACCTCCTCCTCGGTGACGAGCACGAGGCCCTCGAGCGGCGCCACGACGCCGCGCGCGAGCGGGCCCACGACGACGTGCAGCACGGGCGCGCCACTCGCCGGCGCGTCGAAGAGGCGCGGCTCCGGCCCGGCGAGCGACAGGCGCGGCGCGAGGTCGCGGTTCGCGAGCAGTCCGGCCAGCCGCTCGGCCTGTGCGCCGGTGCGGGCCGCGAGCACCACCGACAGGCCGCGCTCGAGCCAGGCGCCGATGCGCGCCGCGAGGGGCTCGAGGCTCGCGCCGTGCCCGGCGCTCTTGCGCGCCGTGGCGAGCGCGACGGCGAGCTCGGCCTGATCGCTCGCGCACAGCGTGGGCGTGTCGGCGTGGGCGACGGCGAAGCGGTCGAGGTCGTCGGCGTCGGCCGCCGTCGCCGCGCCGTCGCCCGCGTCCGGTGCGCCGCTCGCGACGACGCTCTGCCGCGACACCGCGAGCGTCGTCACGCGGCCGAGCCAGCGCGCCAGCTCCTCGGGCTCGGCGTAGAAGGCGGCGCGCGGAAAGTGCGGCGCCTCGCGGCGCGCGAGCCGGTCCTGCTCGGCGCGCGCCAGCTCGCTGCGGAGCGCCTGCGCGATCGCCTCGGGGTTCTCGAGCACGACGATGGCGTCGGCGGGCAGCGCGAGGAACAGCGGCGCGAGCTCGGCGAAGGCCGGCACGTAGCCCGCCGACCCGAAGAAGGTCCGCCCGAGCGTGACGTCCTCGATGAGCGTGCGCGTGCGAATGCTCGGCCAGTCCGCGCCGTCGCACAGCTCGCGCAGCCGATCGGCGGCGGCGCGCACGCGCTCGGGCGACAGGATGGCCTCGCGTGCCGGGGGCAGCCACAGCTCGGCGAGCGCGGCACCGCTGCGCTGATCCTCGGGGTCGAAGCGCCTGATCTCCATGACGAGGTCGCCGTAGAGCTCGACGCGCGCGGGCCCCACCGCGCCCGCGGGCCAGAGATCCACGAGCCCGCCGCGCAGGGCGAAGGTCGCGGGGTCCTCGACGAGCGGGCTCCGGTCGTAGCCGAGGGCGCCGAGACGGGTGGCGAAGGCGTCGCGGTCGAGCTCGTCGCCGGGCCGCAGGCACACGGCCTCGGCCGCGGCGTCGGCGCGGCCGAGGGTCTTGCGGCACAGGGCCGCGGCGCTCGCGACGAGCACGCGCGGCGCGCGCCCGAGCGCGAGCTCGAGGGCGAGCGCGAGCCGCTCCTCGGACGGCCGCCGGTCGGGCAGCAGCTCGGCGTAGGGCGAGGCCTCCTCGGCCGCGAGCACGCGCAGGCGCGCAGCCTCGGGCTCCTGCACGAGCGCGCCGAGCACGAAGGCGAGGTCGCCGGCGAGGGTGTGCGCGTCCTCCGCGCTCGCGCCGACGACGACGATCGGGCGCGACGTCTGGCGCACGAGCTGCCGCACGCACAGGGCGGTGGCCGAGCCGGCGGCGCCCGACACGCGCCACGTGCCCGCCGTGGCGCCCGCGAGCCGCGTCGCGAGGGTGGTCGCCCGCACGCCCCGCGCGAGGTCGGCAGGGAGCGCGCTCGTGCCGGGACCGGGCCGCGCGCCCGGCGCGATCAGTTCGGCGCGTCCTTCTTGCTCGTCGTGGGCCATGCCCCGAAGATCCGGTCCCAGTTCCTGCGGTACGCGGGGGAGGCGACCTGCGGCGGGCCTGCGCGGGGACGGCGCGCTACGAGCTCGGGCTCCTGCTCGGCGGCGGCCGGTGCGGTCGCGTGCTCGTCCGTGGCGCCCGCCGCGGACGGCGCCGGCGCCTCGAGCAGCACGTCGACGTCGAAGAGCTGCGCGTGCTCGGGGCGCTGCTCGAGGCGCACGAGCTCGCCGTGGATGGGCTGCCCCTCGCGCACGCTGCGCAGCTGGCCGACCTCGACCTCGCCGTTCGGCCGCGCCCGCAGCACGCGCAGGCCCTCGTCGGGCTCGGTCTTGCCGTACACGAAGACCATGTCGCGCGCCGGTGCATCGGCCGCGCGAGCCAGTTTCTTCGGGCGTTTCGGCCTCTCGCTCGCCACCGCGAGCAGTGTGGCACGTTTCGCGCTCACCGTCGCGGCCGGGCGCGGAACGGGCACGACAAATTTGGCCGATCGAGCCCATCGAACGTAGTGCCCGTAGCTGCCGGCGGCCGCGGTCGCGGCCAGATGTCCGGGAGGATTCGAGGATGACTGCGATGGACGCACAGGCGCAGGGGTCGAAGGGCGAGGGCGCACAGGACACGGCCGTGGATCGCCGCGATGGCGCCACCAGGCGCATGCCGCTCGAGGCGCTGGTGGAGGTCGGCGCGGGTCGAGGCGGTGGCTTCGAGGCCGACGCGGTCGACGTGTCGGTGGACGGCATCCGCCTCCGCACCGCGCACATGCCGGCGATCGGCGAGAAGCTCGTGTGCCGCTTCGACGGCCTCGGCGGCGAGGTCATCGCCGAGGGTGAGGTCATCTGGCGGCGCGACGAGGCGCGCGGCGGCGAGTTCGGCCTGCGCTTCGAGCGCGTCGACAAGAAGGGCGCCGCCCTCTTGCGCGCCCTCTCGGCGGTCGGCGAAGGCGCCGCGGACGCCAAGATCGACGTCGAGGGCGCGCTGCCGGGCTCGCGCGTGCGCCTGCACATCCAGGGGCTCGGCTCGCCGATGCGCGCCCGCGTCCGCGAGGTCGCCAGTGGCGAGGTGCTCATCGGCTCGAATCTCGAGTTCCTGAAGGTCGGGCGCGGCGTGGAGCTCGAGGACGTGGAGCAGGGCGCGACGCGCCAGGCGCACATCGAGCACGTGACCGTCGACATCGACAAGGAGACCGCGATTCCGCAGCTCGTCGTGGCCCTGCGCTACGACGGCGAGGGCGAGCGCGGCGAGGACCAGACGACTGCCCCCTACCGCGTCGCGGCCGTGCGTGCCGTGGCCGCGCCGAAGGACGGCGCGGAGCGCGAGAAGACCCCGGAGCCCACCGTGATCGATGCCCCCCGCCAGAGGTCGCTTTCGGCCCGTGCCGACCAGAGCTCGAGGAGCGCGCTCGACGAGCCGCCCGCGACGCTGCAGACGCCGCTCGAGGCGGTCGCCGCCGAGGGGCCCGAGGACGGCGACGGCGCCGCCGAGGACGTATCGCGCCCCGGCTTCTCGCCGCTGCGCGCGGGTCGCAAGCTCGCCGACCGCATCGGTCCCACGCTGGCGAACGCGACGCGCGGCACGAAGAGCGCGCTCGGCAAGATCCTCGACGCCGTGCGCCGCAAGCGCGTCGAGCACGCGCAGGCCCGCGACGAGCGCGCCCGTTCGCGCGCACCGCGCCGCACCACCGCGCCGCCGCCCTCGGGTGCCCTGCGCAGCGACGGCAAGCGCCTGTTCCGCGAGCGCGATCGCGAGCCGAGCGACGCGGCCATCGAGGCCCCGATCGTCCCGCCGCGGCGCGACAAGAAGCGCCTCGTCTTCGGCGTGGTGCTCGGCATCCTCGCCGTCGTCAGCATCTACGCCTTCGCCAGCACGCTCGGCAAGCGCGCGCCCGACGATCCGGCAGCCGTCAAGATGGCGGCCGAGGGTGCGGTCACCGCCAACGCGGCCGCCGGCGCGCCGGGTGCCGGTGGCGTGCCGACGGCGAAGGTACCGCTCTTCGGCGAGACTCCGCTCTCGACCACCGAGCCCGCCCCGCCGCCGCCCCCCGCCGCGGGAGGCGCCGAGCTCGGCGAAGAGGGCGGCACCGTCGACGACGGCGGCGACGCGGCGAGCGCTGCCCTCCAGAAGGAATGGGGCGTCGGCAACGTGACGAGCCCGACGGTGCTCAAGATCAAGATGGACGGCGAGATCTCGGGCCTCACCGGCACCGAGGGCCAGAACGGCTTCACCCTGCGCATCCCCGGGCGCCAGTCGACCTCGTCGGCCGTGGGCCTGCAGAAGAAGGACAAGCGCCTCGACTCCGTCACGGTCACGAACTACCCGGACCGCTGCGAGGTCACGGTGACCTTCAAGGGCGACGTCCCGTCCTTCCTCGCGAAGGCCGTCGGCAAGCGCCTCGACATCGAGCTCGGCAGCGAGAAGTCGAAGAAGGCGGCCACCGGCGACAAGACCAAGGCGAAGAGCTCTGCGAAGAAGAAGACGAAGACCGAGGCCGCGAAGAAGACGAAGAAGTAAGCGCCGCGGCCACCGTCACACGGCGAGATCCCGCAAGGGGTCTCGCCGCTGTCATTTTGTCGTTGCCGAGAGCCGTCCAGAAGTACACCACCGCCGCCCGGGGGTGCGGGACGGTCGAGGCGCGGGGCCGCGCGCACCGCGGCCCCGACGCCCCGCACGCTCGCTCACATGGCGAGCGCGAGCTCCTCGCCGTGCGCCGGCTGCGGCGGGCGCGGCGCCCTGACGAGACCGCCGCCGTCCGAGGCGCGCCGCGCGGACGTGAGGCAGAGCTCGGTCGCGTGGATCTCGGTCGACGTGCGCTTCTGGCCCTCCTTCTCGTAGCTCGAGGTGCGGATGCGCCCCTCGATCATCACGCACATGCCCTTGTCGAGGAACTTGGCGAGCGCCTCGGCGCGGTTGCCGAAGATGACGACGCGGTGCCACTCGGTGTGGTCCCTCTTCTCGCCGTCGCGCTCCCAGTGCTCGTTGGTGGCGACGTTGAGGCGGAGCACGCTCATGCCGCCGGGCGACTGCCGCAGCTCCGGCGTGGCGCCGAGGTGACCCAGCAAGAAAACCTTGTTCACTCCATTGCTCATGATGACGAAACCTCTTGTGATCGATACGGGTACGGAATCGGACGTGGACGTGGATGGCGCCGGCTCGAGGCCGGCAAGCAAGTCGGTGGGAACGGCAGGTCGAGCGCGAGCGCGGCACGAGACCGCGCCGCGCTCTCACGCCTCGGCGGTCGCCGCGGCGCGCGCGCCCGTGCCGCAGGCGGCGGCGATCTCGGCGCGGATGGCCTCGGCCAGCGCGCCGCCCGCGAGCAGGGTCTCGCGCGCGCGCTCGCGGCCCTGGCCGAGCTGCTCGCCGGCGAAGGACAGGAACGCGCCGCTCTTGTCGATGACCCCGAGCTCGAGGCCGCGGTCGAGGATCTCGGACGCGGCGTCGATGCCGTGGCCCCAGCGGATCTCGAACTCGGCCTCGCGGAACGGCGCCGCGCACTTGTTCTTGATGACCTTGACGCGCGTGCGCGCGCCCACGGCCTGGTCGCTCGCCTTCACCTGGCCGATGCGCCGCACGTCGAGGCGCACGCTCGCGTAGAACTTGAGCGCCTGGCCGCCGGGGGTCGTCTCGGGGTTGCCGAAGACGACGCCGATCTTCTGGCGCAGCTGGTTGATGAACAGGAGCGCCGTGTTCGTCTTGTGGGCGATGGGCGTGAGCTTGCGCAGGGCCTGGCTCATGAGGCGCGCCTGCAGACCCATGTGGGCGTCGCCCATCTCGCCGTCGATCTCGGCCTGGGGCGTGAGGGCGGCCACCGAGTCGATGACGATGAGGTCGACGGCGCCCGAGCGCGTGAGCGTCTCGGCGATCTCGAGGGCCTGCTCGCCGCTGTCGGGCTGCGCGAGCAAGAGCTCGGCGGTGGAGACGCCGAGCGCGCGCGCGTAGGTCGGGTCGAAGGCGTGCTCGGCGTCGATGAAGGCCGCGACACCGCCCAGGCGCTGGGCCTCGGCGATGGCGTGGAGCGAGAGCGTGGTCTTGCCGCTCGACTCCGGGCCGAAGATCTCGACGATGCGGCCGCGCGGGTAGCCGCCGACCCCGAGGGCCTGATCGAGGACGAGCGAGCCGCTCGGCACGACCGCGATGGGCTCGTCCGGGTGTTCGTCGTCGAGCGCCATGATGGCGCCCTTGCCGAAGCGCTTCTCGATCTGACCGATGACTTCTTTCACTGCACCTGAAGCTTGCTTACGCATGGGATGGGACCTCCGAGAGAAGAGACAGAAAGGAAGCTCGAGGCAGTCGATCGGGGTGACCGTCCGACCGCGAAGGACGTCGCGTGACGAGGGGCGGGGCGCGGTGGCTCAAGCGCTCGCGTGGGACGAGCGTGCGGCCGAGCGCGCATCGAGGTGCCGGTGCTGCAGCGCCTCGGCGAAGTGCGGCGGGCCGGGCAGGTCGAGCCCCTCGAGGTCGGCGAGGGTGCGCGCGATGCGCTGCACCTTCACGTAGCCGCGCGCCGACAGCCCGCTCCGCTCGGCCGCCGCGCGGAGCAGGCGCCGCGTGGCCTCGTCGGGCGGCGCGACCGCGAGGGCCTCGGCCGTGCAGAGCTCGGCGTTGTGCCGGCAGGCGACGAGGCCGCGGGCCCGGCGCTCCTCCTGCCGCGCGCGCGCGGCAGCGACCCGCGCGGCGACCGCGGCCGAGCTCTCGGCCGGGCCCTTCGCGTGGAGCTCGTCGACGGCGACGGGCGGCAGCACCACCTGCAGATCGATGCGGTCGAGCAGGGGCCCGCTGAGACGGCCCGCGTAGGCAGCGATGCGCGTGGGCGAGCAGTCGCAGCGGCGGGTCGGGTGGCCGAGGTAGCCGCACGGGCACGGATTGACCGCGGCGACGAGCAGCGGGCGCGCGGGAAACACGCCGCGGCTCCGGGCGCGGCAGATGACGAGCTCGCCGGTCTCGAGCGGCTGGCGCAGGCCCTCGAGCACGTGGCGCTGGAACTCGCAGAGCTCGTCGAGAAACAGGCAGCCGTGGTGCGCGAGCGACACCTCGCCGGGGCGCAGAGGGTCGCCGCCGCCGAGCAGACCGGCGGCGCTGACCGTGTGGTGCGGCGCGCGAAAGGGGCGCTCGCGCACCAGGCCCTGGCCGGGCCCGAGCAGGCCCGCGACCGAGTGGATCGCGGTCACCTCGAGCGACTCGGCGAGCGCGAGCGGCGGCAGGATGCCGGGCAGGCGCCGCGCCAGCATCGTCTTGCCCGAGCCGGGCGGGCCGATCATGAGGAGGTTGTGGCCGCCGGCGGCGGCGATCTCGAGCGCACGCCGCGCCGCGTGCTGGCCGCGCACGTCGGCGAGATCGCCCTCGAGCGCGACCCGCGGTGCGCTCGGCGCCGGGCGCGCGCGCTCGAGCGACGCCGTGCCGTTCAGGTGGTCGACGACGGCGGCGAGCTCGCCGCCGACGCGCGCGTCGACGTCCCCGACGACGGCCGCCTCGGCGCCGTTGCCGGGCGGCACGACGGCGCTCGCGAGGCCCTGGCGCCGCGCGCCGAGCAGGGCGGGCAGCACGCCGCGCACCGGTCGCAGCGCGCCCGTGAGCGACAGCTCGCCGAGCAGGAGCACGGCGGCGAGCGCCTCCGGGCGCACGCGCCCGAGCGCCGCGAGGATCGCGCAGGCGATCGCGAGGTCGAAGGCACCGCCGCTCTTGCGGAGGTCGGCGGGCGCGAGGTTCACGGTGAGCACCCACTCGTTGAGCTCGACCCCGAGCCGGCCGAGCGCGGCGCGCACGCGCATGCGGCTCTCGCGCACGCTCGCCTCGGGCAGCCCGACGATGTGGAACATCGGCACGCCGCGGCCGGAGTCGACCTCGACGCGCACGAGGTGGGCCTCGAGCCCCGAGATCGTCGCCGAGAGTGCGGTCGCCTGCATGGCCGCCGCCATTGCGAGTCACGTGCCAGCGGCAACTCCGCGAAATGCGGGGCACAGGGCCGGTGCACGGCCGACGGGCGCCTGGCGCGGGGTGGCGGCCGCCAGGCGGTCAGCGACTCTTGCGCGCGCGTGCCCGCGCAGCGACTGCCGCGGTCGTCGGGCCCGACCGCGCGGCGCCGGCGCGCGCGTAGACGCCGCTCGTCCGCGCGCGCGGTGCGTCCGGCGGTCGGCGTGCGCGCGGTGCCGGCGTCGGCGCGGTGGGCGGCGCGGCGGCGCGCGGCTCGGCCACGGGCCGCATCTCGCGCAGCAGCGCCGCCAGGACGGCGCTCTGGGAGCGCAGGCCGCTCTTCTTCAGGATGCGGTGCCAGTAGGTAGCGAGCGAGCCCCGCCCGCAGCCGAGCCGCTCGCACTGCTCGGCGCCGTCGAGGCCCGCGGCGAGGGCGAGCACGGCCTCGGTCTCGGCCGGGCTCAGCGCGTGCGCCGACGCGAAGCGCGCCAGGGTCGCCGAGAGCGCGGCGCGCTGCAGGTGCGCGAGCTCCACCGCGCGGCAGAGCTCCCGCCCGGCGACCGGCTTGGGCAGCGCCACGGTGCAGAGATCGCAGAGCTCGAGGGCGCGCCGCGCGTCGTAGGCGCCGCTCGCCACCACCATCGCGGCGCCCCGGCGGTGGATCTCGCTCGCCAGGGTCGCTCCGTCGCCGTCGGGCAGCCGCAGGTCGAGCACCACCACGTCGGGCGTCCGCGCCGCGAGGTGCGCGCGCGCCCGCTTGAGGGTGGCCGCCCACGCCACCTCGTGTCCGGCGCGCTCGAGGTGGCGCCGCCAGCCGTGAGCGGTCGGCTCGTGGTCCTCCACGAGCAACACGCGCGCCCCGGTGCCCATGCACCCAGCGCTACCTTCGGTCGGGGGTCGCCGTCAACGTTGGTGGAGACTCCGAGAGGCCCCTCGGCGGGTTCCAGCCGACTCACCGACTTGTATACATTTGCATGACAGGCTAGGGTTGCCCATTGACGAAGGGGGACGGAAGCAGACCATCATGAAGAGCACTCCGAAGAGCGCCCAGAAGCCCCAGACCAAGTCGGACTTCATCCTCGCCCACCCGAACGTGCCCGCGAAGGACATCGTGGCCAAGGCGAAGTCAGCGGGGTTCGCGCTGACCGAGAAGTACGTGTACACGATCCGCTCCGTCGCGCGCTCGCGCCAGCAGCGCGCCTCGCTGCGTGCGGCGGCACCGACCGGCAAGAGCGGCGCCGAGTCGCTGCTCGTTGCCGTGGCGGCCGAGGTCGGACTCGCCCGCGCCATCTCGCTGCTCGAGGCCGAGCGCCAGAAGGTGCTCGCGATGCTCGGCAAGTAGGCCCGCCCGGGCCCGCACCGAGCTACGGCGCGACGAGCAGACCCGCGACGAGCGGCACCGTGGGCGGCAGCGGCTGACCCTTGGGTGCGCCGACCACGGTTGCGTAGTCGCAGCTCTGGAGGAGCTCCCGTGCCCGCGCTTCGTGGACGGGCACGAGGCGGTCCTCGCCGACGTTGATCTGGTGCTCCACGAAGTAGCGGTGACCCGCGTCCACCCACAGGCGCAGGGGTCTGGCGTCGCTCACCTCGACGCTGAGCCCGTGCGTGCCGGGGCCGGCCAGGTAGCAGAAGTAGCTCGGGCCCTGCGTCGCGCCGACGACGACGCCGTTGTCGCGCACCGGGGTCGTGAGCGCCGCACCGATGCTGGCGGGCCGGAACACGCACACCTGGCCGGAGCTCATCGGCGCGCGCTGGAAGGCGTCGTGCGCGGGTGCCGAGGGGCTCGTGGCGACCGAGTACCCGCTGCAGCCGGCGAGCGAGGCTGCGAGCACGAGCGCTCGGCCGAACGCAGTGGCACTTGGCGCGGCTGGCATGGCGACATTGTACGCCTCCGAGAGCCTGACGCATGCTCCAAACGCAGTGCGTCACGGCCGAGCCGCGCCCGGCCCCGCGGGAGCGCGCGACCGTTCCGTGGTATCGTGCGCTCCATGCGTCCACGCGCATCCGACGGTGAGCGCCGATGGCGTTAGGCACGCGCGGTGCCGCGGCCGCCAGGGCCAGGCTCGGGCGCTACGAGCTCTGTGCGGAGCTCTACCGCAGCCCGCTCGGCGTGCTGTGGCTCGCGCGCGCCGACGGCGCGCGGCCGGTCGTCGCGCTGCGCCGCGTCGTCGATCGGGCGCCGTTCGGGCCGGCCGATCGCGAGGCCGTCGCCGAGGTGGCGCGCTGGGCGCGGGAGCTCGACCACCCCACCCTGGTGCCGATCATCGAGATCGAGACGGAAGGTGACGAGCTCGGGATCGTGCAGGAGCACGTCGAGGGTGAGAGCCTGCGCAACCTCCTGCGGAGCGCGGCCCTCGAGCACGCGCCGCTGCCCCTGCCGGTGGTGCTGCGCATCGCGCTCGACGTGCTCGACGGGCTCGAGCACCTGCGCGCCCACCGCCTGACGATCCCGCGTGGCTCGGTGTTCGGCGGCCTCACGCCCGAGACCGTGCTCGTCGGCGCCGACGGTCGCACGCGGCTCGTCGAGCCGGGCGTGTCCGGCCTGTGCGGCGGCCCGGCGCAGGAGGGCAGCGCCGGCGCGCCCCCCGGCCTCCAGGCCCTCGGCCGCGATCCGAAACGCGCGGTCTACCACGCCCCGGAGCGCTTCGAGGGGCACGAGCTCGAGGTGCGGGCCGACGTGTTCGTGGTGGGCGCGCTCCTCTGGGAGATGCTGCGCAATCGCGCGCTCTTCCAGGGCGCGACCTACGACCTCGTGGCGCAACGGGTGCTCGCCGGGGACGTGCAGCGCGTCGACGCCCTCGCGCCGCCGGGTGGCAAGCTGGCGCCCAAGCGGGTCGCCGACGCGGTGGCCCGGGCGCTCGCGCGCGCGGTCGACGAGCGCCCAACGCCGGCCGAGCTCGCCGAGGCGCTGCGTGCCACCGGCGACGCGACCGCCACGGCCGCCGACGTGAAGGCGTGCGTGGAGGCGCTCTGCGCCGACGCGCTCGACAAGCAGCGCGCGCTCGCCGCGAGCGCATCGGGTCGCACGCCGGTGTCGACGACGGAGCCGGCGGAGCGACCTCGAGCCGTGCCGCGCGCAGGTGGAAGCCCGCGAGCCGGCGGGCCGGTCGCCGTGCCCCGGGCGGTGCCACCCCCGCGCGCGCCTGCCGCTCCCGCCGGCCCAGCGCCCGCGTCGGCGCCGAAGCCGATCGGTCCCGCACGCCCGGTGCCGCGGCGCGAGCCGCCGCCGCCACCGCGTGGACGAGCGGCCGGCGCACCGCCAGGCGGGCCGGTCGCGGCGGCGCCCGGCGAGCCGCTCGTCCTGCCGAGCGCCGAGCGCGGCGCCGTCGCCGAGGAGCGCGAAGCACCCGACACCGACGTGCCGGCGGCCTCGGTGGAGGGCGCCGACGATCCGGGCCGCATCTCGGAGCCCGTGCTCACGCCGTCCGCGCTCTCCGACGCGCTGCGCAGCGGCCACGCGCAGGAGGACTTCGGCGCGCTGTCCGCCTCCGTCGCGGCGACGCTTCCCGAGCCGGCCGCGGGCACGAGGACCCGCTCGCGCGGTGCGGGCACGGGCGCCCCGAGCCAGGCCTCGGACGCGGCTCGGGACGACGCCCGCCCGACGGACGGCGCGCGCCCGACGGACGGCGCGCCGGTCGTCGCGGGCGAGGCGGTGCCGGTCGCAGCCCCCGCGGCCACGGCGGCTGCGCCCGTCGTCGCCGAGCCAGGGGGTGCCGAGGCGGCGGCTCCGGCGGCCGCCGTGCCCCCGGCCGCACTGCCGGAGCCGGTCAAGGCCTCCCAGCCGGTCGAGGCGCCGCCGTCGTCGAACATCCGGAGCGCGCGCAGCGTCGGGATCGAGCCGCCTCGGCGCAGCAGCCGCCGCGCCCTCTGGCTCGCGGTCGTCGCGGCGGCTGCCGCCGGCGTGGTGGCCGTGGTCGTCGTGGCGACGCAGCGCGGCGGCGGGGCGCCAAGCGTCGATGGGACGAGCTCGAGCGCGGGCGCCGCGGTCGGCGAGCCGTCGCGTGCGCCCGCGGCGCCGACGAGCGCCACGACCGCGTCGGGCGGGACGCCGAGCGCGAGCTCGGAGGCTGCGGCGAGCGCACCGGATGCGAGCGCCAGCCCCGAAGCGACCGCGAGCGCGTCGGCGTCCGCGGTCGCCCTGTTGCCGCCGCCGCGCCCTTCGGGGCCGAGGAGCTGGCCGCCGCCTCCGGCCCCCAAGCCGACCGCCAAACCTCCTGCGAAGTACACGCCGAAGGGCATCTAGAGCACCGAACAGGTTGAAACCTGCTGCAATCCGCGATCTTGCGCGATCTTCGCGCCGTACTCCCTCCGGGCTCCTCGACGTAGCAGCAGTACGCCTGCGTCGCCCTCCAGTCCGTGCGACGCAAACCTCACGCCACCTCGCGGATTTCGCGACGTTTTCAACCTGTTCGGTGCTCTAGGCCCCAGTCGAGCGAGTGGCGCGCTTGGCCTTCGGCCGAGGGGCCGAGGACATCGCGACGATGCGTGGCGTTATCGTCGCACCTGACACGCGGTCAGCGCGTCAGGACCTCGGTGCGCAGGTACTCCGGCAGCGGGGCGCGCGGGTTCGTGAGCGCGGTGAGCACGTGGTCGCGCCACGCGCCATGGATGTAGATGTAGTCGCGCGCGTAGCCCTCGACCTCGAAGCCGAGGCGCCGCAGCACGGCCTCGCTGCGGCGGTTGTGGGGCATGTGGTTCGCCTGGATGCGGTGCATGCCGAGCGCGTCGAACACGTGGGCCGTCGAGAGGCGCAGCGCCTCGGTCATGTAGCCCTGTCCCTCGGCGGCGCGGCTCAGGCTGTAGCCGAGCGTGCAGGCCATGAAGGCACCGCGCACGAACTGGGTGTAGTTGCAGAAGCCGAGGATGGGCCCGCCGGGATCCGAGCGCGCCAGGAGCACGAGGCGCAGCGCGCGGCCGGCGCGGTGGTCCGCCAGATCCTGCTCGAAGCGCCGCTCCCAGAAGGCGCGGCTGAACATCGTGTCGGGGAACGGCGGCTCCCAGGGAGCGAGGTGCTCGCGGTTCTCGGCGAAGTAGTCGACGGCACGGGGCGCGCCCGCCCCACCGGGCATGAGCAGCAAGAGCCGTTCGCTCGTGAGCACGACGGGCGATGCATCCACGCCCCCCCGGTAACACGACGGCGTGGCGGCGCCAGTCGCTCGTGCACGTGCTGCCGCGCGGGGCCGCAGCGCACCCCGCTCCGACAGGTCGTCTCACCTGCCGCAGCAGCCGACCGAGCGGGCCGGCGCGGCGGGCTGCGTCCGGCCCCGCCCGGCGGCCGCCCACGGGACGGGGTGCGCGCTTGCCGCCGCGGTCCCGCTCGGCGAATGCTCGTGGACCATGAGCTCGGGCCGCGAGGACGATCCGCCCGGGGCGCCCCCGGCAGCGCCGCCGCCCGCGTCGTCAGCGCGGCGCTTCCCGCCGCGGCCGCGCCTGGCCGAGCACGTGCTGCCGCGGCTCCACCTGGTCGAGGGCGTCGAGCGCGCCGTGCTCCACGACACCGAGCGCGACGAGGTGCTCGTGCTCGAGCCGCGCGAGCTCACGCTCGTGCTCGCCGCCGACGGCACGCGCGACTTCGACGGCATCGTGCTCGCGGCCGCGCGGGCCGGGGCGTACCGCCGCGCCTCCGAGATCGCCCGGCTCTTCGCCGACCTCGAGGCCCGCGGGATGCTGGCGAGCGGCGTGCGCGCGCGCTCGGCCGTGCCGCGGTCGGAGCCCGACCGTCCGCTCGAGCCGCTGCCAGCCTACCACTTCGCGTGCGATGGCAACGGCGGGTGCTGCCGTACCTACGCCTCGATCCCGTTCGGCGAGCTCGAGGTCGCGCGCGCCCGTACGCTCTTCCCCGAGCCGCTCGGTGCGGAGCGAGACCGGCTGTTCGTGCCGCTCTTCGGGAGCACGGGCGAGCGCTCGGCCGTCACGATGGTGGACGGGCGCTGCGCCTTCCTCGACGGCCGGCAGCGCTGCCGCCTCGAGCGCGCGGCGGCCGCGAGCTCGCCTCCCACCCGGAGCGAGGGGACCGGCGCCGACGATCCGGCGCGGCGCGGCAAGCCGCGCGGCTGCCAGACGTACCCGACCACCTTCATCGACGATGGCGTCGCGGTGCGCGTGTCGCTCGTCGTCGAGTGCCCCTGTGCGCTCACGAGCCTCGAGGTGCCTTTCGGCGCGGCGCGGCAGGGCGGGCTCGTACCCGCGGCTGCGCGCAGCGTGGGCGACCTGTGGCCCGGTGCCGGCGTGCTCGAGCTGCCGGTCGAGCTCGCCGTCGCGCGCGACCGACCGCGCGAGTCGCGCGCCGCGCTGCGGCGCTGGTCGGAGGTCGTATGCGAGGCCTTGCTCGGAGTCGGCGCGGCGCTCGACGGAGTCGCCATCGCGTGGTCGCTCGCCGAGGCCCTGGGCTCCGCCGGGCTCTCGGAGGCGGCAGCGGGCGCGGCGGTGTCGGCCGCGCGCCCCGTCGAGCCGGGCGCGCTCGCTCCGTGGCTCGCGGCGCTCGCGCGGCACACCCGCGCCAAGCGCGCGGTCACGGCGAGCTTTCGCGCGCCCGCCGACCGCACGCGCCGCCTCGCGGCGTGGATCGACGCCGGGGCGAGCGAGCTCGCGCGTCCCGGCGCCGCAGCGCGCGCGCTCGGCGGCGAGGGTGCCCGGCCCGAGCACGAGCGCCTGTACCTGCGCGCGCTCGTGTGGGGCCACCACCTCGCGGCGTCGGACCGGAGCCTCGAGCTCGCGCTCCGCGACCGCGCCGTCCGCATGCTGCTCGCGCGCGCCCTCGCCGGCACGGACCCCGGCGACTGCCGCGACGACGCGGCGCTCCGGGGACCGCTGACGGCGGTCGAGATGCTGATGCGCGGCGGCGGCCTCGATCACTACGTGCGCGCGCTCGCGCCCGCGCCCGCGAGCGGGGACACCGCATCCCCATCGCCGAAGGTGACGACGTAGGTACGGTGGCGCGGGACGGTCGCTCATGTGACCTATCGGCAGCTTTGTCCTTGGCAGTTCCTTCGCCGAGCCCCGCCGCGTAGAATCCGGGACCGTGACTGCCATCCTCGTCCCGTGCTCGAGCTGCGGCCGCCACGTCTTCGGACACGATGCGACCTGCCCGTTCTGCGGCAGCCGCGCGCGGGTGCGCTCCGCGCTGGTCGTGGCGGCCGCGCTCGGCGTGGGCGCGCTCGCCGGCTGCGACCCGTCGCCGGGTGACGTGTACGGCCCCGCACCCCCGCGCGCCTCGACGCGCAGCGTGACGAGCACCCTCGCGGCCGTGTACGGGCCGGCGCCGATGCCCTCCGAGACGCGCAGCGCGACGACCTCGTCGGGCGCGTCGGCGAGCGCGACCGCGGCGGAGCCGCCGCCCGTACCCGTGTACGGTCCGCCGCCGCCGGCTGCGAGCGGTCGCTGAGGCCGCGGCCGCGTGCCTGCGTGCGCGCTGCGCGCGGGACGTCACGCGCGGCGGGGCGCCCGGCGCTCGATGGATAGCGCGGTCGTCGCGATGAACGCCGCGAGCGCGAGCGCGTTGCCGACCCCGCCCCAGGCGCGCGCCCAGGCGCTGCCGGTCGCGTCGCCGAGCACGCGCAGCACGAGCGAGCCGTGGAGCAGCGCGAGCGGCACGTAGGCCCGCAGCCGGAAGCGCAGGCGCACGCCCGAGAGCGCGGGCAGCACGATGGGCGCGTGGCCGAGCACCATCGAGAACGCGAAGCCGAGGAAGGCCGCATGCAGGGCGGCGTCGTAGGTGGGGCCGGCGTAGAGCGCGCCCGCGACGAGACCCACCGCACCCGCCACGCCGAGCCACACGTGACCGAGCAGCAACGCGAGCGCGGTGAAGCGCGTCAGGCCCGGGACGCGGATGGTGCGACGCGCGACGTCGAAGGCGAGCATCCACGCTGCGAGCGCGACGAGCGCTCCGCCCGTCAGGCGCGCGCCGATCTCGGCCGCGAAGGCTCCCACGCCGAGGCTCGCGACGAGCGCGAGCGCGAGCCCGCCGAGGGCGAGGACGGCACTCTGCGGCGGCCTGCGCACGCGCATGAGCTCGAGGCGCTCGCCCGCGATGGTGAGCGCGAGCAGGCCGACCCAGAACGGCGCCGCGGCGGGGACGGTGCCCCCGGGCAGGGCGAGCACCAGGTTGCCGGCGACCCAGGAGCACGCGCCGAGCGCCATGACGGCGTTGAAGAGCGTGCGCTGGCGCGCGAGCACGACGAGCGAGGCGCCGGTGAAGAGGACGGCCGCACCGACGAGCAGACCCGTCGCGACCGCGGCCGGCATCCCGAGAGCGAGGCCGAGGGAGCCGACGCTCGCCGCGAGGGGCGCCCCGAGGGCCCACGCGTGGCGCCACCGCGGCCCCTGCGCTGCGGCACCGGCGAGCGCTGCCGCGCGCTCGACGGCGATGAGGGCGCCGAAGAAGCCGCTCGCGAGCAGCGGCCCGTGCGCACCGACGGCGCTCGCGCCCGGCGACGGCAGCTCCCAGCCGAGGCGCACGAGCCCTGCCCACACGCCCGTCACGAGCGCCACGGCGACCGGAGGCAGCAGCCACACGATGGCGCCGGGGCCGCGTCGCGCCGGCTCCGGTCGGGGGCCCGGCGGCGCGCTCATCCGAGGATGGCTCGCGCCGCGTCGCTCATGCGGTCGGGCGACCACGGCGGGTCGTCGACCACGCGCACCGTGACCGCAGCGACGCCGGGCACCGTGTCGCGGACGGCGCTCTCGGCCTCGGTGCACAGGTACCCGGCGAGCGGGCAGCCCGCCGAGGTCATGGCGAGGTCGACCTCCACGTCGGTGGGCTCGGCGTTCGCTGCCGCTGTCGGCTCGGTCGACGCCGGCGGGACGTGGCCGGGCACGAGCCGGACGGCATAGACGAGGCCGAGATCGACCACGTTGACTCCGAGCTCGGGATCGACGACCGAGCGCAGCGCCCGCATCACGTCCCTTTCGTCCACCATGGAGGTACCGGTAGCGTTGTAGCATGCGTCTTGCAAGGCTCTCGCCTTGCGGGCCGGGGGGGCGACGCGCGATGACACGCGAGGTACCATGCAACGAGGTAGCGCCGTGAGCGACGTGATGCCGCGACGGCGCGTGCTCATCATCGACGACGAGGCGCTCGTCGCGTCCGCGCTGCGCCGTTGCCTCCTGCGCGACCACGACGTCACCGTGTCGACCGAGCCCGTCGACGCGCTCGCCGAGCTGCGCGCGGGCGCGCGCTACGACATCGTCCTCTGCGACCTCATGATGCCGACGCTCGGCGGTCTCGCGCTGCACGCCGAGCTCGCCGTGTTCGCGCCCGAGCAGGCCGAGCGGGTGGTCTTCATGACGGGCGGAATCCAGACGGCCGAGGTTCGCGAGCTTCTCGGACGCACCCGCAACCGCTGCATCAGCAAACCCTGCACCGTGCAAGAGGTGCGCAGAGCGGTGGAGGCGATGCCACCATGGTCGACCCCCGCCTGAGCCGCTCGTGCCGCGCCACGGCCGCCCGGGCCCGCGCCCTCGCCGGCAGCGTCGTCGTGCTCGCTCTGTCGTCGTCGGTCGCGCGTGCGGCCCCGGGCGCGGGCACGCTCGCCGATCCCGTGCGCGTCGA
>JADLAB010000505.1 GCA_020848455.1 Polyangiaceae bacterium
CGCATCCCGATCCCGCCGACCTACGGCGACCCCTTCGCGCTCCCCGACGGGCGCGTCGTGCTCTTCGGGCGCGGCTCGCCGCAGCCCATCGTGATCGATCCGCGCTCGGGCCTCGTGTGTACGCCCGACGTGAGCGCCGTCCCGACGCTCGGCAAGACGGCCGCCGAGCTCTACGCCTTCGCCGACGTCGTCGGCGATGAGCTCGTGCTCTGGGGCCGAGCCGACGGCGGAGACGCGGGCCCGGCTTGCCCGCCCGGCGCGCCGTGCCTGCCCGCGACGAGCTGGTCGCAAAGCCGCGACGACGGGGTCGCGCTGCGGTTCTAGCGGCCCCTCGCGCCGCCGGCCCGGGCCGCCTGTCCACCCGCGCCTCCCGGTGGTACCACCGCCCGCGATGCACCCCCCGCTCGTCGCCCGCCGCTTCGTGCCGTGGCGCATGTTCGTCGGCCTCGGGCTCATCCCGACGGGTGGGCTGCTCATCTACCTGCACCTCTTCACCGAGCTGCTCGGCAGCGGGCGCAAGATCTACATCATGTTCCTCCTGCTCGCGGGCGCCCTCTCGCTCGGCGGCGTGGTGCTCGTCACGCAGTCGTTCGCGCGCGCCTGCGTCGCCTGCAAGAAGCCGCTCGAGTCGACGAGCCTGTGCGTGCCGGCGGAGTGGGAGGCCTGGCTCTGCGAGCTCGCCCAGAGCGGCCACGGGCCCGCGCTCGGCGGGCTCGCGCAGGCGCCCGTGCCGCCGCCCGCGTACCGCTCGAGCGCGCTCGACATCGCCTACTGCCCGAGCTGCCGCCGCGTCGCCGAGATCCACGCCGCGCGCCGCGTGCCCGACGGCAAGGGCTCGTTCACGGACACGAAGCTCACCGAGCCCACGGTGTTCGCGGGGCCCGAGGTCGGCTGGGTGGTCGACCTCGCGCGAGTCCGCGCGCCGCAGGCGTGACGCGGGCGCTGGAGCGGGGCGGGTCGTAGCGAGGCGGAGCCAGGGCTCCGCGGCCTTTCCTTCGCCGCGCGATCCTGGGATCCTCGGGCGCATGTCGACCGTCGTCCTCGGCGTCAACTGCGCCTACCACGAGTCCGCGGCGTGCCTCATCAAAGACGGAGACATCGTCGCCGCCGTCGAGGAGGAGCGCTTCAACCGCGTGAAGCACGCCAAGCACGCGCGCGTCGACAACGCCGACGAGCTGCCGCTCGAGTCGATCGCGTACGTGCTCGCGGCGGGCGGCGTCCTGCCGGGCGACGTCGATCACGTCGCGCTCTCGCTCGATCCCGAGCGCCGGCTCGCGGCGAACCGCGACCTCCGCGAGCCGGGCGTGCCGCCGGGGGACTTCGGCACGCCCGAGGGCGAGGAGATCTTCGCGCGCCACGTGCGCCGCTCGGGGGAGCTCTTGCGGGCCCGCTTTGCGCGCGCCGAGGTGCACTTTCTGCCGCACCACCTGTGCCACGCGGCGAGCGCCTTCTACCCCTCGCGCCACGAGCGGGCCGCCGTGCTCGCGATCGACGGCATCGGCGAGTCCGCCTCGACCTGGCTCGGCGTCGGCGAGGGCAACGAGCTCCGCACGCTCGTGGAGGTGGGCTACCCGAGCTCGCTCGGCCTCTTGTGGGAGAAGATGAGCGAGCACCTCGGCTTCGATCGCTACGCCGGGCCGGGCAAGGTGATGGGCTACGCGTGCATCACCGATCCGCTCGGCGAGGACAGCGCGGTCGACTACGCCGAGCGCTTCCGGCGCTTCGTGCGGCTCACGGACGACGGGTTCTCGGTCGACAACGCGGTGACGCGCTTTCGCGCGCCGGACTTCGCGGGGCTCGAGCCCTTGTTCGGCCCGCGCCGCACGACCGTCGTCGACCGCTTCGAGGAGGCGAGCATCGCCTCCGGCCTGCAGGTCGTGACCGAGGAGGTCATCGTCCACCTCGCGCGCCTGCTCCACGACAAGACCGGCGCCGCGGCGCTCTGCATGGCCGGTGGGGTGGCGCTCAACTGCGTCGCCAACGCGGCCATCCTGCGCCGGACGCCCTTCTCGGCCCTGCACATCCAGCCGGCGGCCAACGACGCCGGCACGGCGCTTGGCGCCGCCTGCCTCGTGTGGTGCCAGCTGCTCGGCAACCGCCGGCCGCGGCTCGATCACGCGTACCTCGGGCCGGAGTACGACGAGGCCGAGATCGCCGCCGCGCTCGCCGCCGCCGGGCTCAAGGCCGACAAGCCCGACGATCTCGCGGCGACGACGGCGCGCCTCGTGCTCGACGGCCACGTCGTGGCCTGGTTCCAGGGCCGGCTCGAGCTCGGCCCGCGCGCGCTCGGCAACCGCAGCATCCTCGCCGATCCGAGCCGCTTCGACGTGCGCACGCGGCTCAACGCCCGGACGAAGGAGCGCGAGTCGTTCCGGCCCTTCGCCCCGTCCGTGCTCGCCGAGGACGTCGGCCGCCTGCTCGAGGCGCCCGCCGATCTCGACGCCGCGGGTTACATGCTCCTCGCCCTGCCCGTGCGCGACCGCCGCGCGGCGCAGCGCATCCCGGCCGTCGTGCAGGAGAACGGCTCGACGGGCGTCGCGACGTCGCGCGTGCACGTCGTCAACGAGGCCGCCAATCCCCTCTACGCGCGCCTCTTGCGCGAGGTGAAGGCGCGCTCCGGGATCGGCATGGTGCTCAACACGTCGTTCAACGTGAGCGAGCCCATCGTGTGCTCGCCGGCGCACGCGGCGCGCACCTTCGCGCGCTCGCGCATGGATGCCCTCGCCATCGGCCCCTTCCTGGTGCGCCGGTGAGCGAGCTCGACTTCCGGCAGCCGGCCTGGGTCGAGCGCGTGCCCGCGTGGCTCGACGGCCAGCCGACCACGCGCCTCATCTTCATCTTCCGGGCCATCGGCTGCGCCTACGCGCGCCGGCTCGACGGCGGCTGCACCATGTGCGGCTTCGCCGAGATGTCGACCAAGGGCGTCCGGGTGCCGCCCGAAGATCTCGTGGCGCAGCTCGACTCGGTGCTCGACGCGCCCGGGGCGCTCGACGGGGTCGGCGAGGTGGATCTCTACAACTCGGGCTCCTTCTTCGCCGACCAGGAGATCCCGCCCGAGGTGCGCGCCCACGTCCTCGGACGGCTCGGGCGCTCGACGGTGCGGCGCGTGCTCGTCGAGGCGCGCCCGGAGCACGTCAAGGCCCACGACCTCGTCGCGGCGCGGGCGGCGCTCGGGGACCGCGAGCTCGAGGTCGGCATCGGCCTCGAGAGCGCCGACGATCACGTGCGCGAGGTGCTCGTCCACAAGGGCTTCGGCCGCGCCGATTTCGAGCGCGCCGCCCGGGTTCTCGGCGAGGCGGGCGCGCGCCTGCTCGCCTACCTCATCATCAAGCCGCCCGGCCTCTCCGAGGCCGAGGCCGTCGAGGATGCGGTCGCCTCGGCGCGCTACGTCTTCGAGGTCGCGGCCCGCACGGGCGTGCACGCGCGGGCGGCCTACCAGCCGACCTTCGTCGCGCGCGGCACCCTCCTCGAGCGCGAGTTCCAGGCGGGGCGCTACCAGCCGCCGAGCCTCTGGTCCGTCGTCGCGATCGTGCGGCGCGCCCACGCCGCGGGCGAGCTCACGGTCGGCCTGAGCGACGAGGGGCTCGAGCCGCACCGGCTGCCGTCGGGCTGTGCGGCCTGCACGCCGCGGCTGCGGGCCGCGCTCGGGGAGTACAACCGGACGCGGGAGCTCGGCGCGCTCGAGGGGCTCGCGTGCGGGTGTGAGGGGGCGGGAGCGGGAGCGGGGGAGTGAGCGGGGGCGGGGGCGGGAGCGGGTGCGGGCGCGGGTGGGTGAGCGGGTGGGTGAGCGGGTGAGTGAGCGGGGGGGTGGCGGTTTGGCGGTCCGCGGGCGCCCGTGCCAGCATGCGCGCCATGCCGAAGCCCCTCTCGCGCCTGCGCGCGTGGTGGGGGCGCGACTCCCGGGTGCTCTCGAATGCCCTGGCCGAGACCGCGCCTCTCGACCTGCGCATCGTCGGGCGGACGCTGCTCCACACCGCGCTCGTCGGCGTCGCGGCGGGGCTCGTGGGCGCGCTCTTCTTCGGCGGCATCGAGCTCCTGCAGCGCTTCTTGCTCGAGAAGCTGTGCGGCTACCAGCCGTTGCGCGCCCACGGCGAGACCTTCGCCGACTTCCTCGGTGATCCGGGCCCGTACCGGCCGTGGCTGCTCGCGCTCATGCCGGCGCTCGGAGGCGTGGGCTGCGGGCTCGTGACCCGGCTCGCGCGGGAGGCCGAGGGCGGCGGCGCGGACACGGCGATCCGTGCCTTCCACGAGCACCAGGGCTCGCTCCGACCCCGGGTCATCGGCGTGAAGGCGCTCGCCTCGACGTTCACGCTCGGGACGGGCGGCTCGGGCGGGCGCGAGGGGCCGACCATCCTCATCGGCGCCGCGCTCGGCTCGCTCGTCGGGCGCGTGCTGCGCGTGAGCGCGCGCGAGCGGCGCATCCTGCTCGTGGCGGGCACGGCGGCCGGCATCTCGGCCGTGTTCCGCACGCCGCTCGGAGCGGCCCTGCTCGCCGCCGAGATCCTCTACCGCGACGGCTTCGAGTCGGACGCGCTCGTGCCCTCCGTGCTCGCGTCGGTCATCGCCTACTCGGTCGTCACGTCGCTCTACGGAGAGAGCACGCTCATCGCCACGAGTGTGCGCTTTCCGTTCGTCCCGGCCTTGCTGCCGCTCTTCGCCCTGCAGGCGCTCTTGCTCGCGGCGGCGGGCCTCCTCTTCCTCGGGGTCTTTCGCGCGGTGCGGCGCGGCTTCGAGCGACTGCCGGTGCCCGCGTGGCTGCGCCCCGCCATCGGCGGCGTGCTGCTCGGCGTCGTCGCGGTCGCGATCCTCGCGGTGGTCGCGCCCCACATGGGCGGAGAGGGGCAGCGCGGGCTCGGCCTGCTCGGCGGCGGCTACGGCACGGTGCAGGCCGTGGTCTCCGGGGTGAGCTGGCTCCCGGTGGGGGGCGGCGCCGCGGGCATGCTGCTCTTGCTCGCGCTCGGCAAGATGCTCACCTCGTCGCTCACCATCGGCTCGGGCGGCAGCGCCGGCGACTTCGCGCCCTCGCTCGCCATCGGCGCCGTGCTCGGGGGCGCCTTCGGGCATGCGGCCCAGACGCTCTTCCCGGGCTCGGCCGTCGATCCCGCGGCCTTTGCGCTCGTCGGCATGGGGACCTTCTACGGCGGCATCGCCCACGTCCCCCTGAGCGCGCTCGTGCTCGTGTGCGAGCTCGCCGGCAACTACGACCTGCTCGTGCCGCTCATGCTGAGCGAGGGCATCGCCTTCATCGCGCTCCGCAAGCGCTCGCTCTACGAGGCGCAGGTGCCCACGGTGCACGACTCGCCGGTGCACCGCGACGCGGCGCTCGCGGACGCCCTGCACGGCACCTACGTCACCGAGCTCATGCGCACCGAGGACGGCTGGGTATCCTTCGGCCCAAAGACGCCCGCGGTCGAGATGCTACGGCGCGTCGAGGAGGCCGACTGGCAGGAGGTCTTCCCGGTGCTCGACGACGCCGGTGCCGCCGTGGGCATCGTGTCGGCCGACGCCCTGCGCTCGCTCGCGCTCGGGGGCGACGCCCTCGCCTGGGCGCTCGCGACGGATGCGATGGAGGCGCCGGGCGATCTCGGGCCCGGCGACGATCTGCGCCGAGCCGCCGAGCTCTTCGTGACGCGCGATCTGCGCCAGCTGCCCGTGCTCGAGGCGGGGCGCGTCGTCGGCTTCCTCGACGAGGCGCAGATCGCGCAGATCTACCTCACGGCGGTCGAGCGCGCCGAGGCGCCCGCGTCGTCGGTACGCTCCGCGAGGCAGTGACGCCTTCGCCGCGTCGCCAAGTGCGCGAGCGCTCGTCGAGGCGACGCGTGCGCGCGGCCATCGGGCCGAGCGGACGTAACCAAGTGCCGCGTTCGTTTCGGTCTACCCCGGGTTGGTTACGCGCGGGCGCTCGGCGCGGGCTCGGGGCGGGCTCTGCGCGGGCCCGAACGCGCGGGGCGCGTCGCCAAGTGCGCGAACGCTCGTCGAGGCGACGCGTGCGCGCAGCCATCGGGCCGAGCGGACGTAACCAAGTGCCGCGTTCGTTTCGGTCTACCCCGGGTTGGTTACGCGCGGGCGCTCGGCGCGGGCTCGAACCGGGCCCGAACGCGGGCTCGAACGCGCGGGGGAGCGCTTCGACAGCGCTTCAGTGCATCACGCGCAAGATCACGTAGAGCACGAGGAGCGCGAGGCTCACGAGGAACCCGACCGCGCCGCCGACGATGTACCACATCTTCGTGGTCGCGCTCATGCGCACGGCGGGCGGCACGTAGTCGCGGGGCACGGGGGCCTCGTAGAATCCCGGTGCCGGCACCATCACCTGGGGGCGCGCGGCCGCGGCGCGCGCCACGGCCTCCGCCACGCGCTCGACCTCGCCGCGATCGAACCAGGTACCGTGGCCGCGGCAGGCGTCGAGCTCGACCCCGGCCTCGTGGTCGCGGTAGCGCGCGAGCGGCGCGCCGCACCACGGGCAGCCGCCCGCGAAGCCCGCCGTGTCGGCCTGCACGCGCGCGTACGCGCCGGCCCGGGCCGAGAAGGCGACGAGCTCCGGACCCAGGTTGTCGCGCAGGCGCGTCGCGGCGCTGTCGTCGAGCCACACGCCGGCGCACGCGCTGCAGGCGGCGGCGCGCTCCGTCGGCGCCTGACCTCGCACCAGCTCTCCTCGGCAGCGGGGGCACTGCATGGCTCGGGAGTCTAGCAAGCGTCCCGGCCGCGCGCCCGTCAGTCGGGGATCTGCGAGACCTCGAAGTAGTCCCACGCCGGGGTGTGGTTGCCCTCGGTGGGGTTCTGCGCGGTCACGTAGAGCGCGGGGTACTCGGCGACGATGGTCTCGACGCCGCCCGTGACCTCGGTGACGACCGCCGAGACGTAGAGCTGCGGCAAGAGGGCGCCCCCCGCGTTGCTCGCGGGCCGGCGCTTCGACGAGAACACGAGCCAGTAGAACTTGCGGTTGCCCACCGTCTCGGACTGCGGCGCCCAGCGCGCCCACGAGTTCGTGAGCCCGGGGCTCGTGAGGCCCGTGCAGGCGGGCGGGTCGTTGGCGGCCAGGCGCAGTGCCGTGCCACCGGCGCTCGGCACCACGAGGACCTCGGCCGAGGGCTGGTTGTAGGAGTTGACCGGCTGGTCCGTGCGGTTGAAGGCGAGCAGCGCGTCGTCCGGCGAGTACACCGGGTAGAACTCGCGGTAGCCGGGGTCGCTCGCGCCGGGGAGCGGCGTCGCGTCGCCGCCCTGCCGCGCGTTGTAGGGCACGGTGTAGATGTCCATCGTCGGGTCGCCGGCCGTCGTGTCCGCGATGACGCCCTCGCCGCCGGCCGGGGACGAGACGTACGCGAGCGCGGTGCCGTCGCGGCGCCACGAGGGGGACGAGACGTTGCGGGCGTCGCCGTTGCGCGCGAGCACGCCCCAGCCGCTCGCGTCGGCGGCGTGCAGATCGGTCCAGATGAGCTCGTAGCGCCCGCCGTTGAGGCCGGGGTCGGAGAACACCGACACGACGACCGCGTCGGCGGCCGAGTAATGCGCGGCCGACAGCACGGGCGCGGTCTGCTTGTGCCGGCCGAGCAGGGCGAGCGCGCTCGGCGACACGTCGCTCGCGGCCGGCACGGCCGCCCCGACCACGGTGCGCACGTCGATGGCGCGCGTGCCCGTGTCGGTGTCGCGGCTGTAGACGACGAGCTTGCCGTCCGGCGACGAGGCGTGACACGAGATGCAGTTCGTGTTCCCGCCGCTCGACGCCGCGCCGGCGAGCGCCGGCGTGAGGACGGTCTTCGGCACCGTGTCGCCGATGGTGAAGCCCTGGAACGAGGTGCCGCCGGTGGCCGCCCAGTAGACGACCGAGCCCGGCGCGGCGACGGGCGCCACGTGCACGACGCCGCTCGCGCCCACGCGCGGGCCGATGGTGAGCACGCCGCCCTCGAGCCGCGCGCCGCGCAGGGTCACGGCGATGTCGTGGCCGGCGCTGTGATTGCCGAGGTTGGCCCAGATGCTGGTCGCCACCGTGTAGGACGGCGCCGTCGTGTAGACGACGAGCGGGTGGAGCTGGTTGTCGATCTCGAGCCGCAGCTCGAAGACGTTGAGCTCGGCGGGCGGCAGCCACTCGAACAGGAGCGGTGCCCAGTTCGTCGGCATCATCGCGCCGAGGGCAGGCTCGGCGAGGCACGGGCCCACTTGCCCATCGCCCGGCGTCGTCTCGAACAGGCTCGCGATGTCCGGGGACAGGCCGCCCTCGACGACCGGCGCCTCGGGGAAGTCGGCGTGCGGGCTCGCGCCGCCCATCAGGATGAAGCCACCCGCGCCACCGGCCGAGCTCCCGCCCGCCGCGCCGCTGGCGCCGCTGCCGCCCGTGCCGCCCAGGTGGGAGCTCTCGTCGCCACTGCACGCGACCGCGGCGAGCGCGACCGCGGCGAGCGCGGAGAGGACGAGAGCGACGGCGAACCTCGGAAGGGAAGAGCGGCTGGACATGGTGGCCTCCGGTACTCCGTCAGTAGAGCCCCTCCGGGTCGAGGTGGAAAGTCGAAGGTCGAAGGATGCGGGCGTCGACTCTCGAGCTCGTCCTTCACCGCTCCGCGTCGAGGGCGGCGCGCAGCCAGGCGAGCGCCTGGACGCTCCGGCGCTGGGGCGCCGCGAGCTCGCTGAAGGCGACGTCGATGTGATGGCCGTCCGGGACGACCTCGTAGCGGAGCTCCACGCCCCCGGCCTCGAGCTCCGTCACGAGCTCCCGCGTCGCCCACTCCGGCACGATGCGGTCGAGCGCGCCCTGGTAGACGAGCAGGGGCGCCGACTGCCGGTACGGGCGGAGGCGGTTGGCGGCGAAGTAGCCGGCGAACGGGGCGTAGAGGCCCCAGTGGCCGCTCCGGTACGCCGCGAGGAGCTCGGGCGCGAAGATGTCGGCCATCTTGCTGCCGAGCAGCGTGGCGAGCGCGGGACGCCCCCCGAAGGGCATGACGCAGCTGTGCTGCATCGCCTCGTCGATGAGCGGCGCGGCGTGCGCGGACCAGAGCGGCGGCCCGCGGTAGCCGTAATGGTCGGCCCAGGCGTAGAACAGCATGGCGTGAACGGCCGCGAACGGCCCGTCCCGCTCCGCGCCGGCGCGCCAGTGCTCCTCCCAGGCCGAGGCGGGCCCCGAGACCGCGAAGGCGCGCAGATCGAGCTCCGGAGCGTAGGCGAGGTGCTGCGCCGCCGCCGCCAGGGTCGCGTGCCCGCCCTGGGAGAGCCCGACCATCGCGTAGCGCCCGCTGAGTGGAATGTGGCCGAGGCGCGCGGCCGTCCGCACGGCCCGCAGGGCGTCGAGCGCCGCGTGCCCCTCGACCTCCGAGACGAGGTAGGGATGGACGCCCGGCGTGCCGAGGCCGGGGTAGTCCGTGGCGACGCCGATGAGCCCGTGGGCCCCGAACGCCCCTGCCAGGCCCGCGCCGGGCAGCGTGCCCGCCACGGCGCACGGGTCGTCGAGCCCGCTCGTGCCGTGGTTGTTGGCGACGACGTGCCAGCCGCCCGGCGGCGCCGGCACGCCGAACGGCACGGCGATGGTGGCCCGCGCGAGGGCGCCGTCGGTCGCGTACTCGATGCCGTAGAGGGAGTAGCCGTTGTCGAGCGTGATCCCGGGCGGCACGAAGGCGGCGAGCACCTCGCGCGGGTAGTCGCCGAGCGGCACGGCCCAGCGTAGACAGCCGTTCGTGGCGCAGGTCGGACCGACGTCCGGCGCCGCGGAGCCTGCCGGCGCCGGCTGCGGGCCTGCCGTGCTCGGGAGCGCGGACGCGGCGCCTGGCGTCGAGCTCCCCGCGGCCAGCGCGCGCGCGGAGGGCTCGCCGCGCTCGCTCGGGCGTGCGCTGCAGCCGAGCGCCGCGGTCACGCACACGCAGAGGAGGCTGCGAGGGGCGAGGCGCGAGGGGCGAGGCGCGAGGGGGCGGGTCAAGCGGCTGAGCCTACATGACCCGAGTGCGCCGCGGCGGCCAGTCCGTCGCCCGTCAGGAGCGCCGGCACGGGCCGGGCATGCCGAGCTCGGACCTCGGTGTTCGGAGCTCGCCCGCCGCCCCGGGGGGGCCACGGGCCGGGGTCCGCGCGATGGTACTCGACGCCCGACGTGCGCGGCGTAGCTTGAAGCGGTGGGCTCGGTCGGTGTCGTCTGCACCCCCGCCGTGTGCGCGTGCGCCGTGGCGTGGCGCGCCGGGGGGCGCCTGCGGGTCACGGTGGTCGTGAAGGCCACCTTCGCCCTGGTGCCTGGCGGCGAGATGAGGGCCCTGCCGCCCGAGCCAATCGTGGGCGCCGACCGACCGCGGCCCCTCCGAGCGAGCCACGAGGTTCCCGGGGATCTCGCCCCCGATCGCCCGCGCTGCGACGTCACGCTCGCGGCGACCCGTCACCTGCGAGACGCCCCGTCCGTCGGCGGCGGCGCGCGGATCTCCCTGCGGCGTGGCCCCGAGATCTTGCTCGACCGCGCGCTCGGTGTTGCGGGCACGGCGGAGCCCGCGCTCGTCGACGAGGTCGACCCCCTCTGCGGCGGCGAGTGGCTCGTCCTCGAGGACGTCCACCCGATCGAGCGTCGGCTATGCACGCGCGTCCCCGCAGGCCGTGCGCTCGCGCGCGTGCGGGCTCCGGACGAGCCGGCGGCGCCGGTCGTGCTCGCGGTCGACACGCTCGCCATCGACGCCGATCGCGGGGTCTGCTCGATCGTCTGGCGCGGCCAGCACGAGGTCGCCCGTGACGACAGCGCCCTCGGGGCGCTCGCGTTCGAGGCCACGTTCGCCGACCCCGGCGGGGCGGTCGCATGGCCCGAGAGCAGTGAGGAGAAGCGCCAGCGCTGGGAGCAGACGATCCTGATGCGCTTCGCCTCGACGCCCGTCGTGGGCGAGAAGACGCTCGAGCTCCCGCTCGAGCCGCCCGCCCGCGCGGACGCCGCGCCCGCGTCCCCAGCGCGCGCGCGCGCGCTCGATGCCGTGCGACCTCGGCCTCCGCGGCCGGCGCCGTGGGTCCACCCGGCGCTGCACGCGCCGGGCCCGGTCCCGGTCCCGGACGAGGAGACGGTGGCGCTCGACGGGGGCACGCCCGGCTGCGCGTCGACCCAGGAGCTCCCGGCAGCCGTGGCGCTCGCGGCCGCTCTTCGCCCCGTCGCGCCGTTTCCCCTCGGTCCGGCGGAGCCGGCCGCCCAGCCGAGCGCCACGCGGGCCGGCACGCCCTGGGACCACCTGCCGCTGCCCGCGACCGCCGTGCCGCCGACCGACGAGCTTGCGGTCGTCGCGCGCCCCGCGGTCGTCGCGCGCCCTGCGGTCGTCCCGCGCCCTGCGGTCGTCCCGCGCCCCGCGGCCTTCGGCGACGAGCTACCGCCGAGCGACCACCGCCCGGCAGAGGCGCCGCGCGACGACCCGCCTGCGTCCGAAGCTCCTGGCGTCGGAGCCGCGAGCCCCGCGCCGTCTCCCGCGCGACCCCCACCGGCCGCCACCGCGCGCCGCCTCACGCCGGAGGCCATCGCCGGCCGGCTGGCGAAGCTACGGGTGGGCGAGGCGTCCATGAACCTGCTCCTGCAAGCCCTGAAGCCGCCTCCCGACGACGACGACGCGGACTGACGCCCGCACCCGCACGCCGCGTCACCTCATCGCACGGGCATGCTCCGGCAGGGCGGGGACGATCTCGAGGCGCTCGAGCATCGGCTCGTGCGTGTGCGCCATCACGTAGATCCCGAAGGGCGCGTTCCGGCGGGCCTTGTGTGTCCAGTGCTCTGCCGCCCCTCGGAGGCGGGTCGCTCGATCGCCGAGGGCCCACGCGACGGTGCCGTCGGCATGACGGAGGCGGGGCTCCATGAAGACCCCAGCGGTGACGAAGTGGCCGTTGGGCGCCCCGTCGCGGTTCGACGGGTCGGTGCGGTGGCCGTGCTCCGCGAAGATCCCCGGCTCCCGGTCGAGCACCCTCTGGCGGGGTGGCAGCAGGCGATTGTCCGAGGGCACGCCGAGGCGGAAGTAGCAGTCGTGGTTGCCATAGAGCCACGTCTGGTCGCCCGGGAGCGCCACGAGCGCCTCCACCGCCCGGCGCAGGCTGCGCGTGCGTGGCGGACCGGCGGCGTCGAGCGCGCAGTCGGTCCACGCCTTCACGAACCGCTGTGTGGGCAAGGCAGCCGGGGTAGCCGGATCCAGGATGGTCGGGAACACCCCTCGTGCGTCGCTCGGCGCGAACATCCGGCGGAGCCCCACCCAGAGGTCGATCATGTCCCCGAGCTGCACGAGGTGCAGCCTCCGGGCAGCTGGGCGGCCGGCATAGGCGTGCAGGCGGCGGGCGAAGCGGTGAAGATCTTCGTGCGCGCTCTGGAAGATGTCGGCGGCTCGGTACTTCCGGTACCACGTTTCGAGGGTTACCTGCACGGGAGCGAGGTCGGGGACGATGGCCGGAGCGAGGCCTGGCGCGACGGCGGTGGCGAGGGCGGGTAGGAGGTACGGATGGTCGTCCTCGGGCGCCGGGTAGGTCTGGATGCGCCCGAACGCCTCGCCGGTCGCGACGGGCCCTTTCCTGTAGCCCGATGCGCCGGTCACGACCGGCATGTGGAGATCGGGCAGGAACACGTAGATCTTGTCGCGGTTGGGCTCCTGCGCCGCCGGCAGCACGGTGTGGCAGTAGGCCCGCGCGATGACGCGCGCGCGGTGCGGGCCGTCGCGGAGCGTTTCGAGCAGCTCCGAGAGCGCACGCATCCCCTCCGCGTGAAGGTCACGGCGGAAGTAGTCGTCGAAGTGCTCGCTGTGCGGGTCTTCGGGCCGCTCCGTCTCTGGGACGCCGGGGCCGAGGTACTCGCAGAGCAGCACCCAGCGGCCGTGGACCAGGCCGAAGTTGCGCTGCGGGACGTACAGAGGACCGCCGTTGTCGGCGTCGCCCGAGCCCGCCCAGAGGCCGCAGTCGAGATAGACGAAGTTGTGGAGCGGGGGCTCGAGGCGGCCGCTGCCGCTCGAGGCCGCCGGGGCGTTCGCGGGCGGCAGGGTCGCCGGGTCGACGGAAACGAATCGCGTCATCGCGGCCTCGCCTCGTGTCGAGCCAAAGGGCGCGCGCTCATGCGCCGTGGACCTCGGCGAGCTTGTCACCCGTGGCGCCGTCGAGCTCGCCCGTGACCGGCAGCTCGTGGTCGTGCTGGAAGCGGCCGACGGCCTCCCGCGTCGCGGTGTTCGGCTCGTCGCCCACGACGCCTGGGTGGTAGCCCATGTTGCGAAGCCGCTGCATCGCTCCGGCGAAGGTCGCAGCGGGCGGCAGCTCCCTGAGCTCGAGGGTCCAGCGCTCGGCGGCGCCGGCCGGCGGTTGGCCGAGCCACACGGTCACGCTCGCCTGGGTGGCCTCGGCGGGGATGCGCTCCGAGATGCGACCGTCCACGCTCGTCGTGCCGCGATACTCGCGCCCCATCACCGCGAGCTCGTAGCGCTTCTCCCGGTAGGGCTCGCTCGCGCCGTCGGCGACCACGAGCTCGAGCGGTCGCGTCGCGTCCGCAGGCCCACCAAGCTCGCGCGCGCTGCCCTCGCCGGCGCCGCTCGCGAGCTTCACGTGTGCGCCGCGCAAGGCCGCGTCGTCGTCGAGCACGACGCGCGCTCCGCGCGACGCGACGTGCACCTCGGTACCGAGCAGCTTCGCCTGGCCGTCGAGCGCGAGGCGCGACTCGGGGCCGCTCGCCTCCACGAGCTCCCGTGCCCCGAGGACGATCCTGTCGGCCTGAAGCGCGATGGAGTCGGGCCCGATGGTGATCGAGCTCGCTCCGCACGCGAGGCGCAGCTCCTCGGTCGCGGTCACGGTCACCGTTTTGCTCGCCACGACCCCGTAGTCGCCGTGGACCGACAGGGTCGCCGTGTCACCGTCGTCCTCGGGGCGCCCGTCCACCTGGATGCGGTACCGGCCCCGCACGAGCAGCGTGAGATCCTGGTCGTGCGAGCACACGGCGTCGCCTCCGGCGTGGCGCTCGAGCGGCCCCTCGGTGACCTCGCTGCGTCCGCCCCCGACGTAATCCGACGCGTGGCCGCCGACGTGCACGGTCCGCTGCCCGTCGACCCCGTCGCTCGCGTTGCCGCCGCAGCTCGCGACGCGGTTGCCCCCGACGAGCGTGAACTGGTGGCCCTCGATCTGCTGGGTCTGCTGGCCGCCCACGCGTGTCGTGTGATTCTCGCCGACCGTCGTGGTGTGGCGGCGCTGCGCTACGGTGTCGAGGTCGCGCTCTGCGCGCAGGACGACGCGCTCCCTGTTGCGCCGATCGTCGAAGGACAGCTCGTTGTACCCGTCACCGCCGACGGTGCTGCGCGTGCGGATGCCGCTCTTCGTCTTGTCCTCGGGCAGGTGGAACGGCACCGGGTGGTCGGCGTTGTAGGCGCAGCCGACCACCATGGGTCGGTCGACGTCGCCCCCGACGAAGGACACGAGCACTTCGGTGCCCACGCGCGGAAGGAACTGGAAGCCCCAGCCCGTGCCTGCCCAGCTCTGCATGGTGCGGATGAAACACGAGCTCTCGGCGTCCCGGCGGCCCTCGAGATCCCAGTGGAACTGCACCTTGATGCGACCGAGCGCGTCGGTGTGGATCTCGTGGCCCGGCGGCCCGACGACCGTGGCAGTCTCGAGCACCTGCTGGATGCGCCGCTTCGGGCGGCGCGGGCGACACGCGACCCCGGCCGGGATGCACCAGAGGGTGTTGCGGTAGATCTCGCCCTGCTCGTCGGCGGCGGGGCCCGGGCTACGGCCCTCGTGCTCGACGCGGACGAGTGTGTAGCGCCCGTCGTGACCGGGAAGCGCGCAACCCTGGATCTCGAAGGTGCGGCCGGCCTCGAGGCGGGGACACCGGCTCTCGCCGAGCGCGACGACGGCGCCGGCGCGGTGCTGTTCGAGGTGCCGACGCGCGGTCGGCGTGTCGAGCGCCACGCCCTCGAGCTCGCCGCGATGGTCGTACACGCGCGGCGGCTCGAGGGGCGGGGGCGACCCGGTCGACGCGGCCGCCGCGCCCGGCTCGGCTGCAATGCCGTCGAGCGTGCGACCGACCACGTCGACTCCGGCTCCGAGCTCGAGCGACGGTCGCGTGAAGTCGAACGCGCGCAGGAGTGTGCTCTTCGGGCGGCTTCGGAGCTCCCGCCGGAACCTCCGCACCTCGTCGGGCCGCTCCCGCGGCAGCGCGCCCTCGCCGGCCGCGAGCCGCGCGCGGCCGGCGATTGGTGTCACGAGGTGGCCGTCGTCCGTGAAGACCACGCACTCGCTCTCGCGCTCGCCCTCGGGGTGGTCGAAGCCGTAGAAGATGCCCTCCTCCGCGAGGAGCCGCTCGACGAACGCGAGGTCGCTCTCCTGGTACTGCACCGTGTAGTTGCGCAGCGGCGGCGCGCCGAGCAGCCGGAACCTCGCCCGCACGCCGGACTCGGCGAGCACGGCGGCGACGATCTCGCGCCAGGTGCGGTCCTGGAAGATGCGGCTGTGGCGGTTCTTGCCCAGGAGCCACAGCCGCGGCACGAGCCGCACGCGCACACGGGGCTCGTCCGCGGGGGCGCCCGACGTCCCCTCGACCTCGACGCGCCGCACGATCCCGTGGACCGTTCGGGTGCCGGACTCGTCCGAGCCGAAGGTGAGGTGCGCGGGCAGTCCCAGCACCTCCCGCTCGAGCGCCGACGCGTCGACGCGCCGCCCCGCGAGAACGACCGCGTACGCGTACGGGCGCGACACCTGCTCGGTGCCACGGAAGGACACCACGCCGAGCTCGTCGCGCGGGTAGCGGTCGGTCCAGAACGCGAACACGCCGGCTGCCGAGGCCTGCATCTCGATTCCCCCGTGGCAGGGGACAGCATAGCCCAGGTCAAGGCTCGGCGAGACGGATGTGCGGCAGCTGGTCAGCCCTTCTTGATCTGCTCCTCGAGCCGATCGCAGATGGTCTCGAGGATCCGGATGCGCGCGAAGCGCTTGTCGACGGCCGGCACGAGCGTCCAGGGCGCGATCTCGGTCGAGGTGCGCTCGAACATGTTGCAGGCCGCCACCTCGTAGTCCTTCCACTTCTTCCGGTTGCGCCAGTCCTCGGCCGTGATCTTGAAGCGCTTGAAGCCCGTCGCTTCGCGCTCCTTGAAGCGCCTGAGCTGCTCGTCCGCGTCGATGTGCAGCCAGAACTTGACGACGACGAGCCCGTGGCCCGAGAGCTGCTCCTCGAAGTCGTTGATCTCGCTGTAGGCGCGGTTCCAGTCGTGCTGCTCGCAAAAACCCTCGACGCGCTCGACGAGCACGCGGCCGTACCAGCTGCGGTCGAAGATCACGAACTGTCCGTAGGCCGGCACGTTGCGCCAGAAGCGCCAGAGATAGGGCTGGGCGCGCTCCTCCTCGGTCGGCGCGGCGACGGGCACGATGCGGTACTGGCGCGCGTCGAGGGCGCCGGTGATGCGCCGGATGGCGCCGCCCTTGCCCGCGGCGTCGGCCCCCTCGAACACGGCGACCACGCCGGTCTTCTTCCACTTCGGGTGGCGCGTGAGCAGGTTGAGCCGCCCCTGCAGGGCCTCGAGCTCCTTGTCGTAGCGCTTGTCGCTGACCTTCTGCGACAGATCGAGGGCCCGCAGGAGGTTCGGCTCGTCGGGCTTCGCCGGCGGCGGCGCGAAGGGGCGCGGCTGGCGCGTCTGCGACAGGCGCGTGCGCATCGACTCGAGCACGATCCGGCCCGCCGTCAGCGAACGATAGCGCGCGTCCGCGCCCTCGATGATGCGCCACGGGGCGTCCGCCGTGCTCGTCTGCCGGAGCGCCCGCTCGGAGACGCGCCGGAAGGTGTCGTAGATCTCGAAGTGCTTCCAGTCGGACTCGGTGACGCGCCAGCGGGTGCGCTTGTCGGCCGACAGGGCGAGCAGGCGCCTTTTCTGCTGCTTCTTCGACAGGTGGAACCAGAGCTTGAGGACGAGCACGCGCTCGTCGGCGAGCATGCGCTCCAGGCGCACGATCTCCTCCATCGCCTGGTCGAGGCTCGCGTCCTTGATCTCGCCGTAGGCGCGCCGGACGATGGGGTAGGTGTACCAGGAGCCGAAGAAGACGCCGATCTTGCCGCGCGGCGGGAGCGCGCGCCAGAAGCGCCAGTTGCGCGGGTGTTGCTGCTCCTCGTCGCTGGCGACCGACATGGCGTGGGTGTGGACGTGGCGCGGGTCCATCCACTCGTTCAGGAGGTTGACGGTCTCGCCCTTGCCGGCGCCGTCCACGCCGCTGATGAGGATGAGCGTCGAGAAGCTCTTCTTCTCGAGCAGGTCGTACTGCGCGTCGAGCAGCGCCTCGCGCAGCTTCGGGACCTGGCGCGCGTAGCTCGCCTTCGTGACGGTGTGTCCGAGCTCGGCCGATTCGAACATGGTCGTTCACCCCTTGTGGGCGGTCGCTGCCGCCGAAAGTGACGCGTCGTGGCCCGGTGCAGGTGCGGCTGCCGGCGCGATCCGCTCCGTCACCGTGGCGGCGCGGCGCTGCTCGGCGTGTTTCCGCCCCTCGAGCGCCTCGTTGGTCTCGCGCAGCCGCTGGCTCAGCATGCGGATGACCCCCTCGGCGATCTCGGCATGCTCATGCAGGACTTCGTAGAACGCTTCGCTGCCGATGCGAAGGACCTCGACCTCCTCGGCGGCGCGGGCACTGGCGCTGCGCGGGGCCTCGTCGAGCACGGCCATCTCGCCGAAGGCCTCGCCGGGCCCGAGCGTGGCGAGCGCCTCGCCGCCGTGCGAGATCGCGATCTTGCCGCGCACCAGCACGAAGAGGGCATCGCCCATCTCGCCCTCCACGAACACGGGCTCGCCGGGCTGGTAGCGCTCGACCTCGGCGATGCGCGCGAGCGGGGCCAGATCCTCGCTGCGCAGCTTCGCGAACACCGGCGCGGTGCGCAACAGCAGGAGCTTCTCGACGGTGGAGTACATGACGACCTCCGTGATCTCGACGGGCGGTGCGGTCACCGATGCGGGCCGCACCGGGCCCGCGCGCAGGCTCCGGCGGAGCGCGGCCGCGAGGCGCGCCACGCCCGGGTCGGGGTCGCGGCTGGCCTGCTCCATCGCCGCGGGCGCGTCCTCGGCGGGCAGCGCGCACAGGGCCCGCAGCCCGGCCTCGCGCACCATGGGGTCCGGGTGCGCGAGCGCGCGGCGCCCCTCGTCGCCACAGAGCGCGTGGCGCTTCTGCGCCAGGGCCTCGAGGGCGACGAGCGCGACGTAGGGGTTCGGGTGCCGGCACTGGGCGCGCATGAACTCGGTGGGCTCGGGCGGCGGGGGCAGGCCGAAGTGCCGGGCCTTGTCCGCGATCGGGAGGTCGTCGAAAAAGGGCAGGACGAGACCGCGGAGTGCGGGCTCGAGCGCCGTGTCGAGCACCTCGAGCGCGTTCGGACGGCGCTCGGGGTCCTCGATGCGCTCGCGCACGAGGCGCAGCGCCTCCCTATCGCAGCGCAGCTCGAGGATGCGCAGCACGCGCCGGCCGCCGCGCACGCGCCGGAAGTCGACCGCCTCGTCGAGCAGCTGGGTGCCGAACTCGGGCCGGGCGCGCTCCCAGGCGTGGAGGTTGTGGCAGGTCTCGACGATCTCGCGCTCGAGCCACGCGCGCACGGTCGCCAGCGACTCGACCGGCCGGCGCAGGGCATCGCAGAGGCGCGACAGCGCCGCGAAGGCGCGCAGGCGCAGGTGCGAGTCGGGGCTCGCCGTCACGGCGCGGACGGCGGCGTAGCTCTCCTCGCAGGCGATGCCGCGCAGGACCCGCGGCAGCTCGAGGCGGATGTGCCGCGGCGTGTCCTCGCTCGCCAGCAGGGCCGCGAGGGCCGGCACCGCGGCCGGTCCCACGGCGGCGAGCGCCGCGGCTGCTGCCGCTGCGGTGTGGCGCTCGCCGAGGGCCCGCAAGAGCGCGGGCACGAGCACCCGATCGGCCACGCTCGAGGCGGCGCGCACCGCCTCGAGCCGCACGCCCGGGTCGGGGTCCGCGAGCAAGGCCTCGAGCCGGCGCCGTCCCTGGCGCCCGAGCGCAGCGAGCACGCTCGCGGCGTCCATGCGGTCCGCGCGAACCTCGGAGCCGAGCAGCGCGGCGAGCAGCTGCCCGCCCACCATCGCGCCCTCGAAACCGCCGTGTGCGAGCACGCCCGAGAGCGCGGCGGCCCGCACCGAGCGCACCGGGTCGGACAGCAGCGGCACGAGCGCCTCGATGGCCTCGTCGCCGGTGAGCGCGGCGTGGGCCGTCGCGGCGGCCGCGCGGACCTCCGGCACGGCGTCGGCGAGCGCGCGCCTCACCGCCGTCGGCGCCGGCGTCTCCGCCGTGACGTCCCCCGGACCCGGCGCGGCCTGCCCGAGCACGGCCAGCCGCTCGAGGGCGGCCACGCGCACGGCCGGGCTCTCGTGCGCGAGCAGCCGCTCGAGCGTCGCCTGCGCCGTCGGCCGCGGGATCGAGTCGATCTCGTCGAGCGCCGCGAGCACGAGGCGCGGGTCGGGCGCCGAGAGCGCGGCCACGAGGATCTTGTGACCGGCCGCGTCCATCACCGGCTCGGCCCCGAGCGCGGCCAGGCCGGCGGCGCTCAGCGTCGCCTCGAGGTTGCCGAGGTAGCGACGCCGCACGACCGGGATGATCGCGAACCACGCGCCCACGAGCCCGAGCGACACGAGCGCCAGCCAGCGCGGGCCGAGCGGCTCGGCGAGCGCGAGCAGGAGCGCGCCCCCGACGCCGTAGGCGAGCGGCTTGACGACCGCGTCGAGGAAGGCGCGGGTGCGCGCCTTCACCGCCCGTGCGAAGGGCACGTAGAGCGACTGCAGCGTGGTCTCGTGGATGGTGTACTGGAAGCCGTTGTCGGCGAACTTCATCGCCGTGGCCACCGGCAGCACCGTGAACGGCAGCAGCAGGAGGCTGGCGACGCCGAACACCGCCGGCATCACGCTCATCCCCGCGCCCACCCCGAAGTGCCCGAGCACGCGCGGCGTGACCAGGATCTGGAACAGGAAGGCGACCACGCCGGTCGCCGCGTAGAAGAGGCCGAAGAAGCGCGCGAGCTCGTCCTCGCGGAAGGCCTCGCGCGCGATGGCCTTGAACTGGTAGTCGCCCACGGTGAGCGCCGCGAAGGCGCAGAGCAGCATCGCGGAGAGCACCACCACGTAGCCGTCGCGGCACAGCGGCGTCACGCGGTCGGACCGGCGCGGGCCGGCGACCCGCGCGGCGCGGCCGAGGCCCGCCCGCGGCTCCTGCCCGAGTCGGCGCGCGACGAGGGCCATGCCGACGAGCAGCGCCGCGAGCACGAACAGGAGCTGGGCCGTCCCGATGAGGCCCACGATGCCGCTCGTGCCGAGGCCCACGACGACCACGCCGAGCACGCGCGCGGCGCCGATGGGACCGTAGAGGCGCCGCTGGCTGCGCGCGTCGTAGAGATCGTTGGCGAGCGTCCAGAACTGCGAGATCGCGAGGTTCGCGAACACCTCGCTCCACACGTAGAAGACCGGGTAGATCCAGGCGCTCGCGGCGCGCACCGCGACCCAGGTCGCGAGGTAGCTCGCCACGCCGACGCCGCACCACACGACGATCGCGCGGTCGCGCGCCAGCCGGTCGGCGAAGCGCGCGTAGAGGACGACCGTGACGGCGGAGGCCACGCCGTAGAGCACGAACATCCACGGCAGCGCCCCGAGCGAGTAGCGGCTCAGGAACAGGGTGTCGCGCACCGTGCGCCCCAGCACGAAGACGGCCGAGGCGAGGAACAGGTGCAGAAAGCAGAGCGCGCTGCGCCCGCCCTCCCCGGGTCGCACCATGAGCACCTGGCCGAGCGCCGCCAGGGCGCGCGCGGTCGGGGCGCGCAAGCGCAGTCGCCAGGGAGCCTCGTTCACGGTGCCGGAGCATACGCCCCGCAAAGGTGGGCCGGAACGCCTGCAGGGGGCCCGCCGCCAACTTGGCCCCGCGGTGACGGGCGGGATAGCGCGCCCTCATGCGCAAGTGGATCGCGATCTTCGGAGCGGCCGGCATCGTGGCCGCGACGCTTCCCTTCCTGCGCCACCACGACGGCGCCGTGGCCGACCTCCTCGCCAAGGCGAAGCTCCTGTCCCGCGACGGCGCCGAGGGCGGCAAGCGCGGCGGCAACGTGGACCCGCCGGCGCTCACCGACGTCGACCTGGCGAGCATCGACGATCGCCGCGACGTCGCCGTGGCGCCCGCGCACGGGCGGCGCAACGCCGAGCTCACGCTCGTGGCCGACTACCAGCGCGCGGCGGTGAGCTACCTCCGCAACAACGGTCTCTACGAGGGCTCGATCGTCATGAGCGACGTGAAGACCGGGCGCATCATGGCGTGGGCCAACTACAACCAGGGCCGGCCCCGCGACGTCGCGAGCGAGGCGACCGCGCCGAGCGCCAGCGTGTTCAAGATCATCACCGGCACGGCGCTCGTCGAGGCCGGCGTGCCGCTCAACGAGAAGTTCTGCTACGCCGGCGGCGAGCACCGCGTGACGCTGCGCGACCTCGAGCCGGACGAGAAGCGCGACAAGTACTGCGCCACCCTGCCGATGGCGCTCGGGCGCAGCCTGAACACGATCTTCGCGCGCCAGGCGCGCGCCCACCTCGACGGCGAGAAGCTCCTCGGGGCGGCGCAGCGCTACGGGTACAACCTCGACATCCCCTTCGACGTGCCGGTCAAGAAGAGCACGCTCGAGATTCCCGAGGAGGAGCTCGAGTTTGCGCGCACGGCGGCGGGCTTCTGGCACTCGACGCTCTCGCCCTTTCAGGGCAACAACATCGTGCTGACGCTCGCCAACGGGGGCGAGATGATCCGCTCGACCATCGTGGCGCGGGTGCTCGACGAGGACGGCGAGGAGATCTACGCCGCGCCCGAGGGGCGGCAGGTGTTCAAGCGCGTGCTCGACCCGCGCACGGCGGCGGCCGTGACGCGGATGATGGAGCAGACGGTGCGCAACGGCTCGGGCTTCAAGGCGTTCCACGATCGCGCCGGGCGGCCCTATCTGCCGGACATCGAGGTGGCGGGCAAGACGGGCACCCTCGCCAAGGCCGATCCCTCGTCGCTCTACACCTGGTTCGTGGCCTTCGCGCCGAGCCGCGCGCCCGAGGTCGCGCTCTCCGTGCTCGTCGTGAACCGCGGCAAGTGGCAGGTGAAGGCCGCCGAGCTCGCGAGCCGCATGCTGCGCATCTACTTCGCCAACAAGGGCGCGCCCGGCGTGACCTATCCTCCGGGCTACCAGGGCACGCGGCGCCCGACGACGCCCGCCCCCGCGGCGGTCGCGGCGCAGGCGGCTCCGACGGCGCTGCCGCCCGACTCGGACGACGGCGGCTAGGTCACCCCTCGTCGTCGTCCGGCTTGCTGGCGCCGCGCAGGCCGAGCGCGCGCGCCTTCTTGTAGAGGTGGCTGCGCTCGAGGTCGAGCGCCCGGGCCGTCGCCGTCATCTGGCCCTCGTGGTGGCGCAGGGCCTCCTCGAGGATGCGCCGCTCGCACTCCTCGACGAGCACGCGGAACGGCACGCCCGGGCGGTACAAGGAGCCGCTCGGCCCCGCGGCGCCGAGCCCGCCGAGGCACGCGGCCACGTCCGCGCGGTCGATGCGCTCGTCGGGGGTCAAGATGACGAGCCGCTCGATGAGGTTGCGCAGCTCGCGCACGTTGCCGGGGAAACTGTAGGCGGTCAGGGCCTCGACGGCCTCGTCCGCGAGGGTCATGCCGCGCCGGTCATTGGCGCTGACGGCGAGGGCCAGGAAATGCCGCGCCAGGAGCGGGATGTCCTCGCGCCGCGCCCGGAGCGGCGGCAAAAAGAGCGGCAGCACGTTCAGCCGGTCGTAGAGGTCGGCGCGGAACTCGCCCTTGCGGCACGCCTCCTCGAGGTCCCGGTTGGTCGCCGCCACCACGCGCACGTCGACCTGCAGGGTCTCCGTCCCGCCGACGCGCTCGATCTCGCGCTCCTGCAGCACGCGCAGGAGCTTCGCCTGCATCGCGAGCGGCATGTCGCCGACCTCGTCGAGGAACAGGGTGCCGCCGCTGGCGCGCTCGAACTTCCCGCGGCGCTGCTTGGTGGCGCCCGTGAAGGCTCCGGCCTCGTGGCCGAAGAGCTCGCTCTCGATGAGCTCGCCGGGCACGGCCGCGCAGTTCACCTTCTCGAGCGGGCCCGCGGCGCGCGAGGAGGCCTCGTGAACGGCGCGCGCCACGAGCTCCTTGCCGGTGCCGCGCTCGCCGCGGAGGATGACGGTCGCCTGGCTGCGGGCCGCGCGGGCGATCTGCTGCTGCAGCGCGAGCATGATCGGGCTTTGGCCCACGAGCTCGCCGATGATCCCCGCGCGCGAGCGCAGCTCCTGGGCCTCGGCCTCGGCGCGCACGAGGCGCAGCGTGTTCTCGATGACGAGCAGCAGGCGGTCGGTCGACACCGGCTTCTCGAGGAAATCGATGGCTCCGAGGCGCGTGGCGCGCACGGCGAGGTCGATCGTCGCTTCACCGCTCATCATGACGACGGGTAGCTCGTTGCCCGTGGCGCGCAGTCGCTCGAGCAGGGCGACCCCGTTGCCGTCCGGCAGGGCGACGTCGAAGAGCGCGAGGTCGTAGGCGCCGACCGCGAGCTTCTTCTGGGCGACGGCGAACCCCCCCGCGACGTCCACGCCGTAGCCCTCGAGCGTCAGCGCCTTGCGGAGCGTCGAGAGAATCGCCGTCTCGTCGTCGACGATGAGGAGGTGGCCTCGCGACATGCTGGGGCCCCACGCTAGCACCTCGCGCCGCGACCTGCCCCCATCAGGGGATGCCTCGAAGAAGTGCCGGCGCCGGCCGAGGTGCGCGCGTGCGGAATGCGACGGATGGGACCCGCGCGCGGGGCCGGACCGTACCACCTTCGTGGTTCCCGTACCGGCCGGCCTGACGTAGAGTGGGCCCATGTGTCCTCCACAGCCGCCGACGGAGCCGGGGCTGTTTCGTGAGGAGCCGTTCGCCCACTTCCTGGTGCGCGCCCTCGACGCCCGCGTCGGGGGTGCGCTCGCGGTCGAGCCACCCGGCGGACCGAGCTGCGTCGTGCAGCTGAAGCGCGGCATCCCTCGGCGCGTGCGCTGCGCGGACAACTTCGCGCTGTTCGGCGGCGTTCTCGTGAACGCCGGGGTCGTGACCTCCACCGAGATCGAGCGCGCGCTGTGCGATCCGGGGCTCGTCGGCGAGGCGCTCGTCGCGCTGGGCCACATCGACGAGCGCACGCTCGAGTGGGCGCTCGCCCGGCAGCTCATCCTGCGCATGGCGCGGATCTTCGGCTTCCCGCCCGCGACCACCTTCGTCTTCCGCGAGGGTGTCGACGCCTTCGCCGACACGCCGGGCCGGGCGCCGCGCGTCGACCCGCTGCAGATCCTCTGGGTCGGGCTGCGCACCCACGCCGAGGCCTCGACGCGCATGCACGGCACGCTCGGGCGTATCGGGCGCGCGCCGTTCACCATCCGCGGCGACGCCGACGTGCGGCGCTTCGGGTTCTCGGGCGAGGCGGTGCAGCTCGTGGAGGTGATTCAGCGCGGGCGCGTGACACTTCCGGAGCTCGTGGCGGCGCGGCTCGCGCCCGAGCCGCTCTGCCGGGCGCTCGTGTACACGCTGTCTCTCAGTCGCTACCTCGACGTGGCGCCGGTCGCCGAGATCGTCGACGAGGAGTCTACCGACGACGCCGTGGAGCCG